>JBBIKI010000029.1:0-22747 GCA_037445535.1 Acidobacteriota bacterium | reverse complement strand
CAGGCGGGGGCGCCTGCCCCACGGAGCAAGGAGGGTTTCCCGTGGCGCGGCCGCCCCCGGCCGCGGGATGGAGGAAGAAGATGGCAGGCGGGGGCGCCTGCCCCACGGAGCTTGCCCATCTCTTCACTCCTCACTCGTCACGCTTCACTTCCTTCGATTCCATTACCTCCCGCACGACGTAGGGGGTGGTTTGGGAGGAAGCGAAGTAGATGCGGATGAGAAGCTCGCCGAGGAGGCCCATCATGATGAGCTGCATGCCGGCGAGGGCGAAGAAGATGGCCACGAGGAAGACGGGGTTTCGGTGGACCCACACGGTGGGCACTTCGAAGAACTTTTCCCAGAGCGTGTAGAGGGCCAGGAGAAAGGAGAGGCCGAAGAGGATGACGCCGGCGCCGCCGAAGGCGTAGATGGGCTTGGTGAGGAAGGAGCCCAGGAACTTGATGGTGAGCAGGTCAAGCACGACTTTGAAGGTGCGCATGAGGCCGTACTTGCTCTTGCCGGAGACGCGCGGGTGATGGTTGACCACCACCTCCGTGACCCGGGCCCCCTGCCAGCTCGCGAGGATGGGGATGAACCGGTGCATCTCTCCTACCAGGACCACGGGCTTGATGACCTCGCGCCGGTAGGCCTTGAGGGTGCAGCCGTAATCGTGAAGCTTCACGCCCGAGATGAGGGAGATGAGGCCGTTGGCCAGCTTGGAGGGGAGGGTGCGCGTGAAAAAGGGATCTTTGCGGTTCTTGCGCCACCCGCTCACCACGTCGTAGCCTTCGGCCAGCTTCTCCAGGAGCACCGGGATGTCTCCGGGATCGTTCTGAAGGTCGCCGTCCAGGGGGATGAGGATCTCGCCCCGGGCGTGGTCGATGGCCGCGGCGAGGGCCGACGTCTGCCCCGAGTTGCGGCGGAAAAAAACCACTCGCAGATGGGGGCGCCTAGCCACGGCCTTTTTGAGGAGCTCCACCGTCCGGTCCGTGGAGCCGTCATCCACCAGAACCACCTCGTAGGTGCGGCCCAGGGCGGACATCACCTGCGCGATGCGGTCCAGCAGGGGCTCCACGTTCCCTTCCTCGTTGTAGAGGGGAACCATGAGGCTGATTTCGGGGGTGGAGACCTCGCCTGCGCTCACCCTACTTCCCCCCTCCTTGCCTGGTGTCCCGGTGGTGAATGCTCCTTCCCCTTTCCGCCTTCCCAATCCCCAAATCCCAAATCCTAAATCTGAAATCCATCCTCACTTCTCCTTCGCGTTGAGCCCGTATTTTTTCACGAGGTACCGCATGGAGCGGAAGGTGATGCCCAGCCGCCGGGCGGCTTTCACCATGACGCCCCCCTCCAGTTCGAGGGCTTTCTGGACGTAGCCGGCGCGAATGCGCTCCACCACGTCGTCCAGGAGGAACCCCGACTCGGGGATGTCGATGCCTCCCGTGTCCGCGGGGCTCTGAA
Organism: Acidobacteriota bacterium; assembly: GCA_037445535.1. GTDB lineage: Bacteria > Acidobacteriota > UBA4820 > UBA4820 > DSQY01 > JAKAJA01. The sequence goes on along the minus strand of JBBIKI010000029.1, from coordinate 21,310 downwards.
AGCCCCGAACCTCGTCGGGCAGGTCTCGCCGCTCGATGCGTGGTCCTTGGGCCAGGGCCATGGCCCGCTCGGTCACGTTCTCCAGCTCGCGGACGTTGCCCGGCCAGGGATACTTCTCCAGGGCTCGCATGGCCTCCTGGGTGAGGGCCGGGACCTCCTTACCCCAGAGGCGCGCGTACTTCTCGGTGAAAAATCGCACCAGGAGGGGAATGTCCTCGCGCCGCTCCCGCAGGGGTGGCATGACGATGGAAATGACGTTGACGCGGTAGTACAGGTCTTCTCTGAACCGCTTGTCCTGGACCATCTTCTGAAGGTCCTGGTTGGTGGCCGCAAGGACGCGGGCGTCCACGGGGTGTTCGTCATTGCCTCCCACGGGACGGATCCGCTTCTCCTGCAGGGCGCGAAGGAGCTTCACCTGCATGGCGGGGGAGGTCTCGCCAATCTCATCCAGGAACAGGGTCCCGCCCGAGGCGGTATCGAAGAGGCCCTTCTTGGTGGCGATAGCGCCCGTGAAGGCTCCCTTGGCATGGCCGAAGAGTTCGCTTTCCAGAAGAGTCTCAGGCAGGCCGCCACAGTTGATGGCGACGAAGGGTTGCCGGCTTCGGAGGGAGCGCTGGTGGATGGCCTTGGCCACCAGCTCCTTTCCCGTGCCGCTTTCCCCCTGGATAAGGACGCTGCTCGTGGCGGGGGCGATACGTTCGATGAGGGCGTAGACCTGCCTCATCTTGGGGTTGCCGCCCACGATTTCTCCGAAGCGCTCCTGCTGGCTCAGCTCGACCCTGAGCAGGACGTTCTCTTCCTTGAGGGCTTTTTTCTCCAGGGCGTGGCGGACGATGTTGACGAGTTCGTCCACCTGGAAAGGCTTGGTCACGTAGTCAAAGGCGCCCAGCTTGATGGCCTCGATGGCCGATTCCGTGCTCGCATAGGCCGTCATGAGGACCACCTCGGTCTGGGAATCCTCCGTTTTGAGCCGCCTCAGGAGGTCGATGCCCGAAAGGCCGGGCATGCGAATGTCGGATAGAACCAGATCGAAGGGATGGAGGTTGAGGGCGTCCATGGCCGCCTCGGCGTTTGGGGCGGTTTGGACTTCATACCCTTCCTGGGTGAGGAGGATGTCCAACATCTTCCGCATGGAGGCTTCGTCGTCGACGATGAGGATCTGCCCGCTCATAGGGCCGGCTCCAGAGGAAGGGTGAGGCGGCAGCGGGTGCCTTTGCCGGGGGCCGAATCGATGCGGATTCGGCCGCCGTGTTGCTCCAGGATGCGGTAAACGATGGAGAGCCCAAGGCCCGAGCCCTGGGCAAAGCCGCGGCGGAAAGGCTGGAAGAACTCGGCGACCTCGGTCTGGCGCATGCCGATCCCATTATCCTCCACGTCCAGTATAGCCTCTTCACCCTCCAGGGTTAAGGAAACCGTGATGCGTCCATCTTCCCCCACGGCCTTGCGGGCGTTTTGGAGGAGGTTCCACAGGGCTTGGCGGATTTGGTCCGGATCCACGCGGACCTTGGCAGGAGTTGTGGGGAGGTGGAGATCCACATGGAGATGGCTGGCGATAGCCGGATCATTCTGGAAAAGGGTGACCACCTCGTCCGTGAGGGACGCCAAATCGAGGCTCCGCTTCTTGGGCGGAGCCGGCTTGACGAAGCGGAGAAAGTTGTCGAGGGTGGTGCTCAGGCGCCGGCTCTCCTCCTGGATGATGCCGAGGAGGGCGAACTCGCCTCCCTCGGGGGAGGACTGCCGCTGGAGCATCTGGGCCGCCCCGGAGATGCTGCCCAGGGGGTTCTTGATCTCGTGGGCAATGTCGGCGGCCATGGCCCCCGTGGCCGCAAGGCGGTCCTTGAGGGCGACCTGCTCCTTGAGCTTGACCACCTCCGTCTGGTCTCGCAAGAAGATAAGCTGGCCCAGGGACGTCTCCAGCGTGCGCAGAGGAGCCACGGCCACGGACAGAAAGCGGCTGTTGGCGCCGAGCACCAGCTCGTAATCCCGCTCTCGCTCAAGGTCTTCGGGGGCGAAGCTGATGCCAGGAGAGCCCAGTTCCGCGAGCCGTCCGTTGAAGCTCCAGCCCCCGGGAATGGTCTCGCCCAGCAGCCGCATGGCCGCGGGGTTGGCGAAGGTGACCCGGCCCTGGAGGTCCGTCGTGACCACGCCCCAGCCCAGGGAGGAGAGGATCTGCTCGTTCAGGCTGCGCAGGGAGGTGAAGTCCTTCTCCATGGCGCCCAGGGCCCGGCGCGTGGCTTCGATGCGCTCGGACATGATGCTCATGAGGCCCGCGATAAGATAAAACCCCACGTAGTGGGCCAGAAGGGCGTAAAGGGTGGAGCTGGCCGTGGGGACATCGTAGGGTAGGTGGTCGCCGAAGTGCTCCGGGTTTACCCAGTTGTAGAGCATGGCCACGCAGAAGAGACCGTAGGCCAGGGAGTCCAGGACGGCCACCGTGAAGGCGCCCCGCCGCTTTAGGAGATACCCGGCCACCACGATGAGCACGTGGTAGAGGAAGGTGTAGATACTGTTGATGCCTCCCGTGAGGAAGGCCAGGAGGGTGACGGACAGGATGTCGCCCGTGATCTGGATGTAGATGAACAGGGGCCGCTGGCGCCATGGCTTGAACGCCAGGTAGACAACGCTGTAGAGGACGTTGATGCCCAGCACGAAGGCCGTGAAATAAAAGAAGGGCCAGAGATTGAACTCGGCCCCCGAGAAGGCCTGGATGCCCAGGGCACTGAGGAAAAAGGTAAACGCCACCACCGTCCGGACCACCATCAGCCGGACGGCTTGTTTCTCTAGGGGCTCCATTGTCGTAATGGGGCAGGGTGCCTGGAACGGAAGAAGCCCGCGAGCCCGCGAACCCACGAGCCCAAGCGGTCCAAGGGCCCATGTTTCTTCCCTGCGTGGGCTCGTGGACGCCTGTACCCGTGGACTCCATCCCTCCGTGGACCCTTGGACTCCATCCCTAGTTGATCTGATTAATCAGGGTGAAGAGCGGCAGGTACATGGCGATGACGATGCCGCCGATGGTCACGCCGAGGAAGACGATGATGACGGGCTCCAGCAGGGACATGAGGTTGGCCACCGCCTCGTCCACCTCGTCCTCGTAAAAGTCCGCGATCTTGGAGAGCATGGCGTCCAGGGCTCCGGTGGATTCGCCCACGCTGATCATCTGGGTCACCATGCCCGGAAAGACGCCAGAGGCGGCGAGGGGTTCCGTGAGGGTCTTGCCCTCCTCCACGGACTTGCGCGTCTTGAGGATCGCCTCTTCCACGATGGCGTTGCCCGAGGTCTTGGCCGTGATGTCCAGCCCCTCGAGGATGGGCACGCCCGAAGCCACGAGGGTGGCCAGGGTCCGGCAGAAGCGCGCCACGGCGATCTTGCGCAGGACCACGCCGAAGATGGGCGACTTCAGCATGATCTTGTCAATGAGGTAGCGCCCGTTCTCCGTGCGGTAGTATAGGCGCAGGGTCACAAAGAGACCTATGAGAAACAGGATGCAGAGCCAACCCCAGCGTCCAAGGAAGTTGCTGATGGCGATGACGATGAGGGTGGGCAGGGGGAGCTTGGCTCCCACCCCCTCGAAGAGGCTGGCGAAGGTGGGGATGACCTTCCACATGATGACGACCACGACGAGGATGGCCACGGTCACCACGACGATGGGGTAGATCATGGCCGACCGGACGGCGGCCACCAGCTTGACGTTTTTCTCGATGTAGACGCTCAGCCGCTGAAGGATCGTGTCCAGGATGCCGCCTGCCTCGCCCGCCGCTACGAGGTTGCAGTAAAGGTTGTCAAAGACGCGCGGGTGCTTTTTGAAGGCTTCGTTGAGGGAAGAGCCCGCTTCCACGTCCTCGCGCACTTCGAAGAGGACCCGCTGGAAGGTTTTGTTCTGCTGCTGAGAGCCCAAGATCTCCAGGCACTGAACGACGGGGAGGCCCGCGTCGATCATGACGGAGAACTGACGGGTGAAGATGGCCAGGACCTTGCTGGATACCCCTCCGCCGATCTTGGGCAAGGCCAGCTCTTTGCCCTTTTCCTTGATCTTGACCGCCACGATCTGCTGCCGGCGGAGGGCCCCCACCACGGCGTCTTTGTTGTCCGCCGTCATGGAGCCGTCAATCATTTCACCGGTGCGCCTTCGGCCCTTCCACTCGAACTGGGGCATCTCCCACCCTCCTCACTCGATGGTCATGGCTTGCGCGCCACGACGGGCCCGCGCGGCGGCGCTCCGGGCATTCCGGGGACCGGGACGTTCATCTGCCGCCCCCCGAGCGTCACGTTCCGGTTGATGAGTTCCTGCAATTCTTCGGGCATGGACGACCGCTGCAGGGCCGTGTCCAGATCGATTTTGCCGTGGATGTACAGGTCCGCCAAGGATTGGTTGAAGGTCTGCATACCGCTGCCGCCTTGGCCCGTCTGCATGACCGAATAAAGCTGGTGGACCTTGTCCTCACGGATCAGGTTGCGGATCGCCGGGTTGGGAACCAGGACCTCCACGCAGATGACGCGTCCCTTCCCCCCCCGGGCCACGAGCAGGGACTGGCAGAGGATGCCCTGGAGGACGAAGGAAAGCTGGGTCCGGACCTGGGCCTGCTGGTGGCTGGGAAAGACGTCGATGATGCGGTTGACCGTCTCCACGGCGGAATTGGTGTGCAGGGTCGCGAAGGTGAGGTGGCCCGTCTCGGCGATGCGGAGGGCCGCCTCGATGGTTTCCAAGTCCCGCATTTCGCCGATGAGAACCACGTCCGGGTCCTGCCTCAGGATGCTCTTAAGGGCGGCCTTGAAGGAGTAAGTGTCGGATCCGATCTCCCGCTGGTTCACGATGCAGGACTTGTGCGGGTGCAGGTACTCCACGGGGTCTTCGATGGTGACGATGTGATCGTTCCGCTCTCGGTTGATCTTGTCGATCATGGCCGCCAGCGTGGTGGACTTGCCCGAGCCCGTGGGGCCCGTCACGAGGATGAGCCCCCTCGGTTTCTCGGCGAGCCGCTCCACTACCGTGGGGAGGCCCAGCTCCTTGAACCCCCTTATTTCGTAGGGGATGGTCCGGAAGGCCCCGGCCACGGCGCCCCGCTGGCTGAACACGTTGCCGCGGAACCGGCTCAGGCCCTTGATGCCGAAGGAGAGGTCCAGCTCGAGGGTCTCCTCGAATTTGTGCTTTTGCTGGTCCGTGAGAATGGAGTAGCAGAGCTGTTTGGTCTCCGCCGCCGTGAGGGGTTCGGTGTTGGGGATGGGCGTGAGCTTGCCGTGAATGCGCACCTGGGGCGGTGAGTTGACGGTGATGTGGAGGTCCGAGCCCTGGTTGTCGACCATGTATTTCAGGAGCTGGTGGATAGAAACGGCCATGGGGCCCTCCTCACTCCGCTAATTGACGGTTTCGCGAACGACTTCTTCGACGGGGCACGTCCCCGCGGCGATCTTGATCAGACCCGAGCGCCGGAGGGTGACCATGCCGTCTTCCAGGGCCTGCCGCTTGAGTTCCACGGCGTTGGCGCCCATGAGGACCATCTCCCGGAGCTGGTCCGTCATCTCCATGACCTCCATGAGGGCCGTCCGGCCCTTGCACCCCGTGTTGTTGCAGACGGGGCACCCCCTGCCCTTGAAAATCGTCACCGTGTCCACCTCGTCTTCGCGGAAGCCCAAATCCAGCATGGCTTTCTTGGGCATTTTCACTTCTTCCCTGCACTCCTTGCAGACCCGGCGCACGAGGCGCTGGGCCTGGATGAGGTGCACGGAGGTGGCCACGAGGAAGGGCTCGATGCCCATGTTCATGAGGCGGCTGATGGTGGAAGGGGCGTCATTGGTGTGGAGGGTGGAGAGGACCATGTGTCCCGTGAGGGCGGCTTTCACGGCAATCTCCGCCGTCTCGAAGTCACGGATCTCGCCCACCAAGATGATATTGGGGTCCTGCCGCAGGAAGGCGCGGAGGGCGGAAGCGAAGTTCAGGCCGATGGCTTCCTTCATCTGGACCTGGTTGCAGCCCGTGATGCTGAACTCTACCGGGTCCTCGGCGGTCATGATGTTGGTCTCGGGCGTGTTAAGGCGGCCCACGGCCGAATAAAGGGTGTTGGTCTTGCCCGAGCCCGTGGGGCCCGTGACGAGCACCATCCCGTAGGGTTTGAGGATGGCGCGCTCGAATTTCTCCATGCTCTCCGGCTCGAATCCGAGCTTAGTCAGGTCGAGCTTGAGCCCTTCTTTGTCCAGAAGCCGGAGGACGATCTTTTCCCCGTAAAGGGTGGGCACCGTGGAGACGCGGTAGTCGATCTCCTTGGTTTTGTTGTCCAGCTTCATGCGCATCTTGATGCGGCCGTCCTGGGGGAGGCGCTTTTCGGCGATATCCAGCTTGGCCAGGATCTTCATGCGGGAGGCGATGGCTTCCTTGAGCTTCATGGGCGGTTTGAGCATCTCGTAGAGGACGCCGTCGATGCGCAGCCGCACACGCAGTTCCTTCTCGTAAGGCTCGATGTGGATGTCGCTCGCCCCCTTCCTCACCGAGTCGGTCAGGACGAGGTTGCAGAGCTTCACGACGGGGGCCTCCTGGCTTGCCGCCTCCATGTCCTCCGCCGAGATCTCGCTCTCGTCGTCCTCCACCTCCAGGTCCGCCACCTCTTGCTTGCTGAACTCGTCCATGACCTCCTTGAGCTGGATGTCGTGAGAGGAGCCGTAGTACTTGCCGATGGCCTCGCGGATGGAGGCCTCGGCCGCCACCACGGGCTCCACCTGGTACCCCGTGATGAACCGCACGTCGTCCAGGGCGAAGACGTTGGAGGGATCGGCCATGGCCACCGTAAGGGTGGCGCCCGTGCGTTCGATGGGAATGAGGAGGTACTTCTGGGCCACGTCCGAAGGGATGTGCTTGAGGATGGACTCGTCGATCTCGAAGTGCTCGAGGTGGATGGCCGGGACCCCGTATTGCTCGGACAGGAGGGAGGTGATGTCCTCCTCCTTCACGTGTCCCAGTTTGACGAGGTTATACCCCAACTTGCCGCCGTTGGTCTTTTGCATCTGCAGCGCTTCTTCGATCTGCTTCTGCGTCACCAATCCAGCCTTGATGAGGAGCTCGCCTAAACGCTCGGCCATGGAAGTCGCCCGCCCTCCCCTCCTGGGTACAACGCAACACGGTAAGTATAAGGAACCCTTGAAAGGCCTGTCAAGGATTTCAAGGTGTTAGGCAGGAAAAGCTAAGGTGGAGGGGCGGAGGCACGGGGAGCCGGGAGCCGGGAGCGCCGCTCAGAACGCGGCGAAGCCCCCGGCGTGCCAGAAATCCTCCCGGACGCTTCTGAACAGGCCCTGAAGGGCGTCGAAATGCTGTTTTTCCCAGTCCGCGAGGAACTGGTAAAAGGCCTTGACCTCGTGTTCGCCCGATTGGGCGGCGGACTCGGAGAACAGCCGGATGGCGTTATTCTCCAGGGTCATGCCTACGGAGAGGACGCCCATTTCAAAGCTAGCACCGGCGGCCTGTTCCCTGAACTTACGCGTGAAAATTGTATCGCTGAAGGCCTTGAGGTCCGGGGTTCGGCGGTCCAGCGCAAAGGCGGCCGCACCTTTGGACTCCACTCCCTTCATGATCTCCTTCAGGTAGGCTTTGTGTTCCACCTCGTCCTTGGCGAGCTTCTCGAAGAGCTCTTGGACGGCGAGGTGGGTGGCTTGGTCGGCCGTCATGCTGTAGAAGGTATAGCCGTCCACTTCGATCTGGTAGGCCTTCCGCAGAATGTCTCGGACTTGGTCCTTTGGGTCGTTCATGGGTTCCTCGCTTCGTGGGACAGGGGACAGGCGGTCCGGCTCCCAACTTCCCTCCTGACTCCTGATTTCCTTGCTTCCCAACTTCCTAGCTTCCCAGCTTCCCGGCTTCCTCCCAAACCAGCGGCTCGGGCGTGACCGCCGCCTTGCCGGCGGGGACGTATTCGAGGGCATGCGTGGGGCAGAAGGGAACGCACTTGGGGTCGCCCCCGCACAGATCGCACTTCTGTACGCACTGGTAGGCATCGTCCCACAGCATGTTGCCGAAGGGGCAGGCGGCCACGCAGAGGCGGCACGAGATGCAGCGGTCTCGGGCCATGTCGATGGCGCCCGTGGCCTCGTTGCGCACCAGCGCCTCGGTGGGGCAGATGGCCGCGCAGGCGGCGTCGTGGCACTGGAAACACACCACGGGTGTACCCAGCTCGGGGCCGCGCTTGTAAATGTTGATGCGGGTCTTGCTGGGCTTGCCTTCGCTGCCGTGGGCGAAGGCGCACGCCAGCTCGCACTTGCCGCAGGCGATGCACCGCTCGACGATGACTCGGTAGATTTTCTCCATCCATGCGCTCCGAAGGAATTCATCACCACGACACAGGGCACCCCAAGGGCCAGACCTTTAGAACCTTGGTGTCCTGGTGCCTTGGTGGTTCATCGTTTTCACCGTCCCGCGCCCGCCGAAAGCCGGCTGAACTGTTGGGCCTGGGCCTTGCGCTTGCACTCGTCGCAGGTGCCGAAGTAGCTCGCCGGAACCCCGTTCCGGCCGTCGTAGAAGGCGGCCTGCTCCTTGGTAATAAAGGCCCTTCCGCACTGGGCGCACCGCACCATCTCGAAGCTCTTCCCCCAGATCGTGCGCTTGGAATCGCTGGTGGTGAAGGGGATGCACGAGGTGGGGCAGATCTCCGCGCAGGCCAGGCACCCGATGCAGTCGGGCGGAGCCTCGTGGAAAGGCGGCGCCACCTCACGCCCGGCGCCCCGGTTCACGGTGGCGATGGCCGACACCCCGATGTGGTCGCACACCCGGGTACACAGCCCGCACAGGACGCAGTCCGTGGGCTCGGGATTGGGCTGGTAGGAAGTCTGCTCGATGCCGTGGTCGCGCGCCAGCTTCTGGACGAGGGGCGTGTCGGGGCACCGGGCCAGAAGGAGGTCCAAGACCACCTTCCGGGTTTCCACCACGCGCTGGCTGTCGGTTCGGACGATGAGGCCGTCTTCGGCCGGAAACATGCAGGAGACCACCATCTTGGCCCAGCCGTCCCACTCCGTTCGGGTCACGTCCACGAGGCAGAGGCGGCACCCGCCCCAAGGCTCCAGGGCTGCGTGATCGCACAGGGTGGGGAGGGGCACGCCCGCCTGGCGGATGACTTCCAGCAGCATGGCTCCCTCGCGGGCTTTCACGTGCCGGCCGTTGATGATGAGGGTGTTCATGAGGCACCTCCTTGCCCGGCGGCAGCGGTGGCAAGCGCCACCTTGGGGAAGAACCGGATGGCGTCCGTGGGGCAGGCCGTGTAGCAGGCTCCGCAGGAGATGCACTTGCCCTGATGGATGGTGTGAACCTTCTTGGGTTCTCCCGTGATGGCGTCGGCGGGGCAGGCCCGGAAGCAGGCGTGGCAGCCGTTGCAGTCCCCGGGGATGATCTCGTAGGCGGTCAGGTCGCGGCAGATACCCGCCGGGCATGCCTTCTGTTCGATATGAGCCCGGTACTCCTCCCGGAAGTACCGCAGGGTCGAAAGGACGGGGTTGGGGGCCGATTTGCCCAGCTCGCACAGGCTTCCGAGCTGCATGCCGGCAGCGAGACGCTCGATTCGCTCCACGTCGTCCGCCTTACCCCGGCCCGCCACCAGGCCGTCGTAGATGATGAGAAGCTGCTTCAGCCCCTCGCGGCAGGGCGTGCACTTGCCGCAGGACTCCTCCACCAGGAAGGACAAGAAGTACCGGGCCACGTCCACCATGCAGGTGCGGTCGTCCATGACGATCATGCCGCCGGAGCCCATCATGGAGCCCGCCTCGGTGAGCTTCTCATAGTCCACGGGACTATCCAGGTGAGATTCGGGCAGACAGCCGCCTGAGGGTCCACCCGTCTGAACGGCTTTGAAGGGCCGGTCGTCCAGAATGCCGCCGCCGATGTCGTAGATGATGTGCCGCAGGGTGGTGCCCATGGGGAGTTCGATGAGCCCCGTGTTCTTCACTTTGCCCACGAGGGAGAAGGCCTTGGTGCCCTTGGATTTCTCCGTGCCCATGGCGGCGAACCACGGCCCCCCGTGCTCCAGGATAGCGCCCACGTCGGCCCAGGTCTCCACGTTGTTCAGAACCGTGGGGCAGTCGAAAAGGCCCCTGTCGGTGGCGTGGGTGTATTTTTGCCTAGGCTCGCCCGTCTTTCCCTCGATGGAGCGCATGAGGGCGGAGGATTCGCCGCACACGAAGGCCCCGCCGCCCCGAGAAATCTTCACGTCGAAGTCAAAGCCGGTCCCCAGGATGTTCTTACCCAGGAGGCCGCGCTGGCGGGCCTGCTCCATGGCGAGGGTGAGGTGCACCACGGCCAGGGGGTACTCGTCCCGCACGTAGATGAACCCCTCGTGGGCGCCCACCGCGTAGGCTCCAATGATCAGGCCTTCGAGGACCGCGTGAGGGTCTCCTTCCATGATGGAGCGGTCCTTGAACGCTCCGGGGTCGCCCTCGTCCCCGTTGCACAGGACGAATTTGCGCTCCCCGGCCGCCTTCCTGGCCGCCCGCCACTTCCTCGCCGTGATGAAGCCCGCGCCTCCCCGGCCGCGGAGCCCCGAGGCCTCCACCTCGGCGATGACCTCCTCGGGGGTCTTATGGAAGAGGGCCTGGGCAAGTCCCGCGTAGGCGCCGTGGGCCAGAGCGTCCTCCAGGTCCGCGGGGTCCACCTGGCCGATGCGGCGCATGGCCACGCGCGTCTGGTTCTTGTAGAAGGGGATTTCGGTGTACTGCTCCACGGGCTTCTTGGTGGCCGGGTTTTTGTAGAGGAGCTTGGTGATGATCTCCCCTTTGGCCACGGTCTTGTCCAGGATGTCGGGGACATGCTCGGGCTTGACCTTGGTGTAGAGGACACCCGAGGGTTTGAGCACGACCAGGGGCCCCCGCTCGCAGAAGCCGTGGCACCCCGTTTTCTTGGTGAAGAGGCCCACGCTGGCCTTGAGCCCGCGAGCCTCCACTTCCTCGGCGAAGGCCTCGGCCACCTTCGCGCTACCGTTGGCCAGACACCCCGTGCCGCAGCACACCAGGATGTCGAGCTTCCGTGAAGCGTCGGCCTCCTTGGCGTCCTGGACCGCCGAATCGAACTGGGCCTTGGAGTCAATGCGCATCGCGATGGCCCTCCTGGTTGAGCGCCTTGGCCACCTTGGCGGGTTTGACGCCGCCGTGGACCTGGTCGCCCACGATGAGCACCGGTGCCATGGCGCACGCGCCGACGCAGTTCACCGTTTTGAGGGTGAACCCCATGTCGCTCGTGGTTTGCCCCGGCCCGATGCCCAGTTGGCGGGTAATCTCCTCGATAACCTGGCCTGATCCCCTGATGTGGCAGGCCGTCCCCGTGCAGACCTTGATGATGGTCTTGCCCTGGGGGTCGAGGGAGAAGGCTTTATAAAAGGTCGCTACGGAGAACACCTTGGCCACGGGGACGTCCAGAGCTTCGGCCACATGGACGAGCACGTCGCAGGGCAGATAGTTGTAGGCCCGGTGCACGTCCTGAAGGACCTGGATGAGGGAGGCTTCCTCCCTCGGGTGCCGCTCCAGAATGGCCTCCATGGGCCGGCCGTCCGCACAGGAGATCGAATGCATGGCTGCTCCTTAAACTCGGAGGCCCATGGCGGGCCCCTTCACTTCATTCCCTCTTCACCCAGCTCGTACCCGCGGCGGAGGGCGGCGATGTTGGCTTCTACCACCTTGGGCTTGCTGGCGAAGGTCTCCCGCACGAGGGCTTCCATCTCCTCCAGGGCCACGGCGTGGGTGGCGCCCAGGTAGGCCCCCAGGGCGACCATATTGGCGCCTTTAGGGTTGTGGAGATCGTTGGCGATGTCGTTGGCCGGCACCTTGAGGACCTTCACGTCCGTGCGCTGGGGTTCCTTGGCGATGAGGGAGGAGTTGATGAGGAGGAGGCCGCCGGGCTTGATGCTGGACTCGAATTTTTCCAGGGATGGCAGGTTCATGGCCAGGACGGCCCGGGGGCACTGGATGACGGGCGAGCCCACCGTCCGGTCCGAGATCACCACCGTGCAGTTGGCTGTGCCGCCGCGCATCTCCGGCCCGTAGGAGGGCAGCCAGGAGACTTCCTTGCCCTGGTGCATGCCCGCGTAGGCCAGCATCTTGCCGATGAGCAGGACGCCCTGGCCTCCGAACCCCGCCATGATCACGTCATTCTGCATGGAAAGCTCCGGATAGGATCGGCCCTCCAAGGCACGAGGGCCAGGCGGCGGGCCTCACGGACACAAGGGACGCACGACATGGCTTGGTGTCCTGGCGGGGAATCATTTGGTCCCTCCCAGGGGAAGGGGCGCGCGGTCCTCGCCTCCCGGTGTCTTGAAGACGCCCAGGGGGTAGTAGGGCAGCATGTTGGCCTCGAGCCACGCCGTCGCCTCCGCGGGAGGAAGGCCCCAGTTGGTGGGGCAGGTGGATAGGATCTCCACGATCGAAAAGCAGGTACCCTCGGCTTGGTACTGGAATGCCCGCTTCAGCATGGCCTTGGCGTTGACGGTATACAAGGGGGTGTGGACGGAGGCCCGCGCCACGAAGCCGGGCGTGCGCAGGGTCGAGATGAGCTCGGCCATGCGGATGGGCCAGCCGGCCAGGGCCACGTCTCTGCCTAGCGGACAGGTCGTGGCGATTTGGCCGGGCATGGTCGTGGGAGCCATCTGACCGCCCGTCATACCGTAGATGGCGTTGTTCACGAAGACCACGGTGACCTTCTCGCCGCGATTGGCGCAGTGCATGATCTCGGCCATGCCGATGGAGGCCAGGTCGCCGTCGCCCTGGTAGGCGAAGACGATGAGGTCGGGCCGGGCCCGCTTGACCCCCGTGGCCACGGCCGGAGCGCGGCCGTGGGAGGCCTCATGAAAATCCGTGGCGAAGTAGTTATAGGCCAGCACGGAGCACCCCACGGGCGCGATGCCCACGGTGCGCTCGCGCAGCCCCAGCTCGTCCACCACCTCGCCCACGAGACGGTGGATGACGCCGTGGGTGCAACCCGGGCAGTAGTGGGTCGTGACCTGCTGGAGGGCCTCCGGGCGGCAAAAGACCGTTTCAGGCATGGCGCACCTCCTGGCTCGTGCCGGCGAGAATCTCCCTTGCCTTCTGCGCGACCTCCTCCGGCGAGGCCAGCATGCCGCCCTGGCGGCCGAAGAAGTGGATCGGCCGGCTTCCCTCCAGGGCGAGCCGGACGTCTTCGATCATCTGGCCGCAGGAGAGCTCCACCACGAGGACGGCCTTGGCTTTCTTGGCGGCGGCCCGGACGGCCTCGTAGGGGAAGGGGAAGAGGGTGACGGGCCGGACCATGGCAGCTTTGATCCCGTCCTCCCGGAGGTCCTCGATAGCCGTGGAGCAGACCCTCGCCACGGTGCCGTAGGCTACGATGAGGACGTCGTAGTCGCCGCCGGTTCCATATTCGGCGACGCGTACCTCGTCGCGCCTCATGGCGTCGTACTTGGCCGTGAGCTTCTGGTTGTGATACTCCAGGACCTGAGGGTCCAGAAAAAGGGAATTGATGATGTTGGTGGGCCGGTCGCCCTTGCAGCCCGTTGCGGCCCAATCTTTGGGCTTGAGGGGCTTGCACGGTACGCGGTTTTCCTTGAATTCCACGGGCTCCATCATCTGCCCGATCAGGCCGTCCCCCAGGATCATGACGGGGTTGCGGTAGAAGTCCGCCAGGTCGAAGGCGTCCTGCACCAGGTCCGCCGCCTCCTGAACCGACCAAGGGGCAAGGACGAGCAGGCGGTAGTCGCCGTGGCCGCCCCCCTTGGTAGCCTGGAAGTAGTCCGCCTGGCTGGGCAGGATGCCTCCCAGGCCGGGGCCCGCGCGCATGATGTTCACCAGCACCACGGGCAGTTCGCTTCCCGCCAGGTAGGAGATGGCCTCCGACATGAGCGAGATGCCGGGGGAGGAGGAGGACGTGAAAACGCGTTCGCCCGTTCCCGCCGCGCCGTAGATCATGTTGGAGGCCGCCACCTCACTCTCCGCCTGGACGAACATCCCCCCCACCTGCGGAAGCCGGTGGGACATGTACTCGGGGATCTCGTTCTGCGGCGTGATGGGGTAACCGAAGAAGAGCTTGCAGTTCGCGCGAACCGCCGCCTCCCCGATGGCCTCACTGCCCTTCATCAATTTCTTAGCCATGGATGGAATCCTCTAGGCAAGTAGGAGTGAGGAGTGAAAAGTGAAAAGTGAAAAGTGAAAAGCGACCCCCAACCCCAAGCCCCAAATCCGCAATTCCCATTCCCAATCCCCAGATCCCATGTCAGTAGGAGAAGTAATGGACCATCGTACCGTGCACGCGCATTTCGATGGCCAAGTCGGGACAGGTGATGCAACACAGGCGGCAGCCGATGCAGCGCTTCTGTTCCTCCACCCGCGCGAAGAAGTACCCCTTCGCGTTGATCTCCTTGGCCATCCCCAGAATCTTCTGGGGACAGGCGTGGACGCACAACTCGCACCCTTTGCACTGATCCCGGTCAATCACGATCTGCGGCACGGGTGACTCCTTATGATAACGGGCGGCTATCTCCGCCCTTTCCGCTTGCTATGCGCCAGGCCTTCTTCGCCCTTCCTCGCTCCTCAGCCCACCACGAAGAGCGGCCCTATCTTGCGCTGTCCCCGCTCTTCTTCAAAAGCAGGTTTTACGAGGGGCTTGAGGGGAATCACGGGGCACCCGGGTCCCGCCCCTTGAACGGCGCTCAGCAGGGCGTCCTTCACGGTCAAGGCCACGAGGGGAATCCCCATGAGCCTGGAGGTCCTCAGCGCCATCTCGTGCCCCGCCATGACCACTTCGAGGGTGGTTTCCTTCATCAGGTGCGTATTGGAAATGAGGCCCGTAATCTTCAGGCGGGCCGTGGCCTCGATCTCCCTGGCCATGGCCAGGGCGGCATCCACATCGGGGGTGAAAGGCCGCCTGAAGTTGAGCACCAGCAGGAAATCCGTCTCCTCGGCCGGAATGGTGTCCGCCAGCGACCCCACGACCCGCGCTCCCGTGTCGTCGCCACCAGCATCCATGAGGACTTTGCGGGAACGGTCGCCCAGCGCGCCGCGCACCTGGGGCAGGATGATGGGCAGGTCCGAGGAGAAGAATTCCCCATCGGGCGCCACAAGCTGGACGCCCGCCTGCCTCAAGAATTCCCGGGCGGACCGGGACCGGAAGTAGGGCTTGACCACATCCAGGTCCACCAGGGAGACCTCAATCCCGCTGGCCGCCAATCCGAGAGCGCCGTTCAAGGCAATTTCCGTCTTGCCGCTGCCGAAATGGCCCGCGAGGATGGTGACGCGCCGAGGGAAAAGAGCAGGCTCGACCGCGCACTCCTCAGCGCGGATCACGGCTCGTCTCCTTCCGGTTGTTTCATCCATGCCCCGCTCCCTTCTGGGAGAACCGGTCGAAGGACCGGTCGGGTAGTATAAGATAACACCCTCCCAACGCAAACCATCAAGATGATACTGATCATCCCTGCGGTGGGGCATGTGACCCAGCCGTCTGCCGGATGCGGGAGCCGGAAGCGGGAACTGGAAGCGGGGAGCCGGAAGCGGGAACTGGAAGCGGGGAGCCGGGAAGTACTCTTCTGCACGGAGCTTTCCCTCGCTCCTCACGTCCCACTCTTTACTTCCCGCTCATTCCCAAAGGCCGTCAGCCGGACGGCCAGGTCCCTTGCATCCCCCGGCAGGAGGGTTCGGACGTGGAGGAGGAGTCTCCCTTCGGAGAGGACGCCCAGAACAGGAGGATCGCCCCCCGATCGCACATGGGATTCCAGGTCTTCGACGCGGCCCCGGACCGGAACCACGGCCACGGCCGGCGAAGGGAGGGGATCGAGGGGCGCGGAGCCTCCTCCGGCCCGCCCTTCCGCGCGCACCGTCTCCAAACGGAACCGCCCCGGCGCGGACCGCTCGATGGCGTTCTTGAGGCGTGTGGCGCGGGCGGTGAGCTGGCGCGGGGTAGCGGCGAGCATGGCCAGGGCGGGAAGGGCTTGCCATCGTCCCCTCCGGTAGGCCTCCAGCGCCGCGCCCAGGAGGGTGTACGTGACCTTGTCCACGCGCAGGGCCCGCAGGAGCGGGTTGGTGCGGAACGCCTCGGCGAGGGCCGGCTTGACCAGTAGGAGGCCTCCCTGGCAGGCGCCGAAGAGCTTGTCGGTGCTGAAGCACACCACGTCTGGATCCGCGCCCAGGGTGCCCTTCACCGTGGATTCCTCGGGGAGTCCCACTTCCCACGGGGGCGCCACCAGTCCCGAGCCCCAGTCGTAGGCTACAGGGAGGCGCAGCTCGCGGCCCAGGGCCGAGAGCGAGGCCAGGTCCACTTCCTGAGTGAAACCCATGATGCGGTAGTTGGAGGGGTGGACCTTGAGCAGCAGGCCCGCGGCGGGCCCCGCGGCTTTCCGGTAGTCGGAGAGCCGGGTGCGGTTGGTGGTGCCCACCTCCCTCAGGCGCGCTCCGGAGGCGGCCATGACCTCGGGGACGCGGAAGCCGCCCCCGATCTCCACCAGCTCTCCGCGGCTCACGAGGGTTTCTTTCCCCGCCGAGAGGGTGTTAAGGGTGAGGAGGACCGCGGCTGCGTTGTTGTTCACCACGATCACCGCCCGGTCCGTGCCGAAAAGGTCCCGGGCCGCCCGTTCAAGGCGGGCGTCCCGGTGGCCGCGGGACTTGGCGTCCAAATCCACCTCCAGGTCCACGTAGCCCTCGAGCAAGCCGCGAGCCAGGTCCAGCCCTTCCGCCGAGAGGGGCGCCCGCCCCAGATTCGTGTGGAGGACCACGCCCGTAGCGTTGATGACCCGGCGAAGGGGCGGCGAGAAGAGGCCGGCGAGAATATCCTCGGCCCGGCCAAGGACGGCCCCCGCGTCGATCGCGCCCCCGCTTTCCTGCCAGCGCGCCCGTGCCTCGTCCAGGGCCGAGCGCACGGCTCTCTTGACGGCGGCGGCACCAAAGCGGCGCCGCTGCGCGGCAGCTTCTGGGCGGGCCAGGAGGACGTCCATGCGGGGAGGACGGTCGCTCACGCGGAAAACCTCTGATCTAGCAAGGCCCAAAGGGGAGCCGGATCGCTCAAGTCGGGGAGGAGGAGGTCGGGTTCCAGCGCCTGTAGCTCCGCTGGCTCCGTAAGGCCCGTGGCCACGGCGGCGCAGCGGACTCCCGCCTCGCGGGCCGCCTCCACGTCCCTGGGCGAGTCTCCGATGAGCCAGGTCATTTCGGGCGGAAAGCGTTTCCCAAAGGCTCTCTCGCACCGGGCCACGGCCACGGCCACGAGGCCGGCCCGGTCGGAGGCGTCTTCGCCGAAAGCGCCCAGGAGTTCGCCTCCCTCACGCCCAGCGCGAAAGTGGCCATCCAGGCCCATGAAGGCCAATTTCAAGAGGGCGCCCTGGGACACGTTGCCCGTCAGGAGGGCCAGGTCATGGCCGCGGCGCGGCACCGAAGCCAAGAGTGCCATCACGCCGGGACAAAGGTGTTCCTCGGGGTTGGGCGGGCGTTCGTTCTTGAGGTGCTGGACATAGAGAGCAAGGAGGTCATCTACGGCCTGCGTGGTGGGCTCCATGCCCATGGCCTTCAATGTCTTTCGGGCGATCTGCGTGTCCAGTAGGCCGTCGAAAGGAAAGGTTGGGCGGGGCCTTCCTCCGAACAGGTCTCCAAGGGCCCGCTCGAAAGCCCGCCGCCCCATACCCATGGGCCGGATCAGGGTCCCGTCAATGTCGAAGAGCAGAAGGGCCACGCGCAGCTCCTGCTGAAGCGGCCATTCTAGTGTATCCGAGGCTCTGGCGGAATGGGGGCCATGGGATGACGTGATGAAGAGATGAGGTCAAGCGCGAAGGAACCTGAACCGGCGCCCTCTGCCAGGTTTCCTATCTTTTCCCTTTCACTTTCTTGCTCCTCATTGCCTTAAAAATTTCCCTTCTGAAACTCCTCGATGGTGGTGAGCCCTGCCTGGATGGCCTCGATGGCGCGGGCACGCAGGGGGACCATGCCGCCCTTGACGGCCTCGCGCTCCAGGGCCCGATCGGCTGCACCGCGCGCGAGGGCTTTGCGGAAGGCAGGGGATGGGGAGAGGGTTTCGTAGAGGGCGATGCGTCCCTTGTATCCGATGTTGGCGCAGTCGGCGCAGCCTTGGCCTTGGGACACGGTGCTGAGCCCGCCCGCCTCTTCGGCCGTGAGGCCCATGAGGCGGAGGGAGCGCTCGGAGAGGCCCGTAGGTTGGGCACACTTGGGGCAAATACGGCGCACGAGCCGCTGGTTGATCACGAGGAGGAGGTGCTGGGCCAAATCCGCTTGGGCTACCCCCAGGGTGAGGAGCGCCTGGATGGACGTCACGGACCGGTTGGCCTCCAGGGTGGCGATGACCAGCATCTGATTCGTGAATTTTGGGACGGCGGCGGCCATGGTGGGAGAATCCAGAATGTCGCCCAGGACGCACACGTCGGGTTGGATGTTGCCCACGGCCTTAAGGGTGGTGAGGGTGGCTTCGCTGTCCTTGTTTTCGCCGAGGGACACTTGAGAGACGTTGGGCACGGGGCAAACGCTCTGGGCTTCGATGCTCATGACCTTGCGCCGCCCGTCGGTGGCCAGGTCGCTCATGACGGCATAGAGGGTCGTGGTGGTGCCGTGGAAGAGGGGTGCCGTCACGAGGATGAGGCCGCGCTGGGCCGTGAGAGCGGCGCGCAGTAACTTCTGGTCGTCCCCGGGAATGCCGAGCTGATCGTAACTCTTGAGGAAGGTGTCCCGGTTGATGAACTTGATGGAAAGGTTTTCGCCGCAGCGGGTGGGGAGGCAGTGGGCGATGACTTCGTAACGGCTCTCCCCCGACCGCATGACGACGCGGCCCTCCTGGGGCCGGTCCGTCACCAGCGTGTCCAGCCGCAGCAGGCGCTTGAGCTCCCGCGTGACGCCCTCCTGCATGGCCCGGTCCATGGGTTTGGCCCGGTAGAGTGTGCCGTCGATGCGGAGGTGGACGGAAAACTCCTCCTCCTTGGGTTCGAGGTAAAGATCCGAAGCCCCGCGCGCCAGAGCCTTTCGAACCAGGTCCGTGGCCGCCGCCGCCGCGGGGCTCGGCTCGCGCGGGGAGGCGGGCTTGGGCTCCTGAGGCGGAGTCTGGGCACCGGCATGTACGAAGGGCGCGAGGGCTTCTTCCACCTCTTCGCGGGTGGCCCGCATGGGAAGGATCTGGCACCCCGTGAGGTGCTGGATATAGTCGATGGTGTCGCCGTCGCCGGGGTTAGCCATGGCGAGGGTGAGGAGTTCCTTGGTGGAGAGCCTTTCCTTGTTGACGGGAACTACGAGGCGCTTCATGCACTCTTCGGGGCCGATGACGGCGATGAGCATGGGGTCGAGGGCCGTGTCCCGAAGCGACAGGTTCATGACCGGACGGTGCAGTTCCAGGAACGCCGCCAGGGTCTCATGAGTCAAGAAGCCCAGTTCGACGAGAATTTCGCCGAGGCGCCCGCTTCCCTTTTCCTGGTGTTTAAGAGCCACGAGGAGCTGGTCCGAGGTGATGGCGTGGGCCATGACGAGGGCCTCGCCCAAGGGTCCCCTTGCCTTGGTGAGCATCTCCCGGTCTTGGAGGATCTCAGGAGGAGCCGCGGACCAGAACTTATCGTGGTAGGACTCGGGGGCGATGCAAAAGCACTGGAGGCAGAACGGGCACACCTTCGTCGGCCGGTTCGGATTGCACGAACACCAGACCGCCGCCGCTGCGTCAAATTCACCCAGGCAGTTCCAGCACTGGACCAAGTATTCGCTCAAGCTTAACTCCTCGGCCAGGGTATCATAAATCGCTATGGCCTCATCAAGCAACAGGCCCGGTCCAGCGCCGCCCCGCGTGCGCCGCCTACTTCATTGACCCCGTTGGCCTCTGGCGGCTATACTACACCGTCTATACGCCGGATGCGGGGCTCAGGGGGTCCGCGTCCGGTCCGCCGCGGGGTCCCCGGCACCGGGCCGGGGGGGCGCCCGCGGGCGGGGGGGAGCCGTCCCTGAGCACAGTGAAAAGGAGCAGCACGATGGCCTTCAAGAGCGTCACACCGCCCGTTCATGGCGCGCCCGTTACGATGAAGGGCGGCGTCCTCCAGGTTCCCGACAACCCCATCCTTCCATTCATCGAGGGCGACGGCACGGGGCCCGACATCTGGCGGGCCTCCCAGCGCGTGCTGGACGCCGCGCTGGCAATCGCTTACGGCGGCAAGAAGAAGATCGCTTGGATGGAAGTCTATGCCGGCGAGAAGGCGTTTCACACCTTCGGCGAGTGGCTGCCCGATGACACGGTGGAGGCCTTCAAGGCCTACCTCGTGGGCATCAAGGGCCCCCTCACCACGCCCATCGGGGGCGGCATCCGTTCCCTCAACGTGGCCCTGCGCCAGCTCCTGGACCTTTACGTCTGTCTGCGCCCGGTGAAGTACTTCAAGGGCGTGCCCAGCCCCGTCAAAGCCCCCGAAAAGGTGGACATGGTGATCTTCCGGGAAAACACGGAGGACATCTACGCGGGCATCGAGTGGAAGGCCTACAGCCCCGAGGTGAAGAAGGTCATCGACTTCCTCATCAAGGAGATGGGCGTCAAGAAGATCCGGTTTCCCGAGTCCTCGGGCATCGGCATCAAGCCCGTCTCGGAAGATGGCTCCAAGCGCCTCTGCCGCGCCGCCATCCAGTATGCCCTCAAGAACCACCGCAAGAGCGTGAACTTCACCCACAAGGGCAACATCATGAAGTTCACCGAGGGCGCCTTTAAAGACTGGGGTTACGAGGTGGGCGCGAAGGAATTCCGGGCCGAAACCGTGACGATCCGGGAGAGCTGGATCCTCGGCAACAAGGAGGCCAACCCGGCTCTGGGCGACGAAGAGAACGCCCGGATGATCGAGCCCGGCCTGGACATGTTCGCCCCGGATAAAAAAGCCGAGATCATCCAGGAGGTGGCGGACACCCTCAAGCTTTGGCCCAGCCACGGCGACGGTAAGTGGAAGTCCAAGCTCATGCTCAAGGACACCATCGCCGACATCACCCTTCAGCAGACCCTTACCAGGGCCGACGAGTTCGACGTCATCGCGACCCTGAACCTGAACGGCGACTACCTCTCCGATGCCCTGGCGGCCCAAGTGGGCGGCATCGGCATCGCCCCCGGCGGGAACATCAACTACGTGACGGGCCACGCCATCTTCGAAGCCACCCACGGTACGGCGCCCAAGTACGCCAACCTGGACAAGGTGAATCCGGGCTCCGTCATCCTCTCCGGCGAGATGATGTTCCGCCACTTGGGGTGGACCGAAGCGGCCGACCTCCTCGTGAAGGGGATCGAGTCATCCATCGCCGCCCATACCGTCACCTACGACTTCGCGCGCTTGATGAAGGCCGAGGGCCACAAGGACGTGAAGGAGCTCAAGTGCTCCGAGTTCGGCGACGCCATCAT
>JBBIKI010000028.1:32039-34169 GCA_037445535.1 Acidobacteriota bacterium | reverse complement strand
CGAAGAAGAGGGCGTTCAAATTGGCGATGGGCCGGGCGCCCATGGTGAACACGTCCCGGAGGATGCCGCCTACCCCCGTGGCGGCCCCCTGGTAGGGCTCGATGTAGCTGGGATGGTTGTGGGATTCCATCTTGAAGCACACGGCCCAGCCGCCACCGATGTCCACCACCCCGGCGTTCTCCCCGGGGCCTTGCAGGACCTGCGGCCCCGCCGTGGGGAACCGCTTGAGGTGGACGCGGGAGGACTTGTAGGAGCAGTGTTCGCTCCACATGACCGAGAAAATGCCCAGTTCGGGGTAGGTGGGCGCGCGGCCCAGGATGGAGAGGACCCGCTCCCACTCCTCTGGGGAGAGGCCGTGCTTGTAAGCCAGTTCCGCGGTGACCTGGGGATCAGGCATGTGTCGCTCCAAAAGGGAGTTGCGAGCTGGGGGGCGAGCGTTGAGCGAGGACCCCTTTGCTGCCCCGCCCTCGGCTCAAGCAAAGCCCTTCTCTCAACTCTAAACCCTCACCATTCAACCCTCTAAGCTCTCAACCACACAGGGCGCCCATGACGGACTTGAAGATTCCCAAGCCGTCCGTGGAACCCACCATGTCTTCGCTGGCACGCTCCGGATGGGGCATCATGCCCAGCACGTTCTTCTTCTCGGAGAGGATCCCCGCGATGGCATCGAGGGAACCGTTCACGTTCCACTCGGGATCAAGGGTTCCCTCGGGGCTTACGTAGCGAAGGGCCACCCGGTCCTCGCCGAGGAGGCGATGGAGGGTCTCGGGATCGCAGAAATAGTTGCCGTCGCCGTGGGCGATGGGAACGCGCAGGACCTCGCCCCTCCTCATGGCGGAGGTCCACGGAGAGCCCGTGGTCTCCACGCGCAGGTAAACGTCCTGGCAGAGGAAGGTGAGGGACCGGTTTCTTAGGAGCGCGCCGGGGAGAAGCCCCACCTCGCACAGGACCTGGAACCCGTTGCAGATGCCGATCACCAGGCCGCCGCGGCGGGCGTGGGCCACCACCTCGTCCATGATGGGGGCTCTCGCCGCCATGGCCCCGCAGCGCAGATAGTCGCCGTAGGAGAAGCCGCCGGGCAGGATCACCAGGTCCGCGCCGCGAAGGTCCCGGTCCTGATACCAGATCTCCTCCGTGGGCAGGCCCAGCAGGCGCGAGGACCACTCCAGGGCATCGTGGTCGCAATTGCTTCCGGGGAAAACCACCACCCCGACTTTCATGGCTCCACGATCTCCACGCGGAAGTTCTCGATAATAGGATTGGCCAGGAGCTTCTTGCAGTACTCCTTCACGCGCTCCTCCGCCTCCCTCGCGGGCAGGGGACCGGTCTCGATGTCGAAGAACTTGCCCTGGCGAACCGAGTCCACCTCTTCGAACCCCAACGTCTTGAGCGCGCTGGCCACCGCCTTTCCCTGCGGATCCAACACGCCGTCCTTAAGGAACACGTGAACTCTGGCTTTCATCCAGATCTCCTTTGGCCTCAGGAAGCGGCGCACGGGAGCCGCCGTTAGGAAATAGTGTATCAGAGCCCCCTCACCCGCGCTAGACGCGCCTGCCCCCCCCGGGGCGGGCGTGGGGACGCCGTGAAGTCCAGCGGCCAAGGTCACGGCAGACCGGGACACGCCCGCCATGTGCCGCCTCCATCCAACCTCCCGCTACGGCCAGAAGAAGCCCTTCAGGATGGCGAAGGCGCGGTCCACGTCCTTCTTGTTGAGCACGATGACGAGCTCCGTGTAGGTTGAGACCAGCTCCACCACGTTGATGTTGCCCCACATGAGCTGCTTGAGGATGGCGTAGTAGACTCCAGGCATGCCGACCACTTTCGGCGTCAGATGGACGGCCACAGCGGCAAGACGGGGCAGGCGCTCCACGAGCCGCTCGCGCGCGAAGGCCTTTTCGACCAGCCCTTCTAGATCCGAATGGACCAGGACGGTCATTTCGTGGGCGCCTTGCGTGAGGGTCACGAAGGGATCCACCACCTTTTGGAGGTCGGCGAGGAGCCGCTGCTGGCAGGCCACGTTGGACGGCGAGTTGTGAAAAGTAAATTCGGTGATGTTGGACCGCACGGTGAGGTCTCGGATCTGGCGCGCCAGCCTGCGCGGCTCGGCGGAACCGGGCGAGAGCCTGGGCG
>JBBIKI010000028.1:0-31939 GCA_037445535.1 Acidobacteriota bacterium | reverse complement strand
CCTGGGCGTCTTCTTCTGCGTCTCCGGCGAACGGTTGGATCACCACCACCTCAGCCTGCCCGCCGCCGTGGACCGCGTCGCCCGCGTCATCGCCTACGCCCGAGAGCGGCGGCCCGGGCTGCTCATCCGCTACACCCCTGAGGACACGGCCCGGAGCCCCTTCCCCAACGTGCTGCTCGCCGCCGCGGAGGCGTCGCGCGCCGG
Organism: Acidobacteriota bacterium; assembly: GCA_037445535.1. Lineage (GTDB taxonomy): Bacteria > Acidobacteriota > UBA4820 > UBA4820 > DSQY01 > JAKAJA01. The sequence goes on along the minus strand of JBBIKI010000028.1, from coordinate 31,735 downwards.
GGCGGACATCATCAGCGTGGCCGACACCACCGGGTATCTCATTCCGGGGACGGACCACGACATCTACGGCCTCGTCTCGCGCCTCAAGGAGGGGCTGGCGGCGCAGGGGCTGGGGCCGAAGATCGCCGTCCACTGCCACAACGACCGGGGCCTCGCGCTGGCCAACGCGCTGGACGGCCTGCGCGCGGGCGCCGAAATCGTGGACGCCTCCGTGCTCGGCCTGGGCGAGCGGGCGGGCATCGTTGATCTGGCGACGCTGCTGGCGGTCCTAGCCCGCGACTTGGGCCAAGCGGGCAGATGGAACCTCATCAAACTGCCCGAATTATACGAATGGGTGGCGCGCTACGCGCGCGTCCCTATACCGCCGCACTTCCCCGTGACGGGCCGGAACGCATTCACGCACTGCGCCGGCATCCATACTCAGGCGGCACTCCGCAATCCCATGCACTACCAGAGCCTGCCCGCCGAGCTCGTGGGCCGCACCTCCGAGATCGCGCTGGACCACATGTCGGGCCTCGCCTCCGTTCGCTTCTGCCTCGAACAGATCGGCGCCGAGGCGGGGGAGGCGCTGGCCCGGGACGTGCTTCAGCGGGTGAAAGCCGTGGGGCGGACGGGCCGCACGGTGGACCTGGCGGAGCTGCGCTACATCGTCCGGTCCATCCAGGACGAGGCCCCAGCCGATGAGGCCAGGAGCGGATCTTAGCGGGCACCGCTCCCGCGCCATGCGCGTTCTACAGGAGGAACCATGGTCCGAATCGGCTTTCTTCACTCCCTCATCCGCCGGGACGAGAAGCTCCTGCTGGAGGCCCTGGCGGGCCAGCCCGGCGTGGAGGTCGTGCCCATCGACGACCGCTCCGTCACCTTCACCTTGCCGCACCGCGAGAGCGGCTTGGACGTGGTCCTCGAACGGTGCATCAACCACTCCCGCGCCCTCTGCGCGCTCCGGCTCTTCGAGAGCGCCGGGGTGCGCTGCGTCAACTCCTCACGCACGGCGCTGCTCTGCGGCGACAAGCTCTTCACGTCCATCGCGCTGGCGGAGCACGGCATACCCCAGCCCGAGGTGCGCGTCGCCTTCACGGAGGAGTCGGCCCTCCAGGCCATCGAGGCCATGGGCTATCCCGTCGTGCTCAAACCCTCGGTGGGCTCCTGGGGGCGGCTGCTCGCCAAAGTCAACGACCGGGACGCGGCGGAGGCGCTGCTGGAGCACAAGACGACCCTCGGCAGCTACCACCATTCCATCTTCTATCTCCAGCAGTACGTGGAAAAGCACGGGCGGGACATCCGCAGTTTCGTCATCGGCGGCGAGTGCGTCGCCGCCATCTACCGGACCTCGGACCACTGGATCACCAACACGGCCCGGGGAGGCACGGCGAGCGCGTGCCCGGTGAACCCAGGCCTGGCGGAGATCTCCGTGCGCGCCGCGCGGGCCGTGGAGGGGGACGTGGTGGCCTTGGACCTCTTCGAGGGGCCCGAGGGCTACCTCGTGAATGAGGTGAACTACACCATGGAGTTCAAGAACAGCGTCGCCCCCACGGGCGTGGACATCCCCGGACTCATCGCGCGCTACGTCGTGGAGGCGGCGCGCGGCCGGCGGGAGCAGGCGGCCGCCCATGGATAAGCTGCGCGTTTCCATCGTGGGGGGTTCGGGTTACACGGGGGGTGAACTGCTTCGCCTGCTGACCTGCCACCCCGGCGTGAGCCTCCTCCAGGTCACCTCCGAGCGGATGGCGGGGCGCCCCGTCACCCTGGCGCACCCGAACCTGCGCCAGCACACCGGCCTCTCCTTCTGCTCACTCGGCGAGCTGGCGCCGTGCGACGTCCTCTTCCTCTGCCTGCCGCACGGCGAAACGGCGGGCCAGGTGGACGCTTTCCTTGGCGCGGCGCCTCGCCTCATCGACCTGAGCGCCGACTTCCGCCTCCGCGACCCCGCCGGCTATCCCAAGTGGTACGGCAGGACCCACCCGCGGCCGGACATGCTTCCGCGGTTCGTTTACGGCCTCCCCGAGCTGCACCGGGAGGCCATCCGCGGCGCCTCGCTCGTGGCGGCGGCGGGGTGCAACGCCACCGCCGCTATTCTGGCCCTCTACCCCCTGGTGGAGGAGGGTCTGATCGAAACGGGCCGCATCGTCATCGACGTGAAGGCAGGCTCCAGCGAGGGGGGCGCCGCCTCCTCCCCCGCCACTCACCACCCCGAACGGGCGCACTGCCTCCGCTCCTACAAGCCCACGGGCCACCGCCACCAGGCCGAGGTGGCGCAGGAGCTGGGACGCTTCAGCCCCGTGGGCCTCCACGTCTCCGCGACGGCGGTGGACCTCGTGCGCGGCCTCCTCGTCACGGCCCACACCTTCCCCGCGGCCAAGCTCAACGAAAAGGCCGTCTGGCGGGCCTACCGCCGGGCGTACGGCGAGGAGCCCTTCGTCCGGCTGGTCAAACAGCGCGAGGGAAACTACCGCTACCCCGAACCCAAGCTCCTGTGGGGCACCAACTTCTGCGACATCGGCTTCGAGCTCGACGGCGAGGGGAACCGGCTCGTGGTCCTGGCGGCCCTCGACAACCTCGTGAAGGGCGGCGCCGGCCAGGCCCTCCAGTGCTTCAACCTCATGGCCGGATTTCCCGAAACGGCGGGCCTGGAATTTCCGGGCCTGCATCCGGTGTGACCATGTGCCGCATCCTCGCGGTGACCTCGTCCGTCCCCATGAACGCGGCGCTCCACCTGGACGCCTTCGCCGGCCTCTGCCGCGCGAGCCGGGAGTACCAGGGCGACGGCTGGGGATGCGCGGTCTGGCGCGGCGGCGGGTGGGACCTCTACCGCTCTCTGCGGCCCGTATGGGAGGACACCTTCCGTCCCGGCGGGCAGATCCGCGTCCTCATGGCCCACGCGCGCAGCGCCTTCCGGAACGAGGGCATCGCCGTGGAGAACACCATGCCCTTCGTGGAGGGCGAGCGGGCCTTCGCCTTCAACGGCGAGATGCACGGCGTGCGCCTGGCCGTGGAAGGCGCCACGGGGGCCCACAAGCTCTGCCGCTTTCTCCTCCGTCAAGCGGGGTCTTCCTCCGAGGCGGCCGTGGGCCACGGCGTGGCCGTGCTGCGCCGCCGGACCGCGCGCATCCGAGCCTGCAACTTCCTTCTCGCCGAGCCGGGCGCGTTCATCCTGCACTCCCTCTTCGACGGCGAGGACGAGTACTTCACCATGCACGTGAGGCGGCGGGAGGGGGAGACGGTCATCGCCTCGCGCCCCTATCCCGGCGAGCATACCGGCTGGACGCCCGTGCCCAACGGTTCCTTGAGGTCGGTCCCATGGTTATCGTGAAGGCCGGCGGCGGCCGCGCGGTCAACTTGGACGGCCTGGCGGAAGACCTCGCCGGCCTGGGCGAACCCGTCATCCTTGTCCACGGAGCCAACGCCTTCCGCGACGACCTCGCCGGGCGCCTGGGCGTGCCGCTGGAACGGCTCACCTCCGCCAGCGGCTACGAAAGCCGCTTGACGGACGAGGGCGCCATGGACGTCCTCCTCATGGCCTACGCCGGACTCCGCAACAAACGGGCCGTGGAGGCGCTTCAGCAACGCGGCGTACGGGCCGTGGGGCTTTCGGGGCTCGACGGTCCCGTCGTGCGCGGCCGCCGGAACCGGGGCATCCGCAGCCGGGAGGGAGACAAAATCGTCATCCGCCGGGACCTCTCCGCCAAGCCCTTCTGGGTGAACGAACCCCTGCTCCGCATGCTTTTGGAGGCCGGATACACGCCCGTATTGACGGTGCCCATCGCCGACGAGCAGGGCACCGCGGTCAACTCCGAAAACGACGACATCGTGGCCCTGCTCCACGGGGTTTTTCGCGCCCATGCGGTCATCCAACTGATCGAAGCACCCGGCCTCATGGCCGACCCGGAGGACCTGGGCTCGGCCATCCCGCGCCTCACCCCAGCCGAGGTGGGGCATTGGGAACAGCGGGCGGAAGGGCGCTTCAAGCGCAAACTGCACGCCATCGGAACCTTGTTTGCCGCCGCACCTACCCGTCTCATCATCGCGGACGGCAGGAGCGAGCACCCCATCGTCAGCGCTCTGGAGGGAAAGGGCACGGTGATCCAATGAACCCGGCGGCCCAGCTTGAAGCCACCTACGCCCTGCCGCTCTACGCCAAGAAGGAGATCGTCCTCGTGCGGGGCGAGAACGCCCGCGTGTGGGACTCCGGCGGGCGCTCCTACCTCGATTGCGTGGCGGGCCACGGCACCATGAACGTGGGCCACGGCAACGGGGCCGTCGTGCGCGCCGTTCAGGCGCAGGCCGCCCGGCTCATGGCGTGCAGCAACACCTTCTACAACGACGTGCGGGCCCAATTCCTCGCCCGGCTCGCCGCCCTGGCACCGCCGGGCCTCGACCGCATTTTCTTGTGCAACTCGGGAAGCGAAGCGGTGGAGGCCGCGCTCAAACTGGCCCGCCTGGCCACGGGGCGGACTCGATTCGTAAGCGCCCACCAGGCCTTCCACGGCAGGACCATGGGCTCCTTGAGCGCCACGCACAACGCCCTTTACCGGGACGGCTTCGGCCCGCTCATCGAGGGGTTTTCCTTCGTTCCTTACAACGATGCCGCGGCCATGGACGGCGCCATTGATGAGCGCACGGCCGGTGTCATCCTGGAGGTAGTCCAGGGCGAGGGCGGAGTCAACGTGGGCATGGGAGACTACCTTCGCCACGTGCAAGAGGTCTGCCGAGAACGCGGAGCCCTCCTGATCCTCGACGAGGTCCAGACGGGATTTTGCCGCACCGGACGCATGTTCGCGCTCGAGCACCACGGCCTGCAGCCTGACCTGGTGTGCCTCGCCAAATCCATCGCCGGCGGCCTGCCCATGGGTGCTCTGCTTTGCCCCCGAGATATGCGGGTCGCACAGGGAAAGCACGGCTCCACCTTCGGCGGGAACCCTCTCTCTTGCGCCGCGGGCCTGGCGGCACTCACCTTCATGGCCGAAAGCAACCTCGCGGGCCAGGCAGCCCGGAAGGGCGCATGGCTCCTCGGCCGGCTCTCCTCCATCGCGAGCCCCCGCATTCGCGAGGTGCGGGGCCTCGGGCTGATGGTTGGGATCGTGCTCAGAGAGCGGTCTCGCCCCTTCCTGGATCGTTTAGCCCAAGAAGGCGTCCTCGCCCTTCCCGCCGGCCCCACCGTCATACGCCTCCTGCCGCCTCTGACCATCGAGCAGGACGACCTGGCTGCGGTGGCGGACGCCGTGGAGAAGGTCCTGGCCGGTTAGCGGATGCCGGACCTGCCCGGCCCGATCGCGAGCGGCGGGCCTTTGGATCACTCCACCCGCAGCCTCGGACCGCGAAGCGTGGTTCTGCGCGTCACTCCTTGCCCTCGCGCGCCTGGAGGTACGCCTCCCGAAACGGCAGGCCGCGCTCCTTGACCAAGCGGTAGGCGCGTTCGGCGGCATACAGGCCGGGATCCATGGCGGCGTGCATGCGGCCGGCGTCGAAGGCGAGCTTGGGGACGGCGTGCGCGAGCAGCACCGCGGTGGCGCGGGCCGAGTCGAAGCTCTTGAAGAGAGGCCGCTTCATGAGCTGGAGGTCGCGGTGGTACCCCGAGGGGAGCTTGGCGGCGATGCAGAGGACTTCCATCAGGGCGCTCAGCGATTCGGATGCGCGCCCCCGGGCCAGTTCGAAGAGGTCAGGATTCCGCTTTTGCGGGAGCATGGAGGACCCCGTGGTGAACTCGGGCGGAAGCCGGAGGAAGCCGAATTCGGCGGTGGCGAAGAGGCAGAGATCGGCCGCCAGCCTTCCCATGTCCTGGGTCAGCATGGCGACCTCGAAGAGACCGGAGGCCTCGGCCTTTCCCCGGGAAAGCTGAACGGCGGTGACGGGCTCGTGCGTGCAGGCGAATCCGAGCGCCGAGGTGGTGAGCGACCGGTCCAGGTCGAGCAGCGGCACCCCGTAGCCCGCCGCGGAGCCCAGCGGGTTCTTGTCCGCGCGGCGCTTGGCGGCGCGCAGGCCCTCGGCGTCATCGAGGATTTCCGCCGCGAAGGCGTCGGCCCAGAGCCCTGCGGTCGAAGGCATGGCGCGCTGCATGTGCGTATAGCCCGGCATGGGCAGGGCGCCCGAGCGCCCGGCGAGAGCATGCAATGCTCCGGCGAGTCCCTCCGCCTCCCGCGCGAGGCACTCCAGCTCCTCCTTGAGCCAGAGCCTCAGCGCGGCCAGCACCTGGTCGTTTCGGGATCGGCCGAGATGGATGCGCTTCCCCGCTTCGCCCGTGGCCGCCACCAGCCTGTTCTCCAGGGCCGTGTGCACGTCCTCGTCCTCGGGACCGACCCGCCACTCGCCGCGATCGTGCGACTGCGCCAGGCCGCTCAGCGCGTCCTGCAACGCCAAATGGTCAGCGTCGCCGAGATATCCGGCCGCGTGCAGCATAGCCGCGTGGGCCAGCGAAGCGCGAATGTCGCAGGAAACGAGCCGGTCGTCCAGGAGGGCGTCCTCCCCGGCCGTGTAGCGGAAGACGAGAGCATCCAGCGATTCTCCGCGATCCCAGAGCGGTTTCATGCGGAATCCTCCTTGGGGAGGTAAAGGCTGCATTCCTTCACAAGCCGTTCGTAGAACAGGGCCGCCTCCGTGATCTCGCTCTCCATGACGAACTCGTCCGGCGTATGCGAGCGTTCCGTCTTGCCCGGGCCCACTTTGATCCCGGGGATTCCCCTGAAGAACACGAGGTCAGAGACGCCGCTGGAGCCGATCACGCGTGATTCGGGACGGCAGGCCAGGGCGGCGCGAACCAGCGGGTGATCCGAGACGGTTTCGCACGGCACCAGCCGGTCGCTGAGTACGCGCACGTGGCCTGCAACGGCGCCCTGAAGCCTTTGGACGAGGTCACCCGTGAACAGCCCCGGAACCGTGCGGATGTCGAAGATGCACGAGGCGCTGCCCGGGATCATGTTCCGGGCCGTTCCCCCCTGAATGACCGTAGGCTCCAGGGTGACGGGGCCGAGGTAGGGATGGTCCGGGCCGAGGTCCACGCGATCCATGGCTGCCAGGTCGAGGGCGAGGGACCTGAGGGCGTTGGGGGCTCCGAGCGCGCGGCCGTGCGCGGCGTGGCAGGCGCGGCCTCCCTCCTCCAGTTCCAGGATGAGAAGCCCCTTCTGCGCCACGGCCACGTCCAGCCCCGTGGGCTCGCCGACCACCACCGCGGCGGGGGCCACGCCGAGGGCCTTCATTTCTGGAACGACCGATTCGGTTCCCTTCCCACCGGTCTCTTCCTGGGCGGACAGGCTCAGGAGGACGCTGACTCTCTCCGATGCCCCGCTTTCACGGCAGCGGAGGAACGCGGCGGCCATGGCCGCCACGGAGGCTTTGGCGTCGTTGCTGCCCAGCCCATATACGCGGCCACCGGCCACCTCGGCCCGATGAGGCGGGCGCGTCCATGCGGGCGAGGGCGGCACCGTGTCCAAGTGGGTGTTCAAGCAAAGCACCGGACCCTGTCCGTGCAGGGCCAGCAGGTTGTTGCCGAAGCGCCACGTTCTGATGCCGGCGAGCCGCAGGCGGCTCTCCAGAACATCGCAGAGCGAACCTTCCTCGCCGGAGAGAGACGGAATGGCGACGATCTCCCGGTGAAGGTCCAGGAGCTCCACGTCGGTCATGGGACCGCTCCCTGCTGAGTCTCGGCGGCGGCTTCCTGTTCGCCGGGGGTCAATTCCGAAATGTCCTTGACGATGAGGGTCCCTGCCCCCTCGTTGGTGAGCACCTCCACGAGGAGGCTGGCCTTCGCCTGGTAGCCCACCACGTGAACCCGTTTGACGCCGCCCGCGAGCGCCGCCCGCGCGGCGCTCATTTTGGGCCTCATGCCCCCGTCCAAGATGCCCTTGGCCTCCATGGAGGCGATGCCCGTGAGATCCGTATAGCTGACCAGGGAGTTGGGGTCGCCCTTGTCCTCCAGAAGTCCCGGCGTGTCTGTAAGAAAGATGAGCTTGTCCGCCTGAAGGGCGACGGCGATTTGGGAGGCGGCCGTGTCCGCGTTGACGTTGAGGACGCGGCCGCGGTCGTCCGCCGCGAGGGGGCTCACGACGGGAACGAACCCCGCGCCAACCAGGCGGTCCAAGACGGTCCGGTCCACGCCAAGGATGTCTCCGACCTCGCCGTAATCCACGGTGGAAGAGCCTTCCTTCGACGTGACGACGACGGGGGGGCGCACCCGCGCCGCCAGAAGCCCTGCGTCCACGCCTGAGACGCCCATGGCCGGAAGCCCGGCGGAGCGGCAAGCGGACAGGACGGCCGTGTTGACCGTTCCATTCAGGGCCATGATCACCGCTTCAAGCATCTGGGGGCTGGTGACCCGGCGCCCCTCCACAAACCGGCTTTCGATGCCTAGCCGTTCAGCGAGCTCCGTGGCCTGAGGTCCGCCGCCGTGGACGATGACCAGACGGATCCCGAATTCGCGGAGAACGGTGGCCTGCTCCGCGAACTCCCGCAGGGCATCGGGGTCTCTCCCCATGGCGCCGCAGAGCTTGAGGACGAACAGGCGGCCCCTGTAGAGCCGGATGTAGGGCAAGGCCCGCGTCAGAGAAGCCAGCATCGCCTCCCGGTCATGGTGTCCCGTCATGGTGTTCCCTCCGAGAGCATTTCCAGGAGCAGGGCCTTTTGGACGTGCAGGCGGTTCCCGGCCTGGCGGACCACGGCGCTCCTCGGGCCATCCAGGACTTCGTCCGCGACCTTGACGTTTCTTCGCACGGGCAGGCAGTGCATGAACGTGGCGTCCGGCGCCGCGGTTGCGAACCACGATTCGGCCACGCACCAATCGCGGAAAGGGGCCCGCAGCACGGCTTCCTCTTCGTCTTTCCCATACAGGGACGGGGCAGCCCAAGATTTGGCATACAGCACGTGGGCGCCGTCCATCGCCTCCCGGCGGTCGGATGTCTCCCGGACGTGCCCCCCGGAGCGCCGAGCGATTTCCAGCGCGCCGGCCATGATGGGCTCGGGCAGGGAGAAGCCTTCCGGGCGGAGCAGGGTGACGTCCATGCCCCTCAGGGCGGCCATTCTCAGAGCGGAGGCCGGAACGGCGTAGGGCAGCGCCTTGGGATGATAGGCCCAGGACAGGACAAACCGGCCCCCTTGGCGAGGGACGGCCAGGTCTTCGAGGGTCTTCCAGTCCGCCAGGGCCTGGCAGGGATGGGCCGCCGCCGATTCGAGGCTGATGAACGGCACGGGACTGAGCGCGGCCATCTTGCGGATGACGGAATCGGCCAGATCGGCGTCCAGGTTTTTGCCCGCGGCGAAACACCGGACGGCGAGGGCGTCCGCGTACTGGGCCAGCACTGGAATGGCCTCGCGCACGTGCTCGGCCGCATCCCCGTCCATGACGGCGCCATCCTCCATCTCGAGTTTCCAGGAGCTCTGGCCGGGAGTGATGATGACCGTGTCTCCCCCGAGCTGTTTGACGCCCGCGTCCATGGACGCCAGCGTGCGCAGCGAGGGATTCATGAAGAGGAGGCCCACGATTTTGCCCGCGAGCGATCGCCGGACGGGAGCGCGCTCGAGGTCCGCGGCCAGTCTCAGGACCGCCTCCAAGCGGTCGCCTGGCAGATCGGTGATCTCCAGGAACTGTTTCATGCGGGAATCTCCTTGAGAGCTGCCACGAGTTCATCCACGTGGTGGTCTTCGAGAATGAGGGGCGGCAGGAGGCGGACGACGTGCGGATCCGCGCTGCCGCCCGCCAGGATGCGGCGGCGGCGAAGGGCCGCGAGGACCTCCTTCGCGGGCGGAGCCGTGCGAAGCCCGAGCAGGAACCCCATGCCCTGGACCTCTTGGACGGGTCCCACTCGGCTCTCATGGACGAGCCGCTCGGACAGTCTTCGGACGCGGGGCAAGAGCTCCTCCTCATCGAGGGTCCGGAGGGTGGCCTCCACCAGCGCCGCGGCGAGAGGGCCTCCTCCGAACGTCGTCCCCAGGTCGCCCTTGTTCAGCCTCCGGGCCAGCGCCTCTGCCACCATCACGGCGCCCACGGGAAACCCTCCCCCCAGACCCTTGGCGGTGGTCAGGATGTCCGGTGTGATCCCCACGGCCTGCGCTACGAAGGGCCATCCCGAGCGCCCCATGCCGCACTGCACTTCATCGAAGATGAGCACGGCACCGCGCGAGGACGAGAGATCCCGGGCGGCGGCTAAGAACTCCCGGGACATGGCCCGGGCGCCCGCCACGCCCTGCACCGGCTCGAGGATGACCGCCGCCACGTCCTTGGCGACGGCGCGCTCCAGGGCAAGCACGTCATCGAAGGGCACGAAGCCCGCACCGAAGGGCGCTTGGGGAAACGCGTACCACGCGTCATGCCCCCAGGTGGAGGCGCCCGCCGCCGCCGTGCGGCCGTGAAAGGCGCCCTCCACCGCCACGACCCGCCTTCGTCCCGTGGCCAGGAAGGCGATGCGCAGGGCGTTTTCGTTGGCCTCGGCGCCGGAGTTCACGAAGAACACCTTGTCCAGTCCCGCGGGTCCGAAGGCGGTGAGGCATGCCGCCGCTCGCTCCCGCACGGGGAGAGGGAAGAGGCTGCTTTGGAAAAAGAGGGTGCGGCTCTGCTGCTCCAGGGCGGCCAGGAGCCTGGGGTGCCCGTACCCTAGGAGCGCCACGGCGTGGCCTCCGTAAAAGTCGAGGTACCGCTCCCCGGAGGCCGTGAACAAGTAGGGCCCCTCTCCACGCGCGGGCTGGAACGGAACCTGCTGAACGACGTCGAGCAAGGCGGAGTGAGAGGACCCGGGTGCCCCCGTATGGGTCGTCGCGGCCATGGCTAGTAGTACCCCAATCCGGGCATGCGAAGGCCCGTGGCGTCATCCAGGCCGAACAAGCGGTTCATCCACTGGATGGCCCCGCCTGCCGCGCCTTTGACCAAATTGTCGATGACGCAGGTCAGAACAGCGGTTCGCTCGCGCACCACGGCTCCCATGCGGCACCGGTTCGTCCCCACCACGTCGCTGAGCGCCGGCAGCTCCGTCGAAGCCTCCACGAAGGGGCTGGCGGCGTAGAATTCATTCAGCACGGAGACGATCCGGGTGGCGGAGGAGGGCTCGCGGAGCCTGGCGCGAATCGTGGCGTGGATGCCCCGGACGAAGGGACCGGAGTGAGGAACGAACTCGACGAGGGGCCAGCACCCGGGCCGGGCGGCCGCGAGGAGCCGTGCCATTTCGGGCTCGTGCCGGTGCGCCAGAGGCGAATAGGCCAGGAAATTGCCGTGGCGTTCGGGATGATGAGTCTTGGCGGAGGGCGCACGGCCGCTCCCAGAGCTGCCGGTGATGGCGGAGACGAAGACGCTCTCCTCACAGAGATCCATGGCGAACAAGGGGAAGAGCGGAAGGACGGCGGCCGTCGTGAAGCACCCCGGCTGGGCCGCGAACGCCGGCGGCCTACCCTCGTAATGCTCGGGAACGGCGCAGGTGAAGGACGCGCACAGGTGAGGCGCTGTGTGGGGCAGCCCGTAGATGGCCGTGAAGGCCCCGGGATCGGTGAACCGGCCGTCGGCGGAGAGGTCTACCACGTGCAGGCGGGCTCCGGCTCTATCCGCCTGGACGAGGAGCGCATCGAGGAGGGAAGCGGTGGCTCCGTGCGGGGTCGCCGCGAAAACTCCCAGGTGCTGGTCCCTGCCAAAATGCGTTCCCAGCGATTCGAAGGGTTCAAATCGAAGTCCCTCCAGGCCGTTCCCGGACAGGTGGCGAAAGGCAGCGAGGACCTGCTGCCCCGCGTGAGTGGCGGACCCCACCCCCTTCACCAGAAAGCGGGGATGGAAGGAAAGGAGACGCAGGAGTTCTCCCGAAACGTACCCCGTTCCGCCCAGCAGGACCACGGGGATGCGCCCGGCTTCAGCGGCGTGCTTCATGGGGGCTCGATTCTCCGAAGGGCAGGGTGCCCAGGATGAACTTCGAGAACGCGGAGGCATGGGTGCGGGCGTTGATGGCGGCGGCTCCCGTCTCCCGCTCCACGACGCGGACACCGGCCACGTTGTCGGTGGCGGGCCCCGTGATGAGATCCGCCTCCAGCCCATACCGCTCCTTGAGCAGCTGCACGCCGCCCCACGCGGCCACGGGATCGTTCGCCGCAAGGATGACCGTGTGAAAGGCGGCTCGCAGCTCGGGATCATCGAGGATCGCGTCGACGCCGTAGAGGCCGATCAGGCCGTCTCCCAGTTCGAGTACGATCACGTCCGGGCGGTCGGCGGCTACCTGCGTCAGGAGTGTCCGCGTGGCCTGGGGCGCCACCTCCGGTGTCGTCGTCACGATCCCGAGGTCCGTGAAGATCAGCGTCCGGCTGGCGCCCGCGTCCTGCATGGCGAGGATGTCGCGGCGCAGGGACACGCCCGTCGCCTTGCACGCGGCCACGCGGAGCCCGAGGTGGACGAAGGCCTGGATGAGAGCGCAGGCGGCGTGGGTCTTCCCCGCGTTCATGCACGAGCCCACAACAGCCACGACCGGCACTCCGCCCACATCCAGCGTGGACTCCAGGGGGATGGCCCCCTGCGAAATGTGCGCCGGCACGCCGACCCGCTCAGCCAGGTACGGGAAATGGAGGACCTGGCCCAGGACCTCGCAGTCGAAAGGGTCGCCGAGATCGGGATTGACGCCGTCGCACTTGCCGATGACCCCGCCCATGTTGAGGAGGTTCAGGCGGTCGCCCGTCTGGACCCGATGGGGCAGGTAGCCTGAGTAGCCGAAGAGCGCTTTCCGGTGGCCGAGCGCGCCCGCGACGATATCCCCCGGTTTGATGTTTGAGAGGCGTCCCGAGGGGAGTTCAAGCTGGTTGTAGGTGCTCTTGGCGTTGAGCACGCGGACCGCCACGACTCCGCCTTCCAGCGCGGGGATTTCGGGCGTGAGCCGCACCTCGCGGGGGAGGCGGCACGTGAAGGTCACCGAGCCAGTCTTGTCGAGGAGGACCTTATTCATTCGGATCTCCACCTAGAACCGAATGGCCCTTCTTGCCCGCCCGGGAGAACAGCATGCCTTGCAGGCCGAAAATGCGGGAGAAGCCTCGGGCGTCCTCGGCCGTCCATTCCTTCGCCGTCTCTCCGTAAACCGAGACCGAGGCGGCCTTGAGTGAATACGGTGAGGAAACACCTTCAACCATGGCCGAGCCGGGCCTGAAGAGCAGGCGGACCTCGCCCGTGACCCGCTCTTGTGAGCGGACGAGAAGGGCTTCGATGTCCCGGCAGGCCGGATCATAGAAGAGCCCCTCGTGGATGAAGTCGCCGTAGGCCATGGCCACGTGGTCCTTCACCCGCTGCTGGCGGGCCGTAAGGGTGAGCTTCTCCAGCTCGCGATGGGCCTGGATGAGCACCGTCGCCGCGGGGGCCTCGAAACCGACACGGCCCTTGAGCCCGAGAATCGTGTCGCCCAAGTGGATACCGCGGCCGATCCCGAACCCGCCCGCCAGGGTGTTGAGGCCTTCGATCAAGTCCACCGGCCCCATGGGCGTGCGGTCCAACGCAGCGGGCTCGCCCTTCTGAAAGGAAAGGATGTGAGACTCCGGCGGCCGGGGGTGGTCAAAGGCGCCGCGCGTGAGGAGCCACGCGTCCTCCGGCAGCGGATCCACCGTATCGCTCGTCTCGCGGCCCCCGATGGTGCAGCCCCAGAGGCCGCTGTTGATGGAGTACGCCGACCGGTTCTCGGGCCACTCCACGCCTCTCTTGGCGAGGTAGGCGGCCTCGTCTTCTCTGGAGAAGCCCTGGTCCCGGATGGGGGCGAGAATCTCCACGCCGGGAAGGAGGGTCATGAGCGCGACCTCGAACCGGACCTGGTCGTTGCCCGCGGCCGTTGAACCGTGCGCCACGGCCTTGGCGCCCTCCTGGCGCGCGATCTGGGCCACCACCCTGGCTTGGAGAGCCCGCTCAGCCCCCACGCACAGCGGATAGAGGTGGCCCCTGAGCACGTTGCCCGTCAGAAGGTGGGAGAGAGTCTCCTGGAAATAGTCCTGACGCGCGTCCACGACGTGATGGCGGACCGCCCCGAGGCCCAGGGCCCTGCCTTCGAGCATCGCGCGGTCGCCGCCGGAGAGCCCGCCCGAATCCACGGTCACGGTGATCACCGGGCATCCGTACTGTTCGCCGAGCCACGGAATGCAAAAGGAGGTGTCGAGCCCCCCGCTGAAGGCGAGAACGATGGGATCAGCCACTGGAGGCCTCCTTCATGATCATCGTGAGCCTCGCCTCGACGAGCTTCTGCTGCCGATGCCCGGGCGTGGCGAGGAAGAAGGTGTCGTCCCCGGCCACGGTCCCAGCCACTTCGGCCCAGCCCGCCCGATCGATGGCGAGGGCCACGGAAGAGGCCAGCCCCGGCGGCGTTTTGACGGCCAGGAGGTTGGGGCCCGCAGGTTTCATGTCGAGTATGAAATTCGCCACTCGCCGCAGCTCGGGGGAATGCGGCTCATGGCCCGGGAGAGCACTCGCGGGCAGGTAGCGGCCTTCCACGCGGACCGCACCCATTTCGCGAAGGTCCCGGGACACGCTGGATTGCGTCACCTGGAAACCGCGCTCTTGAAGTCTTTGAACGAGTTCGGACTGGCTGCCGATCGCTTGGCCAAGAAGGACCTCTTCGGTTGCCGTCCGCCGTTCCTTCCTAAGTCCGATTTTGCCTGGCATCGGCCACCCCTTCACGTGCGAGGGTTCCCGGCTGAAGGAACTCCCTCGATGTGCACATTACCATAATGCGCAACATCATGCAAGCCTAGTTCATTCATCCCTTCAGGTTTGATAAGTCGTTCTGGCCTTGTTACTCTTCATTTACAATGGCTTCATACCATACGCCGCAACGCCTAACGATGCCATCGCGCTAAGAGATACTCTTTTGTTATGCGCATTTTTAGACCCCATGATGCGGTAGAAAGCGGCGGCCGGAATTGGGCTCGGGATCTTCGGGATGAAGGGGGACGTCCTTCGTGTTTAGGCATGTCCTGAGCCGAAAGGAGGACGCGCGGGAAACGGGGGCGGAGGACACGAGGATATTCCGGCGGCCCTGGTAGGCGGGGCTTCGCCGGCACCGGACAGGACGAGCTCGGAAGGAGCCCGCTGACCACGAGGAGATGCCCGATGGACAAGCGCATGAAATCGGTAGTGCTGAACGCGGCGGTGGCCGGCATGGTGGCGGGGTTGTCTCTCGTATCCGTGCCCGGACGCGCCGCCTCTTCTTCGGCCCGGGTGAGCAGCAACGGATGCGGCGGCAAGGGAGGCTGTGGCGCATCGAAGACTTCCAACCAAACCCAGGCCCAGACCAAGAACCTCCATGCCTGCAAGGGCATGAACGCCTGCAAGGCCCAGGGCAACTGCAAGAGCGGCGATAACGGCTGCGCCGGCAAGAACTCCTGCAAGGGCAAGGGCGGCTGCGCCAGTCCGGCGGCCAAACACTCCTGCAAGGGCCAGAACACGTGCAAGGCGCTGGGCGGATGCAAAACCGGCGACAACGGCTGCGCCGGCAAGAACTCCTGCAAGGGCAAGGGCGGCTGCGCCGTTCCCGTCTCGATGGCGGCTTGATCCCGGACTCTTTCCGAGGGACGGGGGCGGGTCCAAGCCCCGCCCCCGTCCGGAACGAAGGAAACCCATGACGCGCAACCTGTGGCATTTCAAAGATTTAGGAACCGGAGTGGGGCTGAGGGCTCCGCACTTCGGCCACATTCTCGGCGAAAAGCCCGAGGTCGGATTCTTCGAAATCCTCACGGAAAACTACCTGGACACGGGAGGCCGGCCCCTCTACATGCTGGACCAGGTGGCCGAGCGCTACCCCATCGTCATGCACGGCGTCTCCATGTCCGTGGGAAGCACGGACCCGCTGGACTTCGCTTACCTCGCCAAGGTCAAGGCCCTCGCGGAGCGGATAAAAGCACAGTGGGTCTCGGACCACATATGCTGGACGGGCGTCGCGGGCCGCAACACCCACGACCTCCTTCCCCTGCCTTACACGGATGAAGCGCTCCGTCACACGTCCGCCAGGGTTCGCGCCATCCAAGACTTCCTCGAACGCCCGGTGGCGCTGGAGAACCCCTCCACCTACCTGGAGTTCGTCCCCTCCTCCATGACCGAGTGGGAGTTCATCGCCCGGCTGGCCGAAGAGGCGGACTGCGGCCTGCTCTTCGATGTGAACAACGTCTACGTGAGCGCCTTCAACCACGGCTTCGACCCCAGGACCTACATCGACGCCATCCCAGGCAAGCGCGTGTGCCACTACCACTTGGCGGGACACACGCACAAGGGCACCCACATCCTGGACACCCACTCCGACTTCGTGGTGGACCCTGTCTGGGAACTCTACGGGTACACCCTCAGACGCCTTGGATCGCGGGCCACCCTCCTGGAGTGGGACGCGGACATCCCGCCCTTCGAGGTGGTGCACGCCGAAGCCCTCAAGGCACAGGCTTGGCGGGACAAGGTGGTGCGCCGTGCGGCGTGACCCCAACCTGCGCGTGGAGGCCTTCCCCCTCTCTACGGTTCAGCGCTGGCTCCAGGCCGTCGTGGTCCACCCCGGTGACATCATGGAGGCTCTCACTTCTTCCGAAGCGGAGATGGAGGTACCTTCGTCTGGTCTTGCGTCGCTTGTGAAAGCCAGCCACTCGCTGACTCCCGAGGAGCGCGTGGACATCTACCACGGGATGTACCTGCTGAGGATGGAAGAGGCCCTGGCCTCGGACTATCCGGCCACCAAGCACTTCCTCGGAGCCCAGGCCTTTTGCGATCTGGCCCGCGACTACGTTCGGCGCTATCCGTCCAGGAGCTACACCCTCAACCGGCTGGGAGATCACCTCCCCCAGTTCTTCCTGGATGAACCCGGGCGCCGCCACGCCCCCTTCCTCCACGACCTTGCCTCGGCTGAACTGGCCGTCAGCCAAGCCTTCGACGCGGAGGAGTCTCCCAAGCTCACGGCCGAATCGCTCCAGGCCATTCCGCCCCAAGCATGGGACAGCGCCACCTTGCAGCCCACGGCCGCCTTCCGCCTTCTCCGGTCGCGCTACGCGGTCCTCCCGCATCTCGAAGCCGATAAACGCGGGCTCCCCTCCCCCGCTCCGCTGCGCAAAGCCTCTTTCCTCGTGGTCTACCGCCGCGACTACTCGGTGTACCGAATGGGACTGACGCGCGGCGAATTCGCGTTGCTCGATGACCTCGCCGGGGGCGTGCCCCTGGGCCAGGCCGTAGCGCGGGCAGCCGCGCGCCTCAAAAAAACCGAGGGCGAAAAGAGAGTGTTCGCGTGGTTCCGGACCTGGGTGGCCGAGGGCATGTTCTCCTCCGTGAATCCATGACACTTGGAGGGGGTGGACGCCAGCACGCGCCGGAATCTTGAATCGCGGCACGATGGGAGGCTGTGGCGCGTCTCATCGCTGATGCCTCTTGCACCGTCCTGCCCGCCGCCTCGTGCCGTGTATCCCAGGGCGCTGGCCGAAGCCGAGACCTACCGGATCCAGGCGCTCTCAGCCGAAGACTCGCGTGAAGATGGCATCCACGTGGGTGAGGAAGTGCTTCGGGTCGAAGAACGCCGCGAGTTCTTCCCGCGTCATCTTGGCGGCGACAGCGGGCGTGGCGGCGAGGAGATCCAGAAAATCCCCCTCGCCCGCCCAGCACCGCATGGCCGCCGCCTGCACGAGCGCATAGGCGTCCTCGCGGGTGAGCCCCGCCCGGGTGAGGGCCAGGAGGCACTGCTGGCTGTAAATGAGGCCGCGGGTCTTGTTCAGGTTCGCGGCCATGGCCTCCGGATAGACGAGGAGGCCGTCCAGGATGCCGGCCAGGCGGTGCAGCATATAGTCCAGAAGCGTCATGGCGTCGGGGAGAATGACGCGCTCCACGGAGGAGTGCGAGATATCCCGCTCGTGCCAGAGGGCCACGTCTTCCAGGGCGGGAACCGCGTAGCCTCGCAGGAGGCGCGCCAGCCCGGTTATGTTCTCGCATCCCACGGGATTCCGCTTGTGGGGCATGGCCGATGAGCCTTTCTGGCCCTTGCTGAAGGGTTCCTCTACCTCGCGCACCTCGGTCTTCTGGAGGTGGCGGATCTCGGTGGCGATCTTCTCCAGGGTCGCCCCCGTGATGGCCAGTGCGGCGAGCACTTCGGCGTGGCGGTCCCGCTGAATCACCTGGGTGGAGACGGGATCGGGAGCAAGGCCGAGCTTGGCGCAGACGCGCTCCTCCAGCTCGGGAGGAAGGTGGGCGAAGGTGCCCACGGCGCCTGAAAGCTTGCCCACCGCGATCCCTTCCCGGGCGGCCAGCAGGCGCGCCCGGTTCCGGCCCATCTCCGCGTACCACAAGGCGAACTTGAGGCCAAAGACGGTGGGCTCGCCGTGGATACCGTGGGTCCTGCCGATGCACACTTGATTTTTGTAGGCATGGGCCTGTGCTTTCAGGACGGCCCGGACTTCGTCCACGTCCTGAAGGATGAGGTCCAGGGCGTCCCGCGTCATGAGCGCCAGGCTCGTGTCCACCACGTCCGAGGAGGTCAGGCCGTAGTGGAAATAGCGGCTGAGGCCACCGATGGACTCGCCCACCGACGTGGTGAAGGCGATGACGTCGTGTTTCACCGTCTCCTCGATGGCCTCGATGCGCGCCACGTCAAACCGGGCCTTCGCGGCGATCTGGGAGGCGGCCTCCTTGGGAACCAGTCCCATGTCCGCCTGGGCCGAGAGGGCGGCCAGCTCCACCTTGAGCCACGTGGCGTAGCGGTTTTCGTCCGACCAGTGGGCCGCCATTCTAGGCCGTGTGTATCTTGGAATCATCGCCACCCTCCCCTCTCGTACGTCTCCCTCGTGGGCTCGTGGACTCATGGGTCCTTGGGCTCTATCCCTCTCAGCCTTCCCACGGCGCCGCGGGCGCGAGGTGGCGGGCCACCTCCACGCGCACCCGTCTGCCTTGCAGCGCTTCCTTCGCCGCGAGCTTGGCCAAAGCCGGAAGGTTGTTCTCTTGGGAAAGGTGCATGAGGTAGAGGGCCTGCGTCTCCCCGTTCACCACTTCCTGGACGAGCCGGCCGCCCTGGTCGTTGGACAGGTGGCCAAGGCTTCCCCTCACCCGCATTTTGATGTGCATCGGGTAGGATCCGTTCATGAGCCGGTCCACGTCGTGGTTGAATTCCAGGAGCAGGCAGTGGGCGCCCCGCGCCTTCTCCCGCACAAGGGCCGTGGGCTGCCCCAGGTCCGTAACTTGAACCGCCTTCACGCCCGCCGCCTCTACCACGTAGCCGTAACAGCAGGCGGCGTCGTGGGGTACACGGAAGGCGGTGATGGAAAGGTCTCCCAGCGGCACCGCGTGTCCCGGGCGCAGGACTTCGCGCCGCCAGGGGTCCAGCAAGGCCAGGGCCTCGGACTCATGGCACTCGGGGGCGGCGAAGAGGGGGATTTTGCGCCTCTTGAGAAACACCCGCAGACCCTGAACGTGGTCCGAATGTTCGTGGGTGACGAAGATGCCTGCGAGATCTTCGGGCCCAAGTCCGGCCTGAGCCAGGTGGGCCGCCACTCTCCGGGCCGAAAGCCCGCAGTCCACCAGGATGTGGGTCCTCCCGGCGCTGTACAGGGTTGCATTGCCCGAAGACCCCGAGGAGAAGACATGGACCTTAAGGCTCATGGCGAAACCTTCGAGACCGCCTTGGCTGGATGTGGAATGTGAAATGGCGAATGTGCACCGCGAACATCAAGGCACCCACTTGGCAGCTGTCTTCATCTTTTCCGCTTGTGACATTCCACCTTCCACATTCCGCATTCGACATTGTTCACCGTCCCGTGTGTCCGAAGCCGCCCTCGCCGCGGGCTGTATCGGTGACATCGAGTGCCTCCACGGGTGCCGCGGGAACCAAGGCCGTTACCACCATCTGGGCAATTCTCAGGCCCCGCTCCACGATGAAGGGCTCCTGTCCCAGATTGCAGAGAATCACCCGCACCTCGCCCCGGTAATCGCTGTCCACGGTGCCGGGCGCATTGAGAAGGGTGAGCCCGTGCTTGAGGGCCAACCCGGACCGCGGGCGAACCTGGCCCTCGAAGCCGCTTGGAATCTCCCACACGAACCCCGTTGGAATGAGGGAACGCTCCCCCGGGGCCAACACCACGGGGGCCGCCACCGCGGCGCTCAGGTCCAGCCCCGCGGCACCCTCCGTTGCCCGAGAAGGGAGGGGAAGCCCCGCGCCGTGAGGCAGGCGCCTGAGACGGACCTCCATCAAACGCCACCATCCAGAACGCTCAAATCCAGGTTCTTGAGGGCCGATTCGCGCCCCATGATGGTCACCAGGGCGTTCTCGGACCGGAACAATTCTCGGGCCTGGGCCACCATGGCCTTGGCGGTCACCTTCTTGATGCCGTCCACGGACTCCTTCACGGACCGCTGTTCTCCGAAGAAGAGTTCGTTTCTAGCCAACCGCCCCATGCGGGACGAGGCCGACTCCATGGAGAGGATCACGCCGCCCAGGAGGTTGTCCTTGGCGATCTCCACCTCCTCCGCGGTGACGCCCTGGTGGGCCACGTCCGCCAGCACCTTCAGGGTCTCCTTCAAGGTCCGGGCGGCGTTCACGTGGCTCGCCGCCGCTTGGACGCCGAAGATCCCCGCGTCCTTGTAGCCGGCGTGTTCCGCCGAAATGGAATACACCAAGCCACGCTTCTCCCTGATCTCGGTGAAGAGGCGGGAGGACATGGTGCCGCCCAGCAGATTGGCGAGGACCAGAAGGACGTACCGGTGAGGACCCGCGGCGCTCTCGGCGGAGAAGGACACGATGATCTGGGCCTGCTCCAGGTGTTCCTTCTGGAATAGCTCGACCCCCGGCTTGAAGCGCGGCGGCCGCTCGGCCGCGGGTTTTCCGGGGTGGAGACCGCCAAGGGTAGGCTCCACCTGTGCAAGCACTTCGCCCATGGCCGTGTCGCCCGTGGCCGTCACCACGAGGTTCTCCGGGCGCATCGTCGATACATAGTGGCGCTGAACCTGCTCGCGCGTCACACGGCTCACGCTCTCTTCCGTGCCTTGAATGGGTTTGCCAAGCGGGTGCTTGGGAAAGGCCCGCGCCAGGAACAGGTCCCCCATGAGGTCCGAGGGTGAGTCGTTCACCATGCGGATCTCTTCCAGAATCACTCCCCGCTCCCGTTCCAATTCCTCCGGGGGGAACGTAGGATGGGCCAGCATGTCCGAGAGAACCTCGAAGGCCTCCGGGAAGTGGGCCTTTTGGACGCGGAAATAGAAGCCCATGATCTCCCGGGAGGTGAAGGCGTCCAGAACCCCGCCCATGCGGTCGAAGGTCTTGTAGATCTCCCCGTACGTGCGGGTAGGTGTCCCCTTGAAGACGAGGTGCTCGATGAAGTGGCTCACGCCGTTGAGCTGGGCCGTCTCCTGTCTAGAACCTCTCTTGACCCAGACCCCCGC
The DNA here is from genome assembly GCA_037445535.1 of Acidobacteriota bacterium. Classification (GTDB taxonomy): domain Bacteria; phylum Acidobacteriota; class UBA4820; order UBA4820; family DSQY01; genus JAKAJA01. The sequence continues at coordinate 10,431 of JBBIKI010000028.1, read as the reverse complement.
GGTCACGGAGGGGAAGTGCGGAAGCCGCTCCACCGCCACCGTGAGCCCGTTGGACAGGACTTTTCTCTGCACTTTTCCGCCGTCGGACATGAGGGCTCCTTCAGGACCTGAGAGCATATCATGAAGCGGGAGGTTGGGAAGCCAGGAGGCAGGGAAACCAATGGAGCCCGCTGTCCCGCCGCCCCGCCCCCTCCTTCCGCTTTCCGCTTTCCGAATTCCGAATTCCTTCTTGGTGTCCTTCGAGCCTTGGTGGTGAAGGTTGTCGTCCCGAATTCCGCCTTTCCTTCCCCCCGCCCTTCACACCACCAGCGGCACGAGCTTGAACTGGTCCACGTCCACCAGGCCCAGGTCGGTGATCTTGAGGGCCGGGATGACGGGGAGCGCGATGAAGGCAAGGGTCATGAAGGGAGCGGGGAGGACGCAGCCGCACGCCCGCGCCGCGGCGTGAAGCCCCTCAAGGCTCAAAGCCACCTCCGCCGCGCGGACCGTGGACATGAGGCCCGCCACGGGGAGGGGCAGGGCGGCGAGCACCTTGCCGTCCCGTACCACGGCCTGGCCGCCGCCCATCTCCGCCACGACCCTCGCCGCGTGGGCCATGTCTCCGGGCGACGTTCCCACCAGCACGCAGTTGTGGCTGTCGTGGCTCACGGTGGAGGCCATCGCACCGGCCGCCAGACCGAAGCCCGACACAAAACCCAGCCCCACGTTTCCCGTGTGCCGGTGCCGTTCCACCACGGCGGCGAACTGGAGGGTCTTGCCCGGCCCCGCCTCCGTGGCTGCCCCCACCTCGTGGCGCGTGATGATCTGCTCGGGATCCACGCCGATGACCCGAACCTTGCCCGAGGTGGGATACATCGAGAGCTTCTCCGCCAGGTCCTCCGGCAGATGCACGGAGGACAAGGTCCCGCGCGCGTCCCCGCGGGGAATTTCCACGACCATTTCGCCGCGCTCCGCCACCTTCATGCCCCCGTGGAAAACCGAGAGTACGTCGAACCGCTGGAGGCCGGAGAGGACCACGAGGTCGGCACGGTAAGACGGCGCAATGCCCCCGCGGTCCCTGAAGCCGTACAACGTCGCGGGATTCAAGGTGACGAAGCGGAGCGCCGCGAGCGGGTCGAGGCCCGCCTTTACGGCCACGCGCAGGGCGTGGTCCATGTGTCCCTCGCGCACCAGGTCGCCGGGGTGCCGGTCGTCGCTGGCGATGCAGATTCGGTGGGCGTTCCATGGCGTCACGGCGGGGGCCAGCTCGCGCAGGTTCTTGGCCGCCGAGCCCTCACGCATGAGCACCCACATGCCCGAACGGAGCTTGGAGCGCGCCTCGTTCACGCTCGTGCACTCATGGTCCGTGAGGATGCCCGCGTTGAGGTAGGCTTCCAAGTCCGCTCCCGACAAGCCGGGCGAATGGCCGTCCACGGCGAACCCCCTGGACCGCGCCGCTTGGATCTTGGCCAGGACGTCCGGCGCGCCGTAGATGACGCCGGGGAAGTTCATCATCTCCGAGAGGGCGGGCGCATCGGGATAGGCGTCCAGCGCCCGGGCCACGGCGCCCGCATCCATCTCCGCCCCTGCCGTCTCCATGTTGGTCGCGGGAACGCAGGACGGGATCGTGTAGAAGAGGTCCACGGGAAGGCCCTCGGAGGCACGCCGCATGTAGTCAAGCCCGGCTAGGCCGACGACGTTGACGATTTCGTGCGGGTCGCTCACCGTAGCTCCGGTGCCGTGCGGAACCACTGCCTCCGCGAAGCCCTCGGGCGTAAGCATGGACGACTCCACGTGGATGTGCGGGTCGGTGAAAGCCGGCGCGAGGAAGGCGCCCTTCAGGTCCACGACCTCGCGGGCCTCCTTCACGCCTCTCCCAAGGGAGACGACCCGCCCCTCGGCCACGGCTACGGGAAGTTCGAGCACCTCGCCCGTAAACGTGGAGACGATCTTGCCGTGCACGAACAGGAGGTCAGCCGGTTCCTGGCCGCGCGCCACGCGAATCCGCCGGGCCAGCGATTCGGTCGTTTCAGGTACCCTCATGAGCACCTCGATGGATGAGATCTTGCCTCGCGCCTCGCGCCTCGCGCCTCGCGTCTCGCGTCTTGCGTTTCGCGTCTCGCGCCTTGCGTCTTGCGTCTTGCGTCTCGCGCCTTGCGTTTCGCGTCTCGCGTCTTGCGTCTCGCGTCTTGCCATCACGCCTCGTTCTCCACGTCGATGAACACCGTTTCTAGCCCGAGGTTCTGGCGCATGTGCCGCCCCAGGGCCTGGATCCCGACGCGCTCCGTGGCGTGGTGGCCCAGCGCGGCGAAGTGTATGCCCGCCTCGCGGCAGAGGAAGGTCGTCGGTTCCCCCGCCTCCCCCGTGACATACGCGTCCAGACCGAGGGCCACGGCCTGCTCGGCCTCCCTCGCAGCGCCCCCCGAAACGATGCCCACCCGCTCGATGCGCTCTGGACCCGCCAGCACGGCGCGGGCTCCGTGCCCGTAATAGGCTTCAAGCTTCTCCACGAAAGCCGCCGGCGCCACGGGCGCCGCGAAACGGCCTCGGCAGCCGATGGCCGACCCGTGATAGTCGCAAAAAGCTTCCAGGTCCACGAGCCCCAGGTCGCGCGCGGCGGTGGCGTTGTTGCCCACGCCGGGATGGGCGTCCAGGGGCAGGTGATAGGCGAATAGACTGCACTCCGCGTCCAGGAGGATCTTCAGCCGGTCCCTCGTGATACCCGTCACGGGCCGGGGCCAATCGCCTTTCCAAAAAAGGCCGTGGTGCACCACCACGGCATCGGCCCCAGCGGCAGCGGCCTTCCGGAAGACCTCCGCGCAGGCCGAGACGCCCAGGGCCACGCGATTCACACTCTGCCGCCCCTCCACCTGGAGCCCATTGAGGGCCACGTCATCAAAGAGGCTGGCTTTGAGGAAATCGGAGAGATACCTGTCCAAATCTTGGCGTCGCATGGGATCACCCTAGCGCAGTGAGGAGTGGGGAGTGAGGAGTGGGGAGCAGAAAGCGTGAGACGAGAGATACGCTTCGGCCGCGAGGATGTCGTCCGGCGTGTCCACGGCGCAGCCGGGCCACTGCGTCACGGCCGCCGCGATGAAGACTCCGTGTTCCAAAGCCCGGAGCTGCTCCAGTCCCTCGGCCGCCTCGAGCGGTCCCCGGGGCCAGCCCACGAAGGCCTCCAGGAGCGGCCGCCTGAAGGCGTAGACCCCCACGTGGCGCCACAGAGGGGTCTCTCCGAAAGCCTTTCCGCGCAGATAGGGCACAGGGCTGCGCGAGAAGTAGAGGCACCGGCCCGAGTCTGAAAGCACTGTCTTCACTATGTTGGGGTTCTCATACTCCTGGCGCCGGTTCAGGGGCGTGACCAGGGTGCCGAGGCCTGCCTCTTGATCACGCTCCATGAGCTCCACGAGAGCTTCGATGCCGGAGGGTTCCAGCGCGGGCTCGTCCCCTTGCAGGTTCAGCACCACGTCGCAGGAGGTCTCCCTCACCGCTTCCCATGCCCGGTCCGACCCCGAGGCGCAGTCGGGCGGCGTGAGGACCGCCTCCCCGCCGAAGGCCCGAACGGCTTCCGCGATGCGCTCGTCGTCCGTAGCTACGAGAAGGCGTTCCAGGCCCCGCACCTTGGCGGCCCGCTCGTACACCCACTGGATCATGGGCCGCCCGAGGATGGGTGCCAGGGGCTTGCCGGGAAACCGCGTGGAACCAAACCGGGCCGGGATGACACCCACGACCTTCATGGCTGACCTCCGGAAAGGAGTCTACCAGATGGCCGCCTCCGCGTGAACGAGGACCAACGCATCTTCGCCCCTTTTCATCCATGACCTACCATCGCTCACGCTCCATGTTCCCCGCGGGGTTGACACTCCCGGCCGCGGGGGTACAATGACGTATCTGGCAAGGAGATGGCGCGAAGGCCCCGGGCCGGTTTTATGGCCATTAGGGACGTTGGCGCGAATACCGCCCCGATCATTCACCGTTGGGAGGAAGCCGATGCACTTGACTCGCTGGGCCCTGGCCTTGGCTGCCGCGGGGCTCGTCCTTGGTTTGGCGTGCGCTAAGCCCACCAAGATAACCGTAACACCCAAACAGAGTGTCATGAACGATGCCGGAGGCACCAAGACGCTACTTGCGGCCGTCTTCGACCAAAAGGACCGCCCCATGGATAAAGCCGCGGTGACCTTCACCTCCTCGGCGCCCGACGTGGCCGAGGTGGACGCCGCGGGGAAGGTGACGGCCCGAGGCTCGGGCGAGGCCACCATCACGGCCACCTCCGGGAAGGCCTCCGGCCAGGCCAAAGTCATCGTGCACATCGTGTCGTCCCTCAACCTGGCGGCACGCCAGGACGGGGTCAAGGGACCCGCCGGCGACGTGGTGCCCCTGCTCGTCTCGGGGACCAACGAACGGGGTGACCCCGCCGATCTAACCGGCATCGTCTTCACGTCGGAGGCCCCCGGCGTAGCCACGGTGGATAACCAAGGAAGGCTCACCCTCCTGGCCTCGGGCGACACGAAGATCACGGCGGCCATTGGGAAATCCAAGGCCGAGCTCCTGGTCCCCGTCCACGTCCTCGTGCCCATGGCCATCAAGGTGCCGACGCCCCCGGTGCAGACGCTTCAGGCGGGAGAGACGGCGAGGCTGAACGTCTCGGTCCTTTCGGATCTGGGCGAACCCATGGACGCCCCATTCACATGCTCGTCGTCATCGGAGAAGGTGGCGGCCGTTGACAAGGACGGCAACGTCACAGGCCTGGCCCGAGGAACGACGGAGATCACGGTCACGGCCGGGACCGCCAAGAACACCATTAAGGTGGTCGTCAAGTAGAGGCTGCCGGCCACCCCGGTTACCGGCATACTTCCTCATCAGGGGATAACATGCGCGTGGGCATCAACGGCCTGGGCCGAATTGGCCGCGGCCTTCTGAAGGCACTCTGGGACGACAGCCGGTTCGAGGTCGCGGCCCTCAACGACGTGGCGGGCGGGGCCATCCTCGCCCACCTGCTGAATCGAGATTCCTACTACGGCTCCTGGGGACACCGGGCGGAGGCCACGGGCTCGGGCCTCTTGGTGGATGGCAGCGAGGTTCCCCTGTTCCGCGGCGCCACTCCCTCCGCAATCCCCTGGACCGGCGCCCGGGTTGACTGGGTGGTGGACGCGACGGGACGATTCAAGGGCCGCGCTCCGCTGGAAGGCCACGGCCTCCCCGTGATCCTCACCGCATCCAGCCGCGACGTGGACCGGCAGGTGGTGTACGGCGTTAACCACGAAACTCTAGCTTTTTCGGACCGAGTGCTGTCCGCCACTTCGTGCACGACCCACTGCGTGGTGCCGCCCGTTTACGCCCTGGCGCGGCGCTTCGGCTGCCGCTCCCTCTGGTTCAATACGGTGCATTGCTACAACGTGAGCCAACCGCTGGTGGACGCCCCTCTGGGCGACCTGAGACGAGCCCGCGCGGGAGCCCTGAACCTCATCCCCACGACCACCAGCGCCTCCCTCTCGGTGGAGGCGGTCCTGCCCGAACTGGCCGGGAAGGTCCACGGCATGGCCGTTCGTGTCCCGGCCCCCGCCGTGTCCCTCACGGAAATAACCCTTCTGGCCGATAAGCCCGCCCGGCGAGAAGACGTGCTGGCCTGCCTGGAGGAGGCAGCGCAAGGAGGCCTGAAGGGCATCCTGGCCCTCAGCCGGGAGGAACTCGTCTCCCAGGACTTCCTGGGCAACCCCGCCTCCTCCATCGTGGACCTGCCCCTCGTGGCCGCCCATGAGGGGGCCATCCGTCTCATCGCCTGGTACGATAACGAGGCCGGCTACGTGGCCCGCCTCATGGATCTTCTTGCCTACATCCAGGGGAGGAACTTGTGAGCTGCTTCCTGTCCGTGCGCGATTTGCGCGTTGAAGGAAGGCGGGTCTTCCTGCGAGTGGACCTGAACGTCCCCGTCCAAGGCGGCCGTATTCAAGACGACACCCGCATCCGTAAGGCCATCCCCACCCTCAAGCACCTCGTAGAACGAAAAGCCAGGGTCATCGCCTGCTCTCACATGGGCCGGCCCAAGGGCCAGCGCGTCCCCGAGCTCTCCCTCGCTCCGGTGGCCCAGCGCCTTCGGGAGCTCCTTCCCGGCGTGCCCCTCACCTTCGCCCCCGACGTTCTAGGCGAGGGCGCCCGCACGCTGGCCGCTTCCCTCGGTCCCGGCGAAGTCCTCCTTCTGGAGAACATCCGCTATGAGCCAGGCGAGACCAAGGGCGACGCGGACCTCGCCCGCCGCATCCGGGATCTGGCCGACTGCTACGTGAGCGATGCCTTCGGGGCCGTCCATCGCCCCCACACCTCTGTATGCGCGGCGGCGGAACTTTTCCCGGAAGTGGCCGCGGGCCTCCTCCTCGAAAGGGAAGTGGAGTATCTAGCTGGGCGCCTAGGCAGTCCGGAACGGCCCTATACGGCCTTTCTGGGCGGCGCAAAGGTCTCCGACAAGATTCCCATCCTCAGACATTTGTCCCAAAAGGTGGATTGCCTCTGCATCGGCGGGGCCATGGCCTACACGTTCCTCGCGGCGCGGGGAATCAGCTCGGGGCGGAGCCGGACGGAGCCGGACCTGGTTCCCGCCTGTGCCGAAATCATGGCGGGTGCCAAGGCGCGCGGAGTGGTCGTGCTGTTGCCCGTGGACCATAGAGCCGCGCTCTCCATGGATGCGAGCCATGACGCCCGCGTAGTCTCCGCCGGCGCCTTCCCCGAGGATCTCTCGGCCTTTGACATCGGCCCCGAAACATCGAAGGCCTTTGCCGCCCGGGCGGCCGCCAGCAGGACCATCTTCTGGAACGGTCCCATGGGAGTCTTCGAGCGGCCCGAGTTTGCCCAGGGGACCCTCGATCTGGCCAAGGCCGTGGCGCGGTCCTCGGCCCTTTCGGTCATCGGCGGCGGAGATTCGGTTTCGGCCGTCATGCAGGCCGGCGTGGCGGAGCGAATCAGCCACATCTCCACGGGTGGCGGAGCAGCCTTGGAATTCCTCGCGGGAGAAGATCTTCCAGGGCTGAGAGTGATCACCCGGAGATAGCTATTCCAAGCTGGCATTCAAGAAAAAGGGCGGCCGCGAGGCCGCCCTTGCTGCATCAGCACGATGTTCCGAAGCTATTCGAGCGTCACCCAGTCACCGAAGCCGATTTCCTGAGAGCTCTTGATGATCTTGACGCACGCCGTGCCCGACTCGGTGGTGAGGACGACGCCTTCGCCGATGTACATCCTGATGGATTTAACCCCCTCCTTGGTGCCACTGTAAACCTCGCCCTCCGGCATCCGGCCGTCGGCCACATTCGCTTTGGCCGTCCCTTCGGGCACCCGGGTGTCGGCAGGAACCGCCTGCTCGGCATGAGCCTGCGACCCCTTGTACGTGCCCACTTTCTTGGGACGGAATAGGTCCTTCTCGCCTACATCGATCTTCTGCTGGCGGAAGAGGTCCGTGGTAGAACTGATGAGGCTGCCTTGGGCCGCTGGATAGCGGTAGATCCATAGTTTGTCCCCGGGCACAATCCGCTCGCGCGACCCCAGGTCCACGTAAATGATGCTGCTCTCACCCATCCCTTCAAGGCGGTCGTCGCTCCAGACCACCCGCCCCTGAACCTTGTCAGGAGTGTCGAGTTGGAGAGGGAGGGCCTGGGCGCGCTTCACGTCCCAGGGGATGGCAATGGGTTTCCATGGCACCAGCACGTTGCCGATGTTGATCTCATCGCACGACGCGGTGATCTCGGCGATGGATGTGTGCGGCTGAATGGCTAGGATCTTGGCCTCTCCGATGCGCTGCACGTACTGGCCCAGCGCACGGCCGGTCACGGGATGGCTCACCGTCTGCCCCACGCGAAGAATGCTGAACTTGTCCCCCGGTTGAAGGCCTTCGGCCTTCCCCTCGTTCACGTAAATAACATCACCCTGGGCCAGGCTCAAGGTCTCCGGGCGCTGGCTCCCCAGCACCGTGAGATGGGGAAGCCTGAAGTTCTTGGCAATAAATCCCGAACAGTAAACGTCGTGGGCGTTGATGGGAGGCTGGGGAGCCTCTTCTTCAAGAGCCAAGCCGTTTTGGGCACCCTCGGTCTTGGGCTTGGGTTGTGACCCTGCCTCGGACTCAACCGGGACGGCCTCCGACACTACTTGCGGTTTGCTAATGAGCAGAGGGTCTCCCGGGTAGATCCAGTGGGCGTCCTTGATGTAGGGATTCTCATCCCAAATCTGGGGCCACAGAAGCCACGTACCGAGCTTCTGCTGTGCAAGCTGAGAAAGGGTGTCACCCTGCTGGATGACGTACCACTCGCCGCTTGCGGCCTTTTCAGGAGGTGTGTAAGGCGTCCAGTGGCCGTCAGGCAGCTTCTTCAGATCCCTCGGGGGAACAGCAGAACCTTTGTAGGTCTTGGCCTTCTGCTGCATTTCGGCGGGTACGGAAGGGGCCGCGGCCTTGGCCTCCGGCTGCGGTTTCTGCTCTTCCGCGGGCGCCGGTTGGGCCACCGCGGCCACGCCCCATCCCACGGCCAGGACGGCGGGAAGGACGAGTGAGAAAAACTTCATCTCTATTCGCATCGTTCTCTCCCCTCAGACGCGAAACCCTTCTCTCCATGAGAGTCTATCGGACGCAAAATGGAAAGTCAAGCGTTGATTTGCCTTTTCCCCACAAAATTCATTCATTAGGTGAAGCATCTAGCCTTGGTCGCCTCTAGACTAAAGATAATGGCGAAATGGTATCGGCGTCAAGGTCTGTGCGTCAAGATCTGTTGCACCCACCCGGCAGGCCGCGGCGACACACGTGCCATGTCGAGCCGGTCCCGGGAGGCGACGGGCTCATAGTTCCGTCCTAGGGGGGGCAGGCGGCTCTTTTCGGTTGTACTGGTTCATGGCACGGGTCCAGCCCGAAGCCACGGCCGCGAGGGCCGCTTCGGCAGCCCGATGGGCGCTCTCCCCGAGCAAAGACCACAGATCCTCCGGGAGGGGGGAGAGCAAGTAATCCACGTGCTCCGACTTCCCTACCTCTGGATTTTTAATGCCGATGCGAAGTCTGGGAAAGTCTCCTGAGCCCACCTGGTCCAGGATGGATTCCATGCCGTGGTGGCCCCCCGCGCCTCCGCCGGACCGAAGTCGCACCTGGCCCAGGGGCAGATCCAGGTCGTCGTAGGACACCATGAGGCGCTCCAGGGGCAGGCCCGTGCGCCGAAGCCAGAGGGCCACCTCCGAACCGGAGCGGTTCATGTAAGTCAGGGGCTTGAGCAGGAGTACGGCATGGCCCCGCCAACGGCACGCCGAAACGGCGCCGTTGCCGCGGACGGAAAAACGCGGGCCCCTGCACAGGGCCCGCGCTCGTTCCACCACTTCAAATCCCGCGTTGTGGGGGCTCCGGTGGTATTCCTCCCCCGGGTTGCCCAGTCCAACCAGCAGGTAGTCGGCGTCCATGGACTAGAAGGGCTACTCCTTCTTGCCCTTGCCCTCCGGCTTGGCTTTGGCTTCCGGTTTGCCCTTGGCCTCGGGCTTGCCCTTGGCCTCGCCCTCGCCTTCCTCTGCCTTCTTGCCGCGTCCGATGACCTCGGGCTCAGCGGCCACCTCGGCCTCACCTTCGGCGGGCGTGGCGGCCGTCTCAACCCTCGGGGCGGATATGACCACCACGGGCAGGTGGTGATCCTCGATGACGATGCGAATCCCTTCGGCCACCTTGAGGTCGCCCACCTTCACGCTCTCGCCGATCTTGAGCGGCGTCAGGTCCACGTGGAGACGGTCCGGGATGGCGGTGGGCAGGCACTCCACCTCCACCTCGCGCATGATCATATCCACCATGCCGCCCTGGTTCTTCACACCGAAGGACACCCCCTCAAAAATGATGGGGACTTTCACGCGGATTTTCTGGTCCATCATGATCCGCTTGAAATCGGCGTGGATGAGCGTGTTCGTCACCGGGTCGATCTGGATGTCTTTCACCATGACGTGGCGCTGCTGCTTGGTCCCCTTCATGGAGAACAGGAGCACGGAGTTGGCGCCCTTCTCGGACCGGAGGATCTGAATGATGCCCTTCGAGTCCACGGCGATGGGAACCGGTTCCTTCCCTCCGCCGTAGACGACGCCAGGGACCATGCCGGACAGGGCGGCTACTTTGCGGGCCCGCTTGCCGATCACCTCTCGGCGCTCGACCTCTATTTCGATGAACTGTTCAGACATTGCAACTCCTCACTTTCCTCAATCCGGGGCCGGGGCCCCGCCACGAACTCATATTCTAGCAGGAAAGGGCTTTCCTTGCAAGAGTTGGGGACGCAACCCCAAAATCCGCGATGGAATTTTCTTGCATTCGGAAACCGGGAGGCTTTGGGATTAGCCCGCTCGGCCTCCATGGCGGGGAGGGCCATTCCCTCCCCGCCCCGCGGGCAAAGCCCGTAGGGGACCCTACCCCACCCTTGGAGCCTCCTCGCCAGGCTCGGAGGCGGCCCCAATCCCTTGATG
>JBBIKI010000027.1:0-34341 GCA_037445535.1 Acidobacteriota bacterium | reverse complement strand
TCCGACCAAGATATCGAGTTTGAGCGGCTGACCAAGGAACTGAAGGTTCTGCAGGCCCGCACGGCGGTCGTTCAGGCCCAGCAGAACCTCGCGGATCTGCGAGTGGCCCCCAAGGCCCAAGAACAGCGAGCGCTCGCCGTGGCCTTCGCCAAGAAAACAGGCGCGGGGCCGCAGGATGAGAGGGAGGAGCCAACGGGTGCCGCTGGAAGCTCGTCTGCCAACCCCTCCAAGGCCGCCAAGAACCCGTCCCTCTCCGAAGTCACCGAGACCAAGCCCTCGGACAGCCCCAAGCCCTTCCTCCTAAAAATGGGCACGCTCCTGGATGCCGTCCTGGTCAACAAGCTCGTCTCGGACAACTACACGGCCCCGGTAATGGCCATGGTGGACCGGCCCTACTATGACCCGCTCACCCAGAAGCTCCTCGTCCCGGCGGGCACACGTATCCTGGGCAAGGCCGAGGCGGTGAAGTACCAGACCGCCTCCCGCCTGGCCATCACCTTTGAGACGTTTCAGTTTCCCAACGGCACGACCTTCACGATCAAGCCCGACGAGCAGGCCCTCGAAGGTCTCGGGATCTTCGGCCTCCAGGACCATGTGAACCGACATACGGCGAGGATTCTCTTTACCGCGGGCCTCGTGGGCATTCTCACCGGCTGGAATGCCTCCCAGGTCCAGGGTGGCGCCGGCAACACCGGGACTTACGACGGGGCAGACCTGATGAGGATTCAGGCGAACAATAGCATGAGCAAGACCGCCGAGCAGATGCTCTCGCCCTTCCTCAACGCAGTGCCAACGATCACCGTGAACGAGGGCCATCGGCTGAAGGTTTGGATCTCCCGCGACATCCCTATGGACGCCTACCGGCAGGCCCCCAATGAATAGCCCCTGGGCCTCCCTCAATTTCCTCCTTCCCCCCACGCGCACCCCCTGGCAGCGCACTATCGTTGCCGGGGGGGCGCTCCTCCTCCTGGCGGGCTTGGCGTGGGCCCTCTGGGCCTTCCTGGCCCCGCCAAAAGCGGACTACCGCAAGCAGTGGTTTTCTGTGGAGTTCACCACGAACAACGAAGCGCACCCAGTGCATCTGACCTTACCGGATGGCAAGGAGGGCATGTTCGACCTCCTCATGATCGAGAACCTCTCCGAGGAGCCGCTATCCCTCCTGGCCTTCTCTTCCAGGCCCCGTGTGCCGGGTCTTCCCGCCGACCAGATCCTGAGCACCTGGGCCCAGTGGATTGCCACCAGCCGCCAGGGCATCATCGTTCAGCCCCACTCCACCTGGGTCCTCAACCCAGACGACCTGGACCGCCTCCCCGCATTCCACGGCCACACGTGGATTGGCGTCTACTTCGACGACTCGCACCCAGCGGGAACAGGAGGGCTCCCCGCTACCATGCTTGCCCCTACCTTCCGGGGTCGGTTCAGGGTTCACTACTGTTATTCTCAGCTTCCCAGCGAACAGGTCGTTACCCCGCAGCGGCACCGGCCAGAGCTAACGATCATTCTGGCAAGCGAAAGTGATGCAAATGGGAAGACGGTCGTTTACCTGCGAATTCACGACCTGGTCTTCGACAAGGGACTTACTGTTGAGGCGCTTCGCTGATTCCTAGCGGACATCCGGGCTCAAATGCGCAATTGCCTCAGTCCTTTTGATATACTGATAATATGAGGGTATGCCGAGGTGCGATCCCAATCGGGCGAATGTTTGGCTTGCTTCTTCTATGTCTAGCTCTATACGTTCCTCAGCCACTGGAGGCCAACGGGGGGAAAGAGCCGCCCGCCCCCGCTGCACCTCCCCAGTTTGCCGAGAGCGAACAGATCCAAAAGAAGCTACTGAAATCGCTAATTCGTGAAAAAGAGACCAAGAATGACCCCCGGGATCCGGGTCATGTTCGCAGAGTCTACGTCTTTTCTAAGAAGCATCTCCAAGAGGCATTCGGGAGCAGTCTCCGGTTCAACGAATGTGGCTTCAGTTACTCTGGACTGGGTGGAGAGAGAAAGATCTTCCTCGTGGGTGGAACGCAGTGGGAGGTCAGCCAGGACTCTCGTACCATTTCGCTTTCTGCCAGAGACTACTTCAAAGACAACAAGAACCCTGCCCTTGCTGACGGTGGCACTTCTCCCGTCTATGTTGTATTCCCTGAGGGCGTATGTTGCCAATTCGACCTTCAGCCATTCGGAATGTTCCTTGCACCCTACGATGAGAAAGAATTCCTAGAGCGGATAGGTAGGATTCGACTAGGGTCCAAGTGGAGGCCTCTTCCCGTCACAGGGTTCTGGCTCCACTTCCCAGGATCTAATCGCAGGTGTGTCCAACTGTCACCAAGTGGCAAGTCGAAGATTCTTGAAGGGATGGACGGCAGGCTTGAACATTCGGGCTACCGCTTTGTGGCATCTCCTGACGGGAAGGCCTTTACAGTGGAGTTTCCCTTCGACCGCGCGGAGGACAAGGATCGCTATTTCCCGATCAGGGTCCACCGCCTACCTGGCTCCGGCAAACCGGCCTTCTGGACAAGAAAAGGAGATGATTTCCTCTACCTGGAGCCTCCAAATGATCAGGGACTCTGTACCATACGCAGGTACAACTTTTACAATAAGGGGCAATGGTATGAACCTCTTCCGCCGATCAAAGCAGATGCTCCTTTTTGGCCAGTCGGTGAATACTATTGGACATTGCGGGATGGCTCACTTCAGGGACTGGGTGGCTGGGATGTCCATCCTAATGTCTCCGTGAACCCGTTCAGACCCTACCTCTGCCCTATTGAGTCGACAGGAATAGCTAGTTCCATAGAGTACGATCTCCTATACTTACCACCTAACCTGATTAATTTTGACGCGAAAGGATTTACGGCCATTACTTGGCTGGCCCCGAAGACCTCGGATGTGAAGAAGAACGCTGGCTCCTTAATTGGGCAGCTAACTCCACCGGCTGATATTGCTCTCAGGTCCTTAACCACAACCGGAACATGGGACCTCCAATCGCTCTACGGAGATGATTCTCTAGAATTCGTGTCTTTCTCTTTCGAAGCGAAGACGCTTCTGGTCCGCGGAGTTGGGAAGGACCGAACTGGTGACCCCGCCCTATGCGAGCTGCACTTTCCCCTATCAGATGGAATGCAGCAAATTAGGATCATCCCGGTCCCTGGTCTCGTTTCGGGGGCTAGGCTACTGGGTCAGCGGGAAGGGTGGTTCATCTTCTTCGTTCCGGGGCCCGAGCAGCGAATCCTCTGCTTGTGCCAGGAGACTGGTTTTGTGCGGGAGATTCCCCTCCCGAAGGAGCAGGGGACAATTGACCCACATCAGGTGGAGGTCATGTGGGGGCAGGAAGACTTATGGCCTGAAGGGACGGAGATTCGTTACTGGGACGTTACCCGTGGGATGTAAAGCAAGAAATCCATAAACACACTGGCCTCACGTTGTCTCTCAGAACCGAGGGGAGAGCAACACAGGATGGTTATCAACCTCAACCTGGTTTCTAGCTGAAGGGTTCCATCTAGCCGATCTTGACCCATGGAGTACTAAGATGGCCCACTTTCATCCTCTTACTTGGCATATTGATTTGCGGCCCTACAGCGAAGCCGATCTTCTCTCCAACCCTATAGTCCAAGCGATATTCGTCCATGAGTATGTGCATTACCTTCAAGCGCTGACTGGCACATTTGGCCGATGCCTGCTTTCAGAGTTGGTGCGAACGATGGTCTTTGCTGGCCACTTCAAGGCAGCAGGCTGCAGGATCGCGGAGATAAGGAATCAGATTGACCTCATGGCAACCCTAAATGATGCCTCCAAAGCAGATTTCGCTGGAAGTTCCATGTCCCAGCAATACGGAGAGTTGAGGGATCAAGTACGGTTTGTGCTGTCTGATGATGTCGTCACCAAGTTGAATGGTGCTCAAAGTCACCGCACTTTCTTTTTTCAGCCAATCCAGAAAGGTAGGTTCCGAATCGGCTCATTTGTGCACCTGGAGACTTGCCCGATTGGTGGTCAGCCTTCGGGTGTGCCATTAACAGACCGCATTTTATTTGAAAACATGGCAAGGCAGGTCCAAAGAAACTATCTCTTGATGAACAATTCTTTAGATACATCTCCAGTCGATTCCCTTCGCACCTCTGCCCCGTATGACCTCACATACGTATGCCTACACGATCTGATTTCGAGCCGCCTAGACACCAAAGTGGAAAGCCCAGCCAAGTGGACGATAGTTCTATGCCAGCTATCTCTTCTTTGTCAGCACCCAGGGAATGCCTTTTTCTCTATCTGGGAGCTTTTTGAGCGCGACTCCAAGCCTACTCTAGATGGCCTTCTTCGCGCGTTCAATCAAACAAAGACCCATGCGCTGCACTTTAACCATCCTCCGCTCCAAGATATCCTTAATTCATTGATTCAGGAATACGGGACAGCCATCAGGATGACCGAGAACGGAGAGCTTCATGACCTAACCAAGTTGATAGTAAATGCTGCAAACGCGTTCATTTCCGACCCCTTCTTCCTTGCGTCTCCCTTGCTCACGTGGAATGATGTTCTTGCATGGTTGCCATGCTTTGGCTGTCCACCCGTCGATACTCGCATGGGACGCATTCAATCAATCGCTGGCGTCCCTCTGGCCTCTCCATGGCAGTCCTATTTCTCACTCACGGACCAGCTACTCACCTGAGTGGGATCTACCACCGTTTGGTATAGGGTCTTTTCGAAAGTGAGCGCATGTGATTGCCTTTTGCGAAGGAGGACGTGAAGATGGGACTATGCAAATGCGGAAGAAACAGGTTCGTTGCCTGGCACTATTGCGAGGTCAATGGCGTTAAGGATGAGATTCCTTCTAGCGTTCTAGTAGATGAAAATAACAAGTTGATTAAGTGCGACAAGCACGAACATGCGACTGGTTGGATGGGCTCTGAGCCGTTTGGCCCATACCGATGTGCCAATCCGAAATGCGATTACAACGAAATGAAGCTCCCGTAGGCACACGAGTGTTCAGAAAGGACAAAACTGGTGGCGACTTGGAATTCGCGCATCAGCATGCGAGGCGCCCGTATTCATTAGATAGAGCTGTTTCTTGGTTCTCTTCGGGGAGTCTTCTTTCGACCAGGTTCCCTCTTGGGAGTCGCTTGAACACTCAATTGGGCGGTTCCATCTTTCAGCAAGGCCAGTGACTTTTCCACCAGTCCCTCCCCTAGAAAACGGCGCTCTAAAATGGCCGAGATTCAACGAAACGGGTCAAGTCCAGGGTCCAAAGCCATCCAAAGCCCAGGGCCGCACTGTGGCCCTGGGCGCCCGAGCCTTCCGTTGCGCCCATCGGGCGCGGGGCAGGGGCGGTCCCCTTCCCCGGCTATCCGCCCCCCCTTCTTGCATCCTAGAAGGCCACCGATGGCACCGGGGCTCAGGTATCAAGAGCCCCGGCGCGGGCTTGTCCATGCCTCTCTCTCCGGGTTCCCTCCCGTTGGGGCTCCGCCCCGGGTCCCGCCCGGGTTCTAGGCCCGGCCTACGCCGAACTTCCAAGCCGACCTTTCAGGCCTCCGCCCTTTGGGCGGTTCAAGAACTGAGGTCTAGCGAGGGCCGCGCCAGCGCCCTTCGGGCTTGACCTGTCACGTCCCGCGCCTGTTTTCTCTCCTGACCCTTAACCCTCAACTCTCAACTCTCAACTAAAACCACCCCTCCCTGATTTTTTTGCTCGCCTCGCCTTTACAACCTACGGCACGTTCCACTGCTCGGGTAGACCTACGCCCCCGCTAGCGGGTCCCCCCCTGCCCTTCGCCCAGGCCCTCTGGGCCTTCTGGCCCGCGCCTCCCCCAAAGACTGGCGTAAGGCGAGCGAAAAAACGCTCCCTCCCCACAGAGAAGGAGGACCACAGATGAAGGCCGTTGGAAAGTTCGCAGAGAAGGTACTCAAGGCACTGGTGGACGGGTTGAACCAGGTGGGAGACCACAGGAAGGTGGACAACACCGGCGGGGCCTTCATGCCGGTGTCCGTCGAGTGCGTCGGCTGGTGCGAAGGAGACCTCTTCTCCGTGGCCCACTACCACGAGCAGAACGGGGACCTGATGAGAGACCCGGAGATGGTCTTTCTCAGGGATAAGGATGGGCGCTTCTTCCCAACCTACTTCCTGCAGGACGGGGGCCTGGGCTTCGAGCAGGAGAGCGCCGACGTGGGGATGGGCACCTTCCAGCCCGCCATGCAGGCCGAACACGCGAGCTTTGCAAACCTTTGGATGAAGAACATTCGCGAGCAGCAGCACCTCAACTAACCCCTGAGCGCCCGTCCGTGGGCCTCGTACGCGGGCAAGGAGGATTCACATGACGGAGAAGAACAGCAACACGACGACCAACACGGCGACCAACGCCACCCCCAAGGCCCGCCCCGCGTGGGAAGTGTTTTTCGTGGGCGAGGACGGGAAGGTCATCGAGCGGGCCTGGGAGGACAAGGAGCACGGCACCCAGGGGAAGACCTGGAACAAGCGCGGCGCCCTCTGGGCCGACACCACCAAGGAAGGTGCCCCCGTCCTGCGCGGCACCATCACCCTTCTGGACGGCACCGAGATCCGCGTGAAGCTGGTCGCGCCCCGCGCCAAGAAGGAGAAGGCAGCCTAGACCAAGGCTGCTAGGCGCCGACGGCCCGGTCCCATCGAGGGGCCGGGCCTTTTTTACCCCGCCGGGAGGGGCTTCCGTCCCTCCCGGACTCTCCCCCGGAAAATGGCGCTCTAAAATGGCCCAGATTCAACGAAACCGTCGCAGGCAGGGGTCCAAGCCATCCAAGGCCCAGGGCCGCACTGTGGCCCTGGGCGCCCGAGCCTTTCGTTGCGCCTATCCGGCGCGGGGAAGGGATGCTTCCTTCCCCGGCTATCCGCCCCCCCTTCCTGCATCCTAGAAGGCCGCCGATGGCGCCGGGGCTCAATAATCAAGAGCCCCGGCGCGGGCTTGCCCTGGCCTCTCCCTCCGGGCTCCCTCCCGGTGGGGCTCCGCCCCGGGTCCCTCCCGGGTTCTAGGCCCGGCCTGCGCCCAAACTTCTAAGCCAGCCTTTCAGGCGGCGCCCTGCGGGCGTGAAGAAATGATGTGTAGCGAGAGCCGCGCCAGCGCCCTGCGGGCTTGACCTGTCACGTCCCGCGCCTTGTTTTTCCCTAACTCTCAATCCTTAACCCTCAAATCTCAACTTCAATCAATACCGCCCCTCCCTGATTTTTCTCTCGCCTCGCCTTTACAACCTACGGCACGTGCCCTTGCTCGGGTAGACCTACGCCCCCGCTGAGCGGGTCCCCCCCCTGCCCTTCGCCCAGGCCCTTTGGGCCTTCTGGCCCGCGCCTCCCCAAGAGACTGGCGTAAGGCGAGCGAAAACACGCTCCCTCCCCACAGAGCAAGGCCGGGGCAAAGGCCAGCAAGGAAGGGTGCCATGAACGGAATCCGGTTTCAGATCGCCGAAGTGAACGAGACCCTCTTCGACAGCGCCTCAGAGCTTCCCCTGGGCCGCTTGCAGGCGCGCGGCGCGGGGGCTCTCACGACCACCGAACTTCTCTCCCTCCTCATCACTCCTGGCAATGGGAGCCGGAGCAAGAAGGACGACCCCACCACGGCCCTGGACAAGGCCGCCAAGGTGCTCTCCCGCCTGGGCTCCATTCGGGCTCTGGCGTCCCTGGGACCCAAGGAGCTGATGGACACTCACGGCCTGGGCATCGCAAGTGCCGCCCGGCTCTCCGCCATCGCCGAACTGGCCCGCCGCTTCACCGAGGAGGACGTGAGACTGGCGGAAACCCTTTCGGGCGCCGAGGAGACCTACAAATTCTTGAAGCCTCGCTTGCGCGACCTGCCCCATGAAGTTTTCGCGGTCATCTTTCTGAACCAGAAGCACGGCGTCCTGGCTTACCGGGAGCTTTTCCGGGGCTCCATCCACGCCTCTTCGGTCCACCCCCGCGAGGTCGTGAAGGAAGTTCTCAAAGAAAACGCCGCCGCCGTGATCCTGGCCCACAACCATCCTAGCGGCCACGTGAGCCCGAGCCCCGACGATTTGCGCCTCACGGAGGACTTGAAGACCCTCCTGGCCCACCTGGACGTCCGCGTGGTGGACCACCTCATCGTGGGCGGAAATGGCTATTTCAGCTTCGCCCGCGAGGGATTGCTTAACCGCTAACGGCGCGACCCTTCCCGCGCTGGCCCGGCCTCCATCGGGGAGGCCGGGCACCTTTCTGCGCCGCCGGGGAAGGGCGCCGCCCTTCCCCGCCTTCGGCCCCCCATCCTGGCCGGCAGGGCATAGGACCAAGGACTTGTAAGAAAAGGTGAGCAGAATTTCTTACAGCAGAAGGCATGCTTGGCCCCTCATGCTCCTTCGAGCAAATGAACGCCCTGTGCACTCTTTAGGCGCATTCTCCCCTCAGGAGGGGGCACCCCCATAGCGCAGCGACGGCAATGAACAGGTTCGGGGAACTGCCGGTAGAATCCTCCTACTGCACTCCGGTGGAGTTTGGCTCGCGATGGTCAATGACAAGCCTAACACATTGAATTGCAATATTTTACTAGCGTTGTCTTAACACTAATTAACATTGTTGCACGTCCCACGCGAACGACCTATATTTGCACTGTGCGCCCACAACGCTGATTTAAAGTCCGTGGGTGAAGTGGAGAAACGTATTGGACGCTAAGGACTTTCCTTCACGGCTTAGGACCCTTCGCACCAGGCTCGGGCTGACCCAATCCCAACTAGGGCAGGTTCTCGGCGTATCCAACGTGACGGTCAACCGCTGGGAAAATGCCCAGTCCAATCCTCGGGATTCGATACTCGACAAGGTGGCCCGACTGGAGGCGAGTGGGCCTGAGGCTTTGAGCGGGGCATCCAAGCCCCAAGCCGCGGAACACTTGGGCACCTACGATGCCCATGACTCCCTTCCCACGCTCGATTTCGGGGCGGACCCGGAGACTGTTCGCCTCTTCGTTGAGGGCGAGCGGCTGACCTACGGCCACCAGTTCAATCCCACGTATGCCACCGAAGTATCGCTCATCGACCCTCTTCCCCATCAGCGGTTGGCCGTGTATGACCACATGCTCGCGCAGCCGCGCCTTCGATTCCTCCTGGCGGATGACGCGGGGGCCGGAAAGACGATCATGGCGGGGCTGTACATCCGCGAGATGCTCTCGCGGCGCTTGATCCGCAGGATCCTGATAGTGCCTCCCGCTGGATTGGTCGGCAACTGGGAGAGGGAGATGCGCACCCTCTTCAGCCTCCCCTTCAGGATCGTCCAGGGCGGAGACGCAAGGGCCAACAATCCCTTCTCGGGCGCCAACAGCCACATGGTTATAGTGAGCGTGGACACTCTGGGGGGCGACCGGGTGTTCAACCGCCTCGCCGAGGCGGAAACCGAGCCCTACGACTTGGTCATCTTCGATGAAGCCCACAAGCTTTCGGCCCGGCGTGACCCGGACGGGACCTTCCGCCGCACGGATCGCTACAAGCTGGCAGAGGCCCTAGCTGGCATTCCGTCAGAGGAGCCCCAGTGGACCCTTCCATGGTCGGCCCGTCACGTGCTTCTCTTGACCGCCACACCCCACATGGGAAAGGACTTCCCCTATTACTGCCTGTGGCGGCTTCTGGAACCCCAGGCCCTCTCAACCCCCGATGCCTTCATGGCCTACCCCGCCGACGCCAGGGCTCGGCACTTCATCCGGCGGACCAAAGAAGAGATGGTCCACATGGATGGGCGTCGGCTCTATCCCATGAGGGTATCCGACACCCTGAGCTATGACCTGACCCAGGGCGACCTGAGCGAGCAGCGCCTCTACGACGAGACCACTCATTACATGGAGACGGTCTACAATCGCGCGCGGATCCTCAACCGCACGGCCGCCCGCCTTGCCATGAGCGTATTCCAGCGCCGCCTCGCCAGTTCGACATGGGCATTGCTGAAGTCCTTCGAACGCAGAATAGCCAAGCTCGAAGACCTCATCGAATCTATCCGGACCGGTCGGCTCACTGCCGATGAGCTCGAGGCCCGTCAGCGAGCACTTTCTCGAGGGACCCTCGACGCGCTTGAAGATACAACCGCTGAAGAAGAGGGCTCGGAGGCGGGTGAGGAGGGCCACGAGGTCTCGGAACGCGAGGCGCTTGGTGGTGTCGTCGCCACGAGCCTTGCGGAACTGGAGGCGGAGCGGCTCCAGGTCATCGAACTTCGAAACTTGGCTCAGTCTGTCTTTGATTTGGGGCAGGAATCCAAGTTCGACAAACTTCGGGGCGACATTCTCCAGAATCCAGAATACAAGGATGAGAAGGTCCTCATCTTCACCGAACACCGGGACACGCTGTCCTTCTTGGTTCGTCGTCTCGAAGGAATGGGATACGCGGGCCAGATCGCCCAGATTCATGGTGGGATGGATTTCCGCGAGCGTGAGGAACAAGTGGCCTTCTTCCGCCGCCCGAACAGCGCGGACGGAGCTAAGTACTGCGTGGCCACCGACGCTGCGGGAGAAGGCATCAACCTTCAGTTCTGCTGGCTCATGGTGAACTACGACATCCCCTGGAACCCTGCCCGTTTGGAACAACGAATGGGGCGCATCCACCGGTACGGCCAGCGCCATGATCCTGTCGTCATCCTCAATCTCCTCGCAGGCAAGACCCGCGAGGGCCGGGTGCTTAAGACCCTGCTCGACAAGCTCGAAGCCATCCGAAAGCAACTCCAGTCCGACAAGGTCTTCGATGTCGTGGGCAGGGTCTTCCAAGACATCAGCATTCGGGACTACATGGCGCAGGCCCTGACCCCAGAGGGGGCCAATACGGCGATTGGCGAGATCGAGGGAACCCTGACAGAGGACCAGGTCAAGGCCCTTGAAGAGAAGGAGCGGCGGCTCTTCGGGGATGGGGGGGACGTCGCGCGAGAACTCCCGAAGCTCAGAGACAGCGTGGACCAGGATACGTATCGCCGGCTCCTGCCGGGCTATGTGAGACGCTTCCTAGAGCGCGCCGCGGTGCGCCTGTCCATCGGTTTGGATGGAGATCTCGACCGGACTTTCGGATTCAAATCCTTAACTCCCGGGGCGCTAGATCCTCTTTGGCCAATCCTCGAGACCTATCCTCCGGAGGCCCGCCAGGCGTTCAGCCTTGTCCCCCCGCTTCGGAAGCCCGGGCAGGATGGCCCGCCTATCTTATTCATGCGCCCAGGTGAGCCCGTCTTCGACCGCTTTCGCGGAATGGTCGCCGCTCGCTTTGGCCGCGCCGCGCTACAAGGCGCGCTCTTTCTAGACCCCACCGCAGACCGTCCCTACCTCTTCCACCTTGCCCTATCGATGGTTCAGCGCAGGTCTGCCCCCGGCATCCCAGGCTTAGAAGCCCACGAGTCCATCGAAACCCGGCTCGTGGCGTTGCGGCAAGAGGAAGACGGGACTGTCGCAGAGCTTCCGGTAGAGCATCTCCTGCTCCTGCAAGGCATCGAGAACCTTCCGGCGATGGCCTTACCGCTGGTGGCGAAGGCAAAGGTTTTGAGAGAGCAGTCCCGGGCCTACGTGAAGGAGGCTATCGCCTCCAAGTCAGCACAAGAGCACAAAGCCGGACTGGCAGGGACGATTCCCGAGAGGGAGTCCTTCCTTGCCCGCGGCTTCGACTTTGAGGACGCCGAGTTGGCCGCCGAGCGCGTTCGTCTCACAGACCAGGTAAGGCAGGGACACAGCTTCGCGCAGGATTCTCTGGAGAAAGTGAAAGCGAGGCAACGTGCTCTTGCCGACCGTCGTGAGCAGGCTCTTGTGGCCCTGCGGATGGAGCCCGACCTCATCGAGCCGGGACTGGTTGAGGTCCTGGCTCACGCTCTCGTCGTTCCGTCCTCCCTCCCCGAGGACCGCAAGAGATATGACGCGAAGGTGGAGGCCCTGGCCATGAAGATCGTCCGCGCTCACGAGGAGGCTGAGGGAGCCCAGGTTAAGGATGTCCACACGCCCGAGTTGGCGATAGCCGCAGGCTTGGGTCCTCACCCGGGGTTCGATTTTCTTTCTTTTCGGCCCGACGGTGAAAGGCGACCCATCGAGGTAAAGGGCCGTGCGGCCACCGGTGCAATTGAGATTACCGAAAACGAGTGGGCCAAGGCGTGCAACCTGCGTGATAGGTACTGGCTCTATGTAGCATTCGATTGCGCGAGCTCAAGCCCGCGCGTTCTTCGGGTGCAAGACCCCTTTGGGAAGCTAATTGCCAGGGCCAAGGGGGGCGTGCTCGTGGGTCCAGAGGCAATAGCCTCTGCCGCAATGACGGAGTGAGACCAGATGGCGAAAGCGGTGGCAGCTCGAATGAAGGGGGATGATTACCAGGCCTATCATTTCTGGCTCCAGATCTGCCGGCTGTTTGAGGACAGATCACGGGTATCCAGAGTCACCATTGAGGCTGACGATGTGAAGTCTCTTGATGACGTAGTCGTCGACCTAGCTCCTCCGGTGAATGATGCCGGCGAGGAGGTTTCGCGCGAGTTCTATCAGGTCAAGTTCCATATGTCCTACGACGGGAGCATTACCTGCGAGGCCCTAACCGATCCGGCCTTTATAAACGCGACCAAGAACTCGCTGCTTCAACGCATAGCCGATGCCCACCAGCAGCTTTCCTCCACTGGCCAAGGGTATCGATTCATCATCTTTTCACCATGGGTGCCTCACCCCGAGAATGAGCTTGCACAACTCTGCAGCGCTGATGACGGACGCCTGGACCTCCACAAGCTCGCCACCGGTGGACCTACCTCAAAGATGGGTAAGGTAAGAGCCCTGTGGCGGGATCATCTACAATTGACATCGGACGACGCACTGTTCGCAATTCTTCGCCATGTGCGGATCCTTGCGACCCCACAAATGGGACTGCTTCACACCCTACTCAATGCCCAGCTCCAAGTAGTTGGCATGGCGCCTGTTTCAGCGGGATCGCGAATCCACCCGTACCTCTCGCTGTCACAGAATTTCATTAAGACTGGTACCAACAGCTTCGGCGCGGACGATATTGAACAAATATGCAGGCGGGAGGGATTGTGGCGTGGGCGTACGCCCTTTGAACCGGATGCAAGGATCCTTGGGATCAGAAGCTTTTCCCGTGGAGCCGATTTTATCGAGGATACAACCGACGCCCATCTTTGCCTCCTGAATCGCTTTGCAATGCGCAAGTTGGCCGCCGGGAGCACATGGGACTCGATAACTGAAAGCGTCACTGACTTCCTTGCTGCATCGACATCCCCAGGAAGGAGAAACCTCCTTCACCTGCCCGCACACGGTTCGATAGCCTTTGCTTCTGGCTATTACCTCGATCCGAAGACGGGGATTGATGTTCTGCCAGTTCAGCCAGGCCTTGGAGGTAGAGCGGTCTGGGGCAGAGGGTCTTTGACCGGCAAGGCGGCATCGCAGTGGTCATCGGAGACCGTTCCCATAAGGGATGATGGCCATCAGCTTGCCGTCGCCCTCAGCGCCACACGCCTCATTCGCGGCGACGTCGAGCTTTTTGCCAACCGCGCACTGCCGGAGGTGGGTCGGATCCTGCACCTGCAGCTGCCACATCCAGGTCCAGAGTCTATCTCATCTGGAGAAGAAGCATTTAGTCTCGCGCAAGAGGTGATTGACACCATCCACGGTGTTCGCTCGGAGGATGAAAGACATTCTCCTACTTGCCTCTTCTGGGCCGCGCCGAATGGCTTCGCCTTTTTCCTTGGGCAGCTTGGTAGGGCTCTAGGGCCTTGCGAACTGTACGAGTACGATTTCGATTCAATGGCGCCGGGCGCCTACGCTCGTTCCATGTCCTTTCCGCTAGTGCGGTGAAAGTGGAGGTGACCAAGATGGGTTCTCTTCCTAGCTACTTTGCAGATTTCTTGAGCGACATCAGGCTGACGGACTCTCAAGTTGAGGATTGCATTACGGGACACAAGACCCTTCGAGACCGCTTGTTGGCTTACGATGATCTTGCCCCGATTATTGTCGACACCTTTCTCCAAGGGAGCTACAGACGCTCTACGGCTGTCCGCCCCGCAGACTCCAAGACCCTGATGGATGTTGATGTGGTGGTTGTCACTTCCATCGACCGGAACCAGAAGACGGCAACCGAAGCTCTGGATACCTTCAAGCCGTTCCTTGAAAAGTACTACAAGGGGAAATACCACAAGCAAGGTCGCTCTTGGGGAATCGAGTTGTCGTATGTGGAGTTGGACCTGGTTCCCACGTCGGCTCCGAGCGCAGCGGCTCGGGCCTTTTACCAATCTGCTAGTGTTACCACAAGCGAGACGCTTTTTGAGGCAAAGGACTGGGCGCTGAGGAAATCCTGGGTTCCCTTCGAAGGTCGTTCGAGTGGAATTACCAAGACGATGCTTGCCAGTATGGCCAAAGAGAAGGACTGGCAGGCTGAACCTCTGTGGATTCCTGATCGTGACGCTTCTGCCTGGGACCAGACCAATCCGCTCGAGCAGATCCGCGTAACAGTTGAAAAAAACAAGCTGTGCAACGAACACTTCGTGAACGTCGTGAAATGCTTGAAATGGTGGCGGGCTGTTACTGCGGTGAAGCCCAAGTATCCAAAGAGCTATCCCCTGGAGCACCTGGCCTGGACATGCTGTCCGGATGGGATCGACTCCGTCGCTAAGGGAGTAGTGGCCACGCTGGAGGGCATTCGGGACGGGTATGCGGCCTACGCCAGCGTCGGTCTCGTTCCCAACCTTCCTGATCATGGCGTCCCCTCCCACAACGTTCTCGGAAGGCTTTCTTCCGAGGACTGGAGCTCCTTCTTCAAATTGGCTCAGGATGCGGCTTCCATCGCCAGAAAGGCGCTTGACGAGCCGAACACTAGGGAGAGTGTTCTTCTTTGGAAGACCCTCTTTGGATCGAAGTTCCCCGATCCTCCTCCTGATTCCGCAAAGAGCGGTGGTGATACCTCGAAAGCAGGTGGGTTCTCCGAGAGGACGGAACCGAGTGTCATTGGCGGTGGCCGGTTCGCATGACGATCGTCCCAAAGAAACCTTCCCAGGAGCTTAGAGCGGGCCGCAGAGGCCTGGAAGGCCTCGCCTTCTGCGAACTTGTTGAGGACCTGGCGTGGCAGCCGGGCCCGAAGAGATGGGCTCTGAAATTCCGGATGCATCTTCCCGAGCCGTGCACAGGGCGCGTTCCATCCGCCACTGATTGGTTCTGCCTAGTTCCCGAAGGGTATCCCTGGGGGGATATTGACTTCTACCCGGCCAAAGCATGTGGGCTGCTGGATACGTTTCCCCACCAAAACCTGAACCTCCCCGGCTCTGAAGCACTCCCCTGGAGGGAAGGGAAGATCTGCCAGAGCACGAGTCTAAGGGGCCTCGGGCGCCGGGACTATGATATCGAACCCATGACCCCCCATGAGCGCCTCGCCTGGAATGTGGAGCGAGCTTGGGAATGGACTAAGGCCGCCTCGGAGGATAAGCTAGTCGTCGATGGCGACCCGTTTGAGCTGCCCTTCATCCCTCCATGTGTTGGGCTAGAACTCGCCTTCTCTGAAACGGCGGGCACATTCGTCCACTGGACTGAGACTGAGTGTCACGCGGGGCAGGTTGTACTAAAGAGACATAGCAAGAACCCGCTCCTGCGTTTTGTAACCAAGTTTCTTGATCCAGCAGGCAAGGAGACTCTCTCGCACGAGTATGGCCCGGGCATATCAAATGACCGAGGAGATGAGGAAATAGGGATTTGGATAAGAACAAGTTCTGTCCCGGTACTGCCCCCCTGGAAGATTCCCACCTCGATCTCGGAATTGAGCGAAGTCCTGCTGAAGGGTGTGGGTGACATTAGGGATACCATCTTTAAGCTCGATGCTAAACTACGCGACGGTCGCCGACACATGTTGCTCCTCGGCTTCCCTGTTCCGGATCGGATAGGAGAAGCCCCGGTACGCCTCCACTGGCTTGGCTTGTGGCTTCCAATCCTTTCTTGCGGGCATGAGAAGGGCATCCGACCCGAGTTGGGCAGTTACCGTCTTCGCGACAAAGCACGGGTACTTACCGAAGCGACGAAAGTCGAGTGGGGCTGCTCAGGGAACTGGGCATTCGACCAAGTCATGGGGAGAGGTCAGTTGCCTCACGAAACACAGGACCAGCACATCCTCATAGTCGGAGTAGGTGCCCTTGGCTCGGCGATGGCAAGCTCGCTGGCGAGGGCAGGAGCTAAGGACCTGACGCTTGTCGATGGCGAACGGCTCTCTGTCGGAAACCTCTGCCGACATCGACTAGGAACCACAGAGGTCTTGACCCACAAGGCTGAGTCCCTCGCGAAGCAATTGAACTCTGCCCTACCACACTCCCGCATCGGGTTCATAAACAAGACCCTTCAGGATTGCAATGCGGAGGAAGAAGCTAGCATCAAGGCATGTAACCTAGTTGTAGATTGCACAGGCAGCGATTCATTGCTCCGTTACCTGGCGTCCTCTCAATGGCCGGAGCCGAGGGTATTTGCATCAGTCTCTCTAGGCCTATTTGGAAAGCGACAGTTCTACTTCGTTGCACGGGGAACCTCTTTCCCACACGACGCCTTCGCGAAAGCAGTCCTGCCATTCATTAGTGGCGAGCGGCATGAGTATGAGGGGGCCAAGCTGCCTCGCGACGGCATTGGGTGTTGGCATCCGACCTTCCCGGCAAGAGTTGATGACATCGATCTGCACTGTGCGATGGCCATCAAGATGCTCGTGGCTGATGTTCTCAACCCGCCAGCAAGCCCCATCCTGCGAGTGCTTGAGCAAACTGAGGCAAACGGCTTGCCCACGGGGGTGCAATTGAAGAACGAGGTGGTCTGCCCGTGAGTGCGAGCTATTCTGCTTTGCTGTTTCAGAGCGACGACCGACGGTTCGGGATGAAGCTTTCCCGGGCAATTATCAAGCGGCTGCTCTCACACTGTGCGGCGGCGGGGGCGTTGGAGACCGGAGGCATATTGCTGGGGCACTATTCGGATGTGCGTGACCTGGCCGTCGTAGAGCGTGTGTGTGGTCCCCCACCGGACTCCGTCCGTGGCGGAACCTATTTTCATCGCGGCATAGAGGGCCTTCAACGTCTTCTCGACCGGCTTTGGCTGCAAAAGGAGTACTACCTTGGAGAGTGGCACTTTCATCCCCACGCCTCTCCGACGCCTAGCGGTACAGATGCCGCACAACTCGAAGCGTTTTCTAAGAATGTGGCTTTGAGGTGCCCCGAGCCAATCCTCCTCATCATCGGCGGCGACCCCAACGGACGTTGGCAGGTATCCGCATCCGTATTTTCAAGGCAAGGTGCGGCTGTGCATCTTCGTGAGATTAGCTCGCCGCCAGAAATCGAGAGGCAATAATGGACTCCCCCCGTCTTATCGAAGTGGCTTTTCCGTTGAAGCAGGCGTCGCTGGACTCGGTGCACGAGAAGAACGTGCGGCACGGGCACATTTCGACGCTCCACATCTGGCCGGCGAGGCGGCCGCTGGCAGCGTGCCGGGCGGCGCTGATCGCGACGATTTTGCCGGACCCGGGGGACGACGCGGAGCGCAAGAAGCTCTTGGAGAAGCTCGGTGGAACGGTTGTGAAGGTCTCCAAGAAGAAGAAGCTACCGAGCGGAAAGGTCGAGGACAAGATCGTCGAGGAGACGCTGGGGGGCATCCTTCACTGGGGCCGGGAATCGGGTCCCGACCTCGAGTTCTTCCGGCAGAAGATCAAGGAAGCTTACGGCGGCCGGGCGCCGAAGGTCCTCGACCCCTTTGCGGGCGGTGGGGCCATCCCGCTGGAGGCGATGCGCCTCGGGTGCGAGGCCACGGCCGTGGACATCAATCCCGTGGCCTGGTTCATCCTGAAGTGTACCCTGGAGTATCCCCAGAAGCTCGCTGGCCA
The DNA here is from genome assembly GCA_037445535.1 of Acidobacteriota bacterium. Classification (GTDB taxonomy): domain Bacteria; phylum Acidobacteriota; class UBA4820; order UBA4820; family DSQY01; genus JAKAJA01. Next base: position 16,566 of record JBBIKI010000027.1, on the reverse strand, counting down.
GCATCGCCCTCTGCCAGACTTCGCTCTCAATTCGCCTGAGTTCATGGAGGGGTTCTTCAAGGACACGGGGACGCTCACCAAGAAGCAGATGGAGCGCAATCTTCAGGCCGTCCAGCAGCGGCTTTTCCCCGTGCCAGACGTTGACCTGGCCTGGCACGTCCGCGCGTGGGGCTGGTGGGTTCTCCAGCAGGCGCGTAAGAAGCTGGAGCGCTTCTATCCGACGATTGATGGCAAGCCGACCGTCGCCTATCTTTGGGCGCGAACCGTTGCCTGCAAGAACTGCCGCGCCACGGTGCCGCTCCTCAAGACCCGATGGCTCTGCAAGAAGGAGAAAAAGCGGGTCCTTCTCACAGCGGAGCCCCGGCCAGACAGGACGGGCGTCTCCTTTGGCATTCAGGCCGAAGTGCCCGCAGTGGGCCGAAACGCCGCCCAGCGGCGCGAGCACGACAAGCGCATCGGGGCGGGCACCATGAGCCGGTCGGGAGCGAAATGCCCCTGCTGCGGGGCTATCATGACCATGGAGGACATCCGCCTCGAAGGTATGAACGACCGCCTTGGAACCGTTATGACCGCCGTCGTGGTGGATGGGCCGAAGGGGAAGGAATACCGCCTGCCAGTGTCGGAAGAAATCGCGGCCGCAGGCATGGCGGAACAGGAGATGGAACGAGTTTTCGCGGAGATACCATTCGGAAGGCCCGATGAATCCTTGCCGAGCAAGGAGGCTTTAGGTTTTCGTGTTCCTCTGTACGGGTTCGACCGCTGGTCCAAACTTTTTGCGCCAAGACAACTGGTGGCGTTGGCGGTACTGGTGACTCAGGCGCGGCACGCAGGCGTGCAGATGACCGATCACTACGGCCAGCGTGACTGGACCGAGGCGATTTCGGCCTTCCTGTCGCTGGCCGTCGACAGGGTCGCGAATCGAGCGAGCACCCTCTGCATGTGGAACATGCCAGCGGAGAAAATCGAACAGACTTTTGCGCGATTCGCCCTGCCGATCATGTGGGATTTCGCAGAGTCCAACCCTCTCGCCGATGCCAGCGGGAGTTTCCTTGGCGAAATTGAATGGGAGCAACTGGTCTGCGAGCATCTAGGGGCGGCGACACTTTTATCACCAGCTCCCCATGTGTTTCGCGCCTCCGCAATCCAGTTTCAGCCCGAATCGCAGGATCTCATCGTCACAGATCCACCTTACTATGACGCGATTCCCTATTCCGACCTCATGGACTTTTTCTATATTTGGCTCCGGCGGTCGCTCTACGGCCTTTCTCCCGATGTGGATCGTGCCTTTTCAGAGCCTCTAGCGCCCAAATGGGACCATGACCGCCAAGACGGAGAACTCATTGACGATTCCAGCCGCTTCAACGGGGATGGACATGCTTCCAAGAGAGCCTATGAAGATGGTATGTACCGGGCCTTCCTGGCGTGTTACCAAGCCTTGCAACCCGAGGGACGGATGGTTGTGGTTTTCGCGAACAAGCAGCCAGACGCCTGGGAGACGCTGGTTTCCGCCATCATCCGGTCGGGGTTTGCCGTGGATGGGAGCTGGCCAATCCAGACCGAGCGTAGCGGCGGCGTTCGCAACTATGGCAGAGCGTCTCTCGCCTCCTCGCTCTGGCTCATCTGCAAGAAGCGCCCAGAGACAGCCAAGATCGGATGGGACGCGACGGTTCTTGCGGCAATGCAAGAGAAGATCCACGGCAAATTGCGCGAGTTCTGGGACGCGGGCATCCGAGGACCGGACTTCGTGTGGGCCGCTACAGGCCCAGCGCTGGAGGCTTACAGCCAGCACCCTGTGGTGAAGAAGGCCAACGAGCCCGATCAGGTGCTTGCGGTGGGAGAGTTCCTGCGCGCCGTCCGCCGTCTCGTGGTGGACTTTGTGGTGGGGCGTGTCCTCACGCGCGACGGTGAAGGGGCCGCTACAGGTCTGGACGACATCACCACCTACTACCTCCTCCACCGGAACGACTTCGGCATGGCCGACGCCCCCATCGGGCCATGCATCCTGTACGCCCTCTCCTGCGGGCTGTCGGACTCGGCCCTCGCGGATTCCTATGACATCCTCGCCCGCACGGGGGGGAAAGCGGTCGAAGAGGAGGATGAGGGAGCCGAAGAGGGCGCGGAGGAGTCGGAGGTCGAAGAAGGCACCGGCAGCACCGTCCGCCTTAAGGCTTGGAACCAGCGGAAGCGGCCAGGAATGGGCTACGACCCGGCCGTGGACAGCCCGCGCGCCAGGCGAGCCAAGATGGAGCCTCCCCTCTTCCCCGAAGCCGCCCCAGACCTCCCCAAGTCTCGAGAGATTCCCCTCATCGACATGATCCACCGCCTTATGCACCTCTGGAAGACGGGGGACGTGGTGAAGGTGGACGAGTACTTGGACCTGCGCGGTCTCAGGCGCAACGAGCTCTTCAAGCAGCTCCTCCAGGCCCTCATCGAGCTGTCTCAGTCCCTAAGCGAGGAACGCTCCATCCTCGAAAGCCTCAGCAACCATATTCAGACCAGGGGCCAAAAGGTCGAAAAGGGTGACCTGCCCTATACTGACCCCGATGCAGCCGGTTCACGGGAGGGTGAGGAATGAAGAGCTTTGAGAAGGGATACCTGGCCCGGCAACCCATCAGCCAGATCCTCCTCCAATCGGTCCGCCAACTCGGGGAGTTCAAGGGGCGAGAGGATCTCTATCGCATCCAGGCACCCCAGGTGCTCGAATCCTTGCGGCAGGTGGCCATTATCCAAAGCACTGAATCCTCCAATCGCATCGAAGGGATCACCGCCCCGCTGGCAAAGATTCGGGACCTGGTGACGGAGAAAACCACGCCCAAGAACCGGTCCGAGCAGGAAATCACCGGCTACCGGGACGTGCTCAGCACGATCCATCAAAACTACCCGGATATGGCCTTTACGCCGGGCCTCGTGCTCCAACTCCATCGCGATCTTTACCGGCATACGAAGGAGCGGGGCGGGCACTGGAAGAATGCCGAGAACGAGATTACCGAAATGTTGGCCGATGGCCGGCAGCGCGTACGGTTCAAGACGGTCCCTATGGCCTTGACGCCGGGGGCCATGGAGGGCCTCCACGAGGGGACTCGCGCGCTCTGGCAGGACGGGTCCGTGGAAAAGCTGCTCGTCCTCCCGGCGTACGTGCTGGACTTCCTGTGCATCCACCCCTTCATGGACGGCAACGGGCGAATGGCGCGCCTGCTCACGCTCCTCTTGCTCTACCAAGCTGGCTATTCGGTAGGCCGGTACATCAGCCTTGAACGCATCATCGAAGAGAGCAAAGAGACCTACTACGAAGCGCTTCAGGCCTCTTCCCGGCGTTGGCACGAGGGCAAGCACGACTTGGCGCCGTGGGCGGAATATCTTCTCGGAACCCTTCTGGCGGCTTACAAGGAAATGGAGCAACGCGTGGGTACTATCAGCACGGCCAAGGGGGCCAAGCGGAAGATGCTTTTGGACGCTATAGCTCACAAGTACGGGGATTTCTCGGTGACGGAACTTCAGGAGTCGTGCCCAACCGTCGGCGTGGACTTGATCCGCAAGGTTCTCCACGAGGAGCGAAAAGCGGGACGGCTCGAATGCCTCGGGCGAGGGCCCAAGGCACGGTGGCGGAGGATATAGGTACGATACCTACTATATAGGTACGCCGGTGGATATCGTACATATATAAGGAAGAAGCGGTTCGGGCAAAAGCTGTAGCATAGGGTCTTCCGAACCTCGCCGGGCGAAGTGGCAACGACCGCCGTCCATGATCATGAAGGCGGTATGTGGAGGGGAATGACGATGGCCAAGCTACCATGGACGCCGTGGCACAAGGTGGTCAAACTGCGGGAAGACCTGAAGACCGGCGAGTTGTCGCTCGCGGTGTTCGCGGCGGATCTTTATCAGGTGGCCCTCCAGAAGGGACAGAGGCCGGTCTACGAGAAGCCGGCTGAGTTCTTCGCCCTGACGTACCCCACGTACAACCTCCGCGAATTGGCTAAGGACATGTGCCAGCGCCTTGCCGGGAAGAACGACAAGGCCGTGCGCCAGCTGGAGCTGACCTACGGCGGCGGTAAGACGCACACGCTGATCACCCTCTACCACCTCGTCAACGATCCCGAGACCCTTCCGGACCTTCCCGCCGTCTCGGAATTCTTGAAGCACATGGATATGAAGCCTCCGAAGACCCGCGTGGCCGCCCTCTCCTTCGACAAACTCGACGTGGAGAAGGGCATGGAGGTGAGAGGCCCGAACGGGAAGCTGCGCTGGCTCAAGCAGCCCTGGAGCGTGCTCGCTTTCCAGATTGCGGGATCGGAAGGCCTGAAGCTGCTTCATGCCGACAACAAGGATGCCGAAAGGGAGAGCGCGCCCGCGGAAAACCTGCTCACCGACCTCCTGGCCCTGCCTCAGAAAGAAGGCTTGGCGACCCTCGTGCTCATTGACGAAGTGCTGATGTATGCCCGCGAGAAGGTCGGCCTGGACCCCGTCTGGCGCGACCGGCTCATCAACTTCTTCCAATACCTCACCCAGGCGGCTACCAAGGTGGACCGGTGCTGCATCGTAGCCTCTCTCCTGGCCACCGACCCATTGAAGAGTGACGACTTGGGGAAAGCCCTCACGAAAGAGCTTTATGACGTGTTCCGCCGAGAACGCGAAGAGAGCATTCAGCCGGTCCTGAAGGAGGACGTGGCGGAGGTGTTGCGCAGACGGTTCTTTACGCCGGACAGCATCCGGGACCTTCAAGGATTCAGGCCCGATGTCATGACTGCATTGAAGGGCATTCAAGACCTGGATGAGCAGACCAAGAAGGAAGGAAAGGCTGCGGAGGAGCGCTATCTGGCCAGCTTCCCTTTCCACCCCGAGCTGACCGAGGTCCTCTATTCGAAGTGGACGAACCTTGAAGGGTTCCAACGGACGCGCGGTGTCCTTCGCACCTTTGCTCTGGCTCTGCGGGGGGCCGAGGACTGGGATGAGAGCCCACTCATCGGGGTCAACGTGTTCCTAGGGAAACCCAAGAAAGATGGCATCTCCGAAGGCGCTCGCGAGCTGACCAGCATCGCCACTTCGGATGGCTTCGACGGCAAGATTCAAAACTGGGAGGCCATTCTTCTGGGCGAGATGGAGAAGGCCAGAGGATTCCAGCAGGAGTTCCCCGGCCTCAAACACCGTGAATTGGAGCAGGCTGTCTTTGCCACGTTCGTTCATTCGCAGCCCATCGGACAGAAAGGCCAAACTCGTGACCTCATGGTTCTTCTGGGGAGCACTCGGCCGGACAAGATCGACCTTACCAAAGCCCTGCTCAAATGGGCCGAAGTGTCTTGGTTCCTTGATGAAGGGTTGGTGGCCGACAAGGACGCAAGCAGCCTGCTGCCCAAGTTTTGGCGGCTGGGATCAAAACCTAACCTTCGTCAGATGCACCACGACGCTTGCGGCCGCGTAACCCCCGATATCATCGAGGCCAAGCTCATTGACACCGTCGAGAAAGCCAAGAGACTCACCGAAGGCGCATCGGCAATGGGGGTAAAGGTTCACAACTTGCCCATCGGTCCGAGCCAGATCGATGATGATGGGGAATTCCACTACGCAGTGCTTGGCCCCAAGGCCGCCTCCGACGCCAGTAAGCCGAGCGCCGAAGCAAAGCGCTTCCTCGATGAGACTACCGCGCCGGACCGTCCCCGCGTGAACCGCAATGCCGTGGTCCTCGCTGTGCCCTCGCGGGATGGCCTGGAGGCAGCACGAAACCAAATCCGGATCTACCTAGGCTGGGAAGAGGTGAGAAGCCAACTAAAGGATCAATCCGTCGATCCTATCCGCGATCAGATCTTGAGTACATTCACCGAGCAGGCGAGAAAGTCATACCCCGAAGCGGTTCGGCAAGCTTACTCTATCGTGGTCGCAGTGGGAACCGATAACCAGGTTCAGGCTTTCCGCGTGACAGCCGGGGACGGCCCACTTTTCAATGCAATCAAAGCGGACAAGCGTTCGCGAATTCAAGAAACCCAGGTGAGCGCTGAGGCCTTGCTACCCGAAGGGCCTTATGACCTTTGGAAAGACGGCGAGACGGCCCGTTGGGCTAAGGACCTCGTTGGGGCCTTTGCCCAACATCCGCATCTTCCCAAGATGCTGAATAGGCGGGCCATTCAAGACACGCTTTCGGATGGGTGCCAGCAGGGACTCTTCGTCCTCCGCTTGACCCGACCGGACCGAACCGTCCGGACATTCTGGAGATTAGCGCCGGACGAGGCCGCACTCAAGGAGCCCGGTCTTGAGGTTGTCCTTCCCGAAGTTGCTGAACTTGCCGAGTTACCTGCTCAACTTCTTTCCCCGAATGTACTGCCGGGCCTGTGGTCTGATGAGCAGTTTTCATACCAGACGGTGATTGCCTACTTTGCTGGCGGGCACAGAGTTGTAGTCGGTGCTCACGGCGAGTCGCTCATCATCCCGAAGGTATCCGATGAATTTGTTAAGAACGCGGTAGCCGAATCAGTCGCCTCCTCTCGGATTTGGCTCGTTTCAGGACCGGCCAGCCTTTATGGAGAGGATGTTCCCGAAGGCATCCTCACTGTCGATGCCTTGCTCTATCCTCCGCCTAAGCCTATTCCCACGCCTGATCTCTTGCAGCCCAATCTTCCTGAAGCGTGGAGCGGTCAAGGCACCAATGCTCAGGCGCTCTATGTCGCACTTTCGAAGAAGGCTGGACGCGCGCTCCCCTGGAAGACGGTCCATACCGCCATTGACGGCGCCATCCATGCGCGCTTCATTGAGAGAGCCGCCGACTCCGGGGAGTGGCCTTGTGACTTTGGAAGTGCGGCCCAGGCCAGGTTCTGCATGCCCGGGATGCCACCACCGCCTCCACCACCTCCGCCGCCCGTTACTGGACGCAGGGTCGCAGAGGCTGAGATGACCTCTTACGAAATCCAGGAACTCTCCGAGAAGCTCTCGGACATCAAGAAGGCGTCTGCGGGGCATTCTCTTCGCTACCACATCCGCGTTGAGCTTGGCGACGGCAAGGAGGTTCCTCCTGCTGTGGCCGAGAAGGTGCAGGAGATTTTGAATAGGATCTCGGAGAAGCTGAACTTGAAGCAGTCCTGAGTGAGAGATGCTCTGGCGCACTATGGAGGGGGAGGGATGGCCGGAGTTCGCAAACTGACGGTTCTCGCGCAGGCGGAGGTCATGCCGCCTGCGAATCTTTGGGAAGTGCTGGAGCGGGGACAGAAGGACGCCTTCCCTATCCACACGGCGCTGTGGCTCTACAAGAATGCGCAAGGCGCCACCGGGGCCTTCCGGTACTTGCCGGGGCCAGAGTTCGGGTACCGAGTGAGGGACCCGAAGGTGCGGTCCACATCTCCCAACAACGGATCGGTGACCTTGCAGGCGCTGGCGTGGTTTTTGTGCCAACCGGCCTATGGCCAGGGCCACCTGGCCGCAGGGCCCACGGCGGCGGTTTACGGCAGCTTGGCGGACGGATTCCTGGTCCCTCCCCTGACCTTCCCCACGTCTCCGGCTGAGTTTTCTGAGGACGTGCGGGCGCTCCTGGCACAGGCGACCTTTCCACTGACGGACTTGCCGGTCATGAGCCGCCGGCACATCGAGTCCTTCTTCGCCCTCATGTTCATGAAGTCTTCTTGCATCTTTGGTCCCATGGAGAGCCAGCTCATCCGCCGCGCCCGCGAGGCGTCCACCACCAAGCGCATTGCCGCCAACATCGAGCGTGATGTTCAGCGAGCGACCGACCGGGCCGCACAGGCTTTCGCCTTGCCCTCCCGCGAGGCCTGGAAGTATGACCTGGACCGCCAGGAGAAGTTCGTCAAGACCGTCCGGTGCTGCCGGACCAAGCGCAGGGTAGTGTCGGTGGGAATTGGCGCCGTAGCCCAGAAATCCTCTGACTTCGTCGTCACTTCTCCCTACTCGCCACCCTACTGGGGTCTGCCCATCTTCGACCTGCGGCCCTTCTACCAGGAGGCCCTTCGCCTGGTGAAGCTCGTGCCGGAGAAGTTGAGTCTGTGCCCCGGCCAGAGCTTTATGGACTTGGAGGACTGGCGGCGCCTCCACACCATCGTGACGCGGCACAAATTTTCCAAAGGCTCAGGCAAGGGTTCTAGCGCCTCGTACCCTAAGAACGCGGACGAGAGCGCGGCCTGGGATTGGATCGAGCAACTCTATGGGATCAGAGTCCGACTCGTCCTCTATCCCTCGGACCGGCGCCCAACAAAGTAACGCTTCTCTCGCTTACTTCGGGTTTCCTCCGCACTAACCTACTCAGCTCAAATGCGATGAAACGCTTGCCCCCATTGAGGATGGGGGCTGTTTTCTGTCGTCTCCCCACTCCCTCCGATGCGGAGGAAAAATCCTAGACCATCCTTAAGACACCCGGCTATAGTTTGCCTCGGATTAAACCACTATCAGAAAGGATGGGGGATGAATAGCGAGACGAACCGAACCTCAGAACTCACTTTGCTCCTCACTGCGCAGGAGGCCGCCGACTACCTTCGCATTCCGCTGGGCAGCCTATACGTGCGCATCCACAAGAAGCAGATCCCTTGCACCCGGCTGGGGCGCCTGCTCCGTTTTCGAAAATCGGAGTTGGACGGACTGATGGCTCCGAGCCCCGCTGCACCGCCGGCTGAGGAGGCGGTTGAGCCCACGTCCGAGAAGGCGAGCTAGACCGTGGCCGCCTCCAAGGAAGGCAAGGCCGCGGAGTGGTATGGACAGAGGGGGTATCTCATTTTCCCGCTCCACTCCATCGAAAGCGGGGGGTGCTCCTGCGGCCGTGCCGGATGCGAAGCACCGGGTAAGCACCCCCGAATCGTCCAATGGCCTGAGAATGCCACCACGCAGACCGCAATGATCCGGAGCTGGTGGCGGCGCTGGCCCGAGGCCAACATCGGCCTGGTGACGGGCGAGGCGTCAGGCCTGGTGGTCTTGGACGTGGACCCCAGGCACGGGGGAGAGATCGCCCTTGAAGAACTTGAAAAGCATTTCGGGGCACTACCGACGACCGTGACGGCCGAGACAGGGAGTGGAGGAAGGCACCTGGTCTTCCGTCACCCCGGCCATCGTGTGCCTAATTCGGCGGGCTCCCTGGGCCAGGGCCTTGACGTACGAGGAGACGGGGGCTACATCGTGGCGCCGCCGTCCCTCCACGCCAGCGGGCGCCGCTACACCTGGGAGGGCGCTTACCATCTCATGTACCTCGAACCGGCGCCCATGCCCGAATGGCTCATGGAACGGGTCACCCGACCTGAGAAGGGTGTCCTGGCTCCCTTCCCTAAGAGCCCGCTCAGCACACTCGTGCTGACAGGGGTCGGCGAGGGCCAGCGCAACACTAGCCTGGCCAGGTTGGCGGGGCATCTCTTCCGTCACCGTGTGGATCCCTACGTCAGCATAGGGCTGCTCAAGAGCTGGAACGACGCCAACTGCAATCCGCCTCTCACGGAGTCCGAGATGATGCGAACCATCGATTCCATCGCGGGAGCCGAACTTCGGCGCCGAGGCCGCAGATGATGGCCCGGATGGGGAACCTCACGGCGCTCGCGGCCTCCCAGGCGGATGTGCCCGCAACGCACGAAGAGGCCCTCTCCCTCATCAACCAACTGAAGGAACAACCCTCTGTCATAGAAGTCCGGAGCGCTCTGGATCACTTTCGCGAGGCGCTGGGGGGCATGGACGAAGTCTCCAGGGAGTTGGCCCGCGAAGGCGCCATGCGGCGCCTCAGAGAGCTGGGCTTCACAAGCCCTGGCCGGCTGGTGGACGCGGCCATGCCCGCCGCTAAAAGCGGAGATGAACGACGTATGGGGCTTCAAGACCCGGACCTCTGGCCCGAGGCAGTGGAAGGCGCCACTCTTCTCGCGTCACTGGAGCAGACCGTGGGGCGCTTTCTCGCCCTCACTCCGGACCAGCTGGTGCCCTTCGTCCTGTGGGCACTCTTCACGCACGCTCACGACGCCTTCGAGATCTCGCCCATCCTGGCCTTCACGAGCCCCGACAAGGGATGCGGCAAGAGCACGGCCCTGGCCCTGCTCAGTGCCTTGGTGCCCAGGCCGCTCACCTCGGCCAACATCACGCCGTCGGCCGTCTTTCGTGTGACGGACTATTACAGACCGTGCCTCCTCCTCGATGAAGCCGACACCTTCCTGTCGGATTCGGAGGGGCTAAGGGGTATCCTCAACAGCGGCCACATGCGAAGCCAAGCTTACGTGACTCGCGTGGCCGGCGACGACCTGCAGGTCCGCATGTTCAGCACATGGACGCCCAAGGCCATCGCCCTCATCGGAGAGTTGCCCCCCACCTTGGCCGACCGTTCCGTGACCATCCGCATGCGGCGACGGGCACGGGGTGAGTTCATCGAACGGCTCCAACTTCACCGCTTAAACGACATGGAGGATTTGCGGAGCATGGCCGCCCGCTGGGCGAGCGACCACCTGGAGGACCTGCGTTTCTTTGATCCTCAGATCCCGGACTGCATCACCCGGGATCGAGCCCGGGACAACTGGCGTCCTCTTTTGGCCATCGCCGACCTCATCGGGCACGACTGGCCCCGGCGGGCGCGCGAGAGCGCCAGCCGGCTGAACGCCTCGGCGGTGGAGGACAACTCCTACGGCATCACCTTGCTGGGGGACATCCGGACACTCTTCCGAACTCGGAGCGGTCCCACGCTTGGGTCAGAGGAGATTCTCGTCCAGCTCCACCGGATGGAGGAGCGCCCCTGGCCCGAATGGCGCGAGCGAACTCCATTGAGCGCCCGCCAGCTCGCCATGCTTCTCCAACCCTTCGGCATCAACCCGATCAAGTGGAAGCAAGAGGGGGCCACTCACCGGGGCTACCTGCGAGACAGCTTCAACGACGCCTTTTCCCGGTATCTCCCCCAGGAACCGCCACAAGCGCCACCGGCATCAACGCAAAGCACTTACGCCCAAAACCAACCCGCCACCGAAAAGGCCAAAGTGGCGGATTGCAGCGCTGATAACTCCAGCAAATACAAGGCGGTGGCGGATGTGGCGGATGCATCATTGTCCGGCGTGAGAGAGGTGGCGGAACCATGACTACTGCTTCGTTTATCGCAAAATCAAACCGCCACAAGTGCCACCGGATTGATTCCAAAGCACTTACGACCCACTACAACCTGCCACTGGAGCCCTTTGGGTGGCGCTTTGTCCTTGGCTGGAAGTCGTTTGTTTTCTCGGCGGTGGCGCTTGTGGCGGGTCAATGCGGAGAAAACCGGCGGAAGCTGCCATCCCGATGATTCGCAGCGGCCCAATGAACCCCAATCGGCCAAGAAGCGAAGGCCCCCAAAACTGGCGGGGAGACCCTCTAAGATTGCAGCGCAAGCAACGCAACGGGCGCCCTGGCGCGCGCCGTTGCCACCCGGGCCGGGGTCGTTGCCCCTCTCCTCCGGGTGAATGTCAGGGCTCCGCCCCGACGCCCCGAACCTACAAAGGAGAGCTGAAGTGAGCGAACAGGAATCGATTTCCATTGGCAAGATCCGCCGCCGTCCCCACCGGGTGAATGTGCGCTTCTCGAAAGAAGAGTATGGGCACCTGCGCGAGCAGGCCCGCATCGCCAACCAGAGACCGGCGACCCTTATGAGAGGGCTCGCCATGGGCGCCCAACTCCGGGCGGTTCCTCGGCTTCCCGAGGATGTCCAGCGGGCGATGAAGAGCTTCGGAGGGAACCTCAACCAGCTAGCCCACCAGGCCAATCTGGGCCGTGTGGAGAAGAAGGAGGTAGACGCGCTCCGGACCGATGTCGCGGCCCTCCTCCAGGCGATTCAGGGCTGACGCATGCCCGTCCTCAAGATCTCCTTCGGGAACCGGAGTTCCGAGATGGTCAACTACCTTCTGAACCAAAACGAGAGCGGAAACCGGGTCCAGGCCTTGGGGGGCAATGTCGTCGGACGCGAGAGCGTTGCCGTCGAACGGGAATTCAAGGAAACCCGAGACTACTTCGGCCAACACGAGGGGCGGCAGTACTACCATGTCGCCCTCAGTTTCGAGCGCCACGATCTCGGGGACCTGACCCTGCCGGACGGGACCCCGGACCACGCCAAGCTCCGGGATTACGGCGAGGAATGGGCGAAAGGGGCCGGAATCGCCGAGCGCCATGAGCATCTCGTGGTAGTCCACGGGGAGAAGGAACACCCCCACGCCCATGTGATCTGGAACGCCACCGCGCTGGACGGCCGGAAGTACCACAACGACAACCACAACCTCGACAGGCTTCGGGATGTGAATGATCGCCTGGCCCGAAGCCACGGCATCCAGCGAGAGCTGGACCGAGTCCGGGACCCGCACCGTCCCTCCGATAAGTTCATTCGGCAGGCAGAGCGTGGCGGTGGCCGGTACTCCTGGAAGCTGGACCTGCAGGACCGCATTCGAGAAGCGGGAAGGCGGGCTTTCTCTGAAGAGGAGTTTCGGGCACGCCTCAAAGAGAAGGGCGTCGATCTGCGGATTCGCGGGGAGAAGTACTCCTTCGGCATGACCGATACGAAGGGAAAGCATCGCGCCATCCGTGAGGGGCGGCTGGGCGAGAGCTACCAGCGGGCGCACTTGGTGGAGAAGTTCTCCATACAGAAGGGGCAGCTCCAACGCGATCCCGAAGGGTACCGACGCCGTCTTAAGGAGGAACAGTCGGGGCGGTACTCGTGGCAGCGCGACCTCAGGGGCAAGATCATCGAGACCCTGCGAACTGCGAAGAGCCATGCGTCTTTTGCGGAAGCCCTCGGACGCCAGGGCGTAACAGCCCGGCTGGGAGAGAACGGGCTCTACCGGTTTTCGTTCAAAGACCATCACGGATTGGAACATCAGGATGTGCCCGCCGAGCGGCTCTATCGGGGGACCACGGACCGGATTGCCACGCGGCTGCAGGAGAACGCCGACTCAGGGTCCATGGGAGACCGTACCTATGCCGTCAGCGTGACCCATGCCGCCGGACGCGAGGCTGGAGGGCTTGTCGCCACGCTGATGCGACAGATTGAGTCCGCAGGGCGCGATTCCAGAGGCCGGGGCACCGAGGGGCCTCCCACCCGCGAGGACATGAGACAGGAGAGGCCCAGGAGACAGCAGGGCCATGAGGAATGGCAGGAGCGGTGGTGATGGGAAGAACGGACCAACCCAAGCTGGAGAGTAGCCCAGAGGCCTTCGAGCGGAACCTGATTTTGGCGGCAGTCGCACTTCTCGCCATAGGGCTGTGGATCGGCGGTGCCTTTGAAGTGGCACCCTATCTGAACGCGGCCAAGGGCACGCGGGAGGCTTTCATCGGGAAGTTGTTGGCGTGGAACCACGACGCCCTAACAAAGGTGGTCCTAAACCCCTTCCTCGCCCGGCCCATTCTCTTTCTTCTCGGTGCCACCGTCTTGGCGCTTGCACCCCTCGCCTACGGCATGAGCAAGGGGCTCTGGCGGCACACCCACGACGCGGCCATCTGGGCGACCTGTTTCGCGCTCGCCTTGGGCTTGGCCTTCCTGGGCCCCGAGTTGGTCCTTCCGGCCTCTCTGGCCCCCTTTGCGGCGGCGTGGTGGAAAGCGACAACCCTTTTGGGGGCCACCGCGGGCCTGTTTCTCATGGGGTTCATCCGTGTTTCCGGCCGAACCATGAGCGCCCGGGACATCCTCCGCCAGCCTCACGCCTATGACCTGATTGATCTCTCGGGAGCGGCGACGTTGCACGAACTCAAGCACACTGGGCTCCTCCTTCGGGCACCGGAGTGGCCCTCTCCGACCATCAGGGATCTCAAGGGACGCCTGTGCATCGGCCGCTTTTATGACGATGGACGGCCGACGGGATACTTCGTAGCGCCGGAGATCGCTAGGCTCCAGCAGACCCTCGTCGTTGCACCCACGGGCTCGGGCAAGACTACCTCGCTGGCTCTCCCCTGGAGCCGAGAGCTGCCCGGCAAAGGGCAGTCGGTCTTTGTCCTCGACTTCAAAGGAGATATGGCCATGGACATCCGGCTGGGGTTCTCGGCATGGGAGGCGCAGAAGCTCTGGGTCTTCAACCCGATGAGCATGGGTTCAGTTCACTGGAACCCCATGAGAGAGCCTGTTACAGGGACAGCCGACTTCATCGAAAGCCAGGATGCCATCGCCGAAGCCATCTACGGGGAGGTCAACGGTGGGGCGTACCAATACTTCGACCTGTTGGATCTGCGCATCCTGAAGGCCGGTGTCCGGGCCATCGGGCACCTTGAAGCGCCAAGCTTGAAGGCTTTGCACGACCTCTTCCTATCCGAGCAGCATCTCGAGGAAACCCTGGATCGCATCAAGGACCAGGTGGACCAAGACGAGTTCGCTCGCATCCAGGCAGACCTGCGGGCGACCACGGACAGTCAGAAGTACTCTTTCACGGAGCGCATCCAGGGCGTCCGTAACAAACTGGACGCCTTTGCCCACCCCGTTATTCAACGCGTGACAGGCCCGGAGGCCGACTTCAAGCTGTCCCGGCTCTTTTCGCAGCCTTCCTGTCTAGTCTTCGCGGCCCCAATGCGGATGGGTCTCGCCGGGGAGACCCTCGCGGCCATGGCCGTGCGCCTGATCCAGCACCAGCTCCACCAGCGCTATGGCCACAAGGGCGGGAGGCTCTTCCTCATCCTGGACGAGTTCAGCAAGCTCGCCATGGATCACAAGCAGACCGAGCGATTCATCAGCGTGTCGCGCTCCGCCGGCGCGGTGTCGGTGATCATCCTTCAAGACATGGACCAGTTGCACCACACCACCAGGGCCAGCATTTGGGGCAACTGCCAGGACCGCTACATCCTCCGAGGCGCCAGTAACAGCACCGCCAAGTGGCTCTCCGAAAGCCTCGGCGAGCGACGCGTCTGGACCCGGAGCGTCTCGGCCTCGACTTCGAGAGGAAGCCGCCACCAGGCCGAGAGTGGGGGCCTTAGCGCCCAGGAGAACTTCGTCCCCGTCCTCAGGCCCCGAGAAATCGCCCTAACAGGCGGATTAGAGCGCGGCGCCTGGCTCCAGCTCGCCAAGTTTAGCCATAAGCCAATCCTCGTTGATCTCACGAGGCCCTATCTAAATTGAGGAGGAAATTGATGAAGCCCAAGGCCCAGGAGTCGAATCCGGACGACCAGTTGATGACCGTCAGGGAGGCCGCTGCCTACCTCAAAGTGACGGAGTGGTCCATCTACCAGCGCGTTTCCAGGGGGCAGATACCCTACTTGAAGATGGGGCGGCTCCTCCGGTTCTGGAAATCCTCGCTCGAACGACACATCAGGGACTTTGAATGAACCCCGGCACGCCAAGGGGAGAGGCCCTGGTGCGGTCTGGGGGTGCCAACTGCTTTATAATGAACACGCCCTGATGCTCCAAGCCATGCGGGAAGGAGGACGGCGCCATGGCGGAGCGTAAAGAACGTGGATTGAAGCAACTATCCGATGGGAGATGGCAGTGGAGCTTCGAAGACCCCAGCGGAAAATACCACCGGAAAATTGCGAGGACCAAGAACGAGGCGAGAGCCTATCTTGAGAAGGTCCGAACTGAAATACGCGAGGACCGCTATCTGGACCGGCGTAAGAAAGTGAGCGACACCTTTGAGGAAGCCTGCAAGAAGTTCGTGGAGTGGGGCAAGGTGAATCTCTCAAAGTCCACTTCGAGTCA
This sequence comes from Acidobacteriota bacterium, assembly GCA_037445535.1. Taxonomy (GTDB): domain Bacteria; phylum Acidobacteriota; class UBA4820; order UBA4820; family DSQY01; genus JAKAJA01. The sequence continues at coordinate 992 of JBBIKI010000027.1, read as the reverse complement.
GGATGCCACCTTTGTGGAGCGCTGGAAGGCCTCCCCCTTCTTTAAGGGGAAAATGCTGGACAAGATCAGCGTCGCCAACGTAGAGGCCTACAAGGCCGTCCAGAGGGCGCAAGTCGGGCCTCGGCAGACCGACTATATCCTCTCCCGCCTCCGCAGGCTGTTCTATCTCAGTATCAAGACTTGGGAGCTGTGTGAGAACAACCCCGTAAGTGCTGGCAAGGTGAAGTTCTTCAATGTGAAGGCTAGGCGGGACCGGTATGTGACCCCCGAGGAGGAAGAGAAGCTACTGGAAAACGCGGAACCTCGCCTTCGGCCCGCCATTGTCCTTTCCATCCACACGGGCCTCCGTCAGGACGAACTGCTCTCAATGACCTATTCGGAGGTCGATCTGAAGGTGGGTCGGTACGGTGAGGTGAAGGTGCGAGGCGAACTGGCCAAAGACCGCGAGGACCGTCACATCCCGCTGAGCGCCACCGCGCGCGGGATTTTGGACTCCCTTCCGCGGCCGATTCGCCAGGACACCCGCGTCTTTGCTTCCCTGGGGTCCAGCCGGGAGAACGTGAACAGGATGTGGTATGAAGCCCTCAAGGTGTCCAAGTTGAACGTGGATGTCCCCAAGGGTCAGCGCGTGACTTGGCACACCCTCCGGCACACCTTCGCCTCACGGCTCGTCATGGCAGGGGTGGATCTCGCCACAGTCCAGAAGCTCATGGGCCACTCCAGCATCACTACCACCATGCGATACGCCCACCTCGCCCGGCCCCATATCGAGGATTCGGTCCTAGTCCTGGATCCAAAGTTGCAATTTAGTTGCAATCGCCCCGAGCAGGCTTTATGAGAAAACGCCCCATGACCTCCAGGGGCGTCTTTGTAACTACTTGATTCCGAAGGAGTTGTTTTGGCGGAGAGACGGGGATTCGAACCCCGGTTACCTTGCGGTAAACACGCTTTCCAAGCGTGCTCCTTCGGCCACTCGGACATCTCTCCGCGGC
>JBBIKI010000026.1:0-34980 GCA_037445535.1 Acidobacteriota bacterium | reverse complement strand
CCCGCGAGGCCGCCGGCTTCACGGACGGCCTCGTGCGCTATGCCGTCGGCATCGAAGATGTGGAGGACCTCATCGCGGACCTGGAGCAGGCCTTGGAGAGCGTGTGAAGTGGGGGTGACGCGTGAGACGCGGCTCGGAAGCACCTGACTTTCGCTCGGAGGGATGAACCATGGCGAAGATCGCGATTCTCTACTGCAAGCGGATCAAGGATGTGTCCTGCGTGGCCTGCGCCAAGTGCTTCAAGGCGGTGGATAAGAGGGACGGTGCATTCGCCAAGATGGACGAGGTCCAGATCGTGGCCATGACCCACTGCGGGGACTGCCCTGGCCTCGTGGTCCCGAGGGTCAAGCAGCTCATGGAGACGGCCAAAGCCCTGGAAACCTCCATTGACGTGATTTACTTCGGGACGTGTATGAAGCTCGCCATGGAGACGGCCGCGTGCCCCATCGACTTCGAGGCCACGAAGGCGATTCTCACCAAGAAGTTCGGCGTCGAAGTCATTCTGGGCACGCACGCCTACTGAAGAGCGGCCCCCCGTTTCCAGGCCCTTTATGAACTCGAAGGGAGCGCTCGCGGGTAGGCGCTGTGGGAAGTTCGCCGCGGGCCCTGCGCGCCAACGATTCGGTTTCTTGACAAATGCCAGTAATGGGCATATGTTCTCAATAGCCGTCATCGGAGCCACCCAACGGACCTCCCGGCGGCACAGGAGAAAAGCCCATGCCAAGGCCCCCGCAAGTCCGCTTCGTCAATGCCGCGCCCAAGGTTCGCGGGCTCAAGCCGCTCGGCATTCCCATGACCGAGCTCGAGGTCCTGAACTTGCAGCTCGATGAGTTCGAAGCCCTCAGGCTGGCGGATCGGGAAGGGCTCTACCACGAAGAAGCGGCGGAGCGGATGGGTATCTCGCGGGTGACCTTTGGGCGCATCTTGCTTCGCGCAAGAGCCAAGGTGGCCGAGGCTCTGGTGGAGGGCAAGGCCCTGCTCGTAGGCGAAGGTCCCGTTGAGCTTCAAAAACGGCAAGGCGACACCTGTCCGATCCACGGCGGCCCCAGGCGCCGGGGCCGGGCCTGCCGGTGCGACGATACGAATCACGATGTTCTTGGAACAGCCACGCAGGAACCCAAGAAGCCCTGATGCCGCTGAGAAGGGGGGACGCCAAGATGAACACGAGGCTCATGGGGAAGGTGTTCGGTGGTTCCGCGGCGGTGACTAAGACTAAGAATGCCATCGTCTCGCCGGCGCTGGGGAGGTAATGGGAGAACCATGAGCTTCAAGGGCGTTCTTGCCGATTCCCTGATGATCACCGGCTTCGTTTTCGTGATGATGCTCCTGGTGGAATACGTCCAGGTTTTTTCGGCGGGGCTTTTGGGAAGATGGCTGCAACGAGGCGGGTTCTTCCGAATCGGCGCCGTGGCGCTCATCGGGACCGTGCCCGGCTGTCTCGGCGCTTTCACGGACGTGACCCTCTACACCCACGGCATGATCAGCTTCGGAACGCTGGCCGGGGCCATGATCGCCTCAAGCGGTGACGAGGCCTTTGTTATGCTGGCTCTCTTCCCCGGACGGGCTTTTCTCCTGTTTGGCCTCCTGTTTGCCTTTGGGGTCGTGGTGGCCCTCTTGGTAGATCGGCTCGCAGGGCAGCGGTTTTACAAAGAGGGATGCTGTTCCGAGGGAATCGTTCTCCATGAAGAAGAGGTTTCCAGAAATCCCTCGAAGTTTGTCCGTGCATCCTTCAAAGAGTGCGGCCTTCGGCGGGCCGCCCTCTGCCTCACCCTGGCGCTGTTCATCTTGGCCACTGGGCTGGGGTGCATAGGCCCAGAAACCTGGAACTGGGTCCGCTGGACCCTGCTTGCTGTCGCGGCCATGGCTCTGTTCGTCGTCTTCTCCGTGCCAGAGCATTTCCTCAAGGAACATCTTTACGAGCACGTGGCAAAAAAGCACGCGCCCAAGGTTTTCCTTTGGGTGCTGAGTGTTCTCATGATATTGGCTTGGTTCAATGCCGCCGGTCTTCCCCTGGGAGGGTGGATCAAAACCCATCCAGCGCTCTCGCTGTTGGCGGCCGTGCTCATCGGCATCATCCCCGAATCGGGACCGCACCTGATTTTCGTGACGCTTTTCGCCCAAGGCGTCTTGCCGTTCTCCGTTCTCGCCGCGTCGTCGGCCGTCCAGGACGGCCATGGGATGTTGCCGCTCCTGGCGGAATCGCCCTGGGAATTTGTGAAAGTGAAGGCCGTGAACGGTCTCGCGGGGCTTGCGCTGGGCGGCGGCCTAATGCTCTCTGGCCTATAGACGGAACACCGACTCTGAGGAGGCTTGCCATGCAGAAAATCGCAGTTCCTACCGTGAATGGAAGATTCTCGCAGCACTTCGGCGGCGCTGACCGCTTCGCCATTTTTGAGGTGGACGAAAAGGCCCGCAGGATCGTCTCATCCGTTGATGCGGTTCCGCCCCCCCACGCGGAGGGAAGCTTCCCAACATGGCTCAAGGAGCAGGGTGTCAACGCAATTCTTGCCGGCGGAATGGGTCCCAGGGCCATCACCATGCTTGAGGAGTTCGGCGTACAGGTCGTGGCGGGAATCGCGGGTAACGCCGCGCCGGAGACGCTCGTGAGAACCTTTATGGAAGGCAGCCTCGCGGCATCGGGCGAATCGTGCCATGACCAGGGATTCCACGGTTGCCACGATCACGGGAACGAGTGACCGATGAGTTATGAGACCGACATCTCCCGGGCCATCCTGGAGTCTTATTCGCGCCGCTTGTTGAACCACCTCGAAAGCGATGCAGTGGTGGTGGGCGCAGGCCCGGCGGGTCTGGTTTGCGCGTGGCGGCTCGGCCAGAGCGGGCTGAAGGTTACCCTCCTGGAGAAGCGCCTAGCCCCGGGCGGAGGGGTTTGGGGCGGTGCCATGGGCATGAGCGAAGTCGTGGTGGAATCCGGGGTGGTCCCCCTGATCGAGGAGCTTGGAGTGCGCCATGAGCTTGCCGGGAAGGGCCTAGCCGTGGCGGGGGCTTCGGATCTCGCGGCGTCACTTGTGTCTGCGGCCTTGAACGCGAACGCCGCCCTGTTCAACCTGACCTATCTCGAAGATCTGGTGGTGAGCTCCGCCCGCGTCACAGGAGTGGTAGCCAACCGAACCCTCTTGGGAGACGCCCTGCCCATTGATCCCTTGGCTTTCGGGGCAAAGGCCGTGGTGGATGCCACGGGCCACGAGGCCGTCGCGGCTTCCGCCTTGGCCAAGCGAGGCCTTCTCGCGGGAGGCGCCGGCGCCTTGGCCGGCGAGGGCCCCATGGAGGCCGGGGCCGCCGAAGCCTTCGTCGTCGAGAAAACGGGGGCGTGTTTCCCCGGTCTATATTTGGCGGGCATGAGCGCCTGCTCGGTTTACGGAGGCCCCCGAATGGGGCCGGTTTTCGGGGGGATGCTCTTATCGGGGGAGAAGGCCGCGAGGCTCATCCTCGCCGATTTGAGCCAGCGCGCGCCGTAAGGAGGCTTTCCATGGAATGGCTTTTGAAGCCGTGGCTCCTGGGAGGGATGGCCCTCCGCAACCGTTTGGTCATGGCTCCCGTGAAGACGGCCTACGGCACGCCGGAGGGACGCGTAACGGAGCGCCATCTCCACTTCTACCGGTCGGTAGCAGAAGGGGGAGTGGGGCTGGTTATCCTTGAGCCGGTCTCGGTCACGTCGGAAGGACGGGAACACCCCAAACAGCTTACGATTCACCACTCCTACAGCGTCAAGGAACTTTCCAAAATCACGGCGGTGCTCCACGAGCGGGGCGCCAAGGCGTGTCTCAACCTCAACCATGCTGGACGCGCCGCCAATCCCGCGGCAACGGGCGTTTCGCCCGTGGCGCCCTCCTCGGGCCCTTGCCCCGCCAAGGGAACAAAGGCGCGGGAGCTTTCGGAAAGAATGATCGCCGCCATCGTGCGGGGGTATGGCCAGGCGGCTCGCAAGGCCGAGGAGGCCGGCTTCGACGCGCTAGAAATCCAGGCCGGCCACGGGTACCTGCTCCAACAGTTCCTCCTGCCGGACACGAACGGGCGGAAAGGCGCCTACGGCCAAGACCCTCTGCGCTTCGCGCGGGAAGTCTTTGAGGCGGTCCGTGCTTTCGCCACGCTTCCTTTCCTTGTACGCGTCACCAGGCCGCTGGATGCAGTCCCCCTCGTGGACGAGAGGCTGAAGGCCCTGGTGGCTCTGGCGGAAGACATGGGGGCCTGCGCCCTTCACGTGGGCATGGGCGACGCATGCGCCTCCCCGCCGTGGTATTACCACCACGGTTCCTTGCCCGAGAAGCCCCAGGAAGAATCACTGCGTTTCTTCGGGGGGACGAGCCACCTGCCGCTCATCGCCGCCGGACGCATGGGGAACATTGATCGCGTCAGAAAGCTCTTGGAGCAAGGCCTGCTGGACGCGGTAGCGCTAGGCCGTCCGCTGGTGGCCGATCCGGCCTTGCCCGCCAAATGGCAGCAAGGCGCGTACGGCGACGTGGTCGTCTGCGGCTCGTGTCTCCAGGGCTGCTTGCGCGGCGTGGCGAGGGGCGAAGGCCTTTCCTGTATCGTCAACCCCTCCGTGGGGAAGGCGCCCTTCACCCCGGCGGCCACGAAGCGGCGCGTGCTCGTGGCCGGTGCGGGCCCGGCGGGGCTGAGCGCGGCCCTCACCCTCTGGAAACGCGGCCACGGAGTCATCGTGGCCGAAATGGGCGGAGAGGTTGGCGGCACCTTCCGCGCGGCGCCCCTCTCTCCGGGCAAGGAAGCCATGAAAGGGCCGCTGCGCGGTTTGTTGCACCTGGTGGAGCGGGAAGGCATCCCCCTGATGCGCCATCAGCCCGTGGATGAAGCTTTCCTCCAGAAGGTTCACCCGGAGGTTCTGGTCTGGGCCGCCGGTTCGGTGCAATACATTCCGCCCATCGAGGGGCTTGAAAAACTTCCGAGGCTCACCTCGCTGGAGTTTTACCTGGAGGGGCGGCGCTTGCCGGGGAGGCGGGTGATGGTTCTGGGCGGCGGCATGGTGGGGGTAGAGGCGGCGGAAACGCTGGCCCTGGAGGGGTGCGAGGTGGCCGTCGTGGAGATGCTGCCGGACATCGCCCAGGACATGGAGACGGTGAGCCGGGCCCTCACCCTCGCGCGTCTGAAAAGCACCCCCTCCATCACCCTCCTTGTCAACACTACAGTCGTGCGATTTGAAACATCGGCGGTTGTTCTGAGGACGGAGAAAGGCGAACGGCGCCTTCCCGCCTTTGATTGGGTCCTTATCGCCGCGGGGCTCAAGGCCAGGCCGCTGCCGGAGACGTTTAAGGCGCTCGTTCCGGACATCCTGGTCATCGGCGACGCCAAACAACCGCGGGACATCGAAGCGGCCACGCGGGAAGGTTACGAGACGGGAGTGCAGGTGTAGCTCTTGGCCTCTTGTCGGAATCAGAAGGAGGTGGACCATGAACGAGAGGGTCAAACGGGGTCGGTGGTTTAGCGCGGGCGCGGCGGGGCTCCTTCTCGCGTGCTGGGGCGTGCCGGGCCTGGCCGCCGGTGAGGCGCCGCTGGTGGTGGCGGCGTCCGAGCCGGACATAGAGGCCATCGTCAAGGAGGTGGGCGGAAATCAAGTGGACACTGTCGCCCTCTTCAAGGGATGCATCTTGCGCAGCCATTTGCAGGTGGATCCAGGCGCCGCCCCAAAACTCCTCAAGGCGGCCGCGGTGGTCTGGACCGGCTTCCTTCCAGAGGCGGGAGCCATCCGCCTGGCCGTGGGCAATCTTCCGGACAGCCATGAAAAGAGAGCATGGAACCCATCCTGGATTAACGTGTCGAAGGGAGCGGTTCAAGTAGATGCGGCGGTTTCCAGTGGCGGCGGCTGGTGCGAGGGCGACGTGAACGACTTTACCACGCACGGCGATCCCTTCTTCAGGCTGAACCCCGAGAACGGCGCCGTCATGGCGCGTGACATCGCCCTAGGGTTGTCAAAACTGCGGCCTGCGCAACAGGGCTACTTCGAGTCCAACGCGGAGGCGTTCTCGAAGAACCTCGCGAAAGACATCGCCAGGTGGAGACAGGAGCTGAAACCCCTGGCGGGAGTGCAGGTCCTGTGCACCCAGTGCGGCTGGGAGAATTTCGCCAAGCTGGGCGGCCCCCAATTGCACGTGTGCAAGATGAAGCCGGGCTGCTGTCCGACGCCCGAGGCTCTGGTGAAGCACGTGGAGGGGATGAAGGTTGATGCCATCCTCGTGGACCCCCATACGTCGCCCAAGCATGCGCAAGCGCTCCGTGAAGTGCGGAACGTGGCCATCGCGGGCGTTCCGTCTTCCATTGGGGACCTGCCGGGTGCCACGAGCTACGCGGCGGTCTTCGACAACTTTGTCCAAGTCTTGCAAACATGCGCCAAGGAGCGCGGCGGCAAAAGCTGAAGCGAGGAGGATACCATGCAACATAAAGGCGGTATGGGATCGCAGGGCAATTGCGTGTGCTTGAACTGCGGTTCGGTCCAGGCCCACCAATCGGGCAAGCCCTGCAAGGAAGAGCGTTGCCCAAAATGCGGCAAAGCCATGGTTCGCGAAAACTCCGAGCACCACCTGCTCTACCTGAAAAAGCAAGAGGACAAGGGCAAGAAACCCTAGCGGCCACACGTCAGGGTTGCGGGCAGGCAAGTTAGGCGAAAGCTCCGTGGGGCGTGCGCTGCATCGTATCTGCTCGCACAGTCCTTCCGTAGGAGAGCGGGCCATGAAAAAGATCGGCATCATCATCTGCGATCGGTACAGGGGCTGCGGCGGCGGCAAGTGTTTCCGCGCCCTGCGAGAGCGGGCGGGCGCCTTCTCCCGCTACCCGGCCGGTGAGGCGGTGGAGGTCGTTGGGTACTCCACCTGCGGCGGCTGCCCTGGAAGAAACGTCGAGCACGTGCCGGAGGAAATGAAAAAGAACGGAGCCGAGGCCATCCACCTCGCCACTGGCTTGGTCGTAGGGTATCCCCCCTGTCCCTACCTAGGGGACTTCAAGGCCTTCATCGAGGCGGCCTTCGGCATTCCGGTCGTCGTGGGCACCCACCCGATCCCGAAGAAGTATCTGGACACCCATCGAAAACTGCCCTTCTGGAAGCGGACGCGCATGGAGGATCTCGCGGGGCACCTCCTGATCGAACCCCTGCCCGTCATGGAGGCCTACGACTGAATTTGAAGCCCTGATGTAGCGCCCCCCCTTTCTCAAAGGAGCTCTCCCGGTGCGGGGATTTCGGTGGTATGTCCTTCTTGGGGGCGCTTGACATGGCCGTGCATGGGTACTATATTGCCGTCTAATGATTAATAAATTGCTTAACTATGCAATATAGCAACTAAAGAAGGAGGCCCGATGAACCGCAAGGAGAGCGAGGACATCTATGAGCTCCACGCGGAGTTTTGCAAGGTCATCGCCAACTCCACGCGGCTCAAGATCGTGTCGGTCCTGAGGGGGGGCGAGCAGAGCGTGGGAACCTTGGCTAAGGCAGCCGGTTCCTCCCTGGCCAACGTGAGCCAACACCTTCGTATTCTGCGGGACCACAATGTCCTGCGCTCGCGCAAAGAAGGCAGAACCGTCTACTACCGGCTGCGGGATCCTCGCCTCGTGGAGGCCTGCGAGTTGACCCGGACCATCTTGTTGGGCGGTATCCAGGAGCGTGGCACGCTGGCCAGGCGGTCGGAAGCGATAAGGAGCCCCATTGAAAAAGGCGCAGGGGTGCCTGCTCTTCCGGGCCGAACCTCCCTGCTGGCCTCAACGGTCACCAAGCACCCAAAGCCAATATTGCGAAAGGAGAAACAATCATGACGCCAGAAGAGCTCAAGAACCTCCAGGCTGAACAGGTCATCGACGCCCGTGGAACCGCCTGCCCCGGACCCCTGCTCGAAGCCAAACGCGGCATGGCCAAGGTATCCAAGGGGGGCATCATGGAGGTCCTCTCCTCCGATGAGGGTACCAACGACGACATACCGCTCTGGTGCAAGAAGATCGGGCACGAGTATCTCGGGACGGTGGAGGAGGCGGGATACTGGCGCCTCTTCGTCAAGCGCGTCAAATAGGGGGGTGCCATGCGCCAGGCCCACGAGTACGGAGAAGGGCCCAGAATCCTGGTCTTCTCCACGAACAACATCAGTGACCCCGGCATTGACCTAGCGGGGAGTGCCCATATGCACTACTCCCCCCGCGTGGTCACGATTCCCGTGCCGTGTTCCAGCGGGATCCGGCCGAGCTGGGTGGTCCTCGCCATCGAGGCGGGCTTCGACGGAGTCTTCATCGCGGCGGACGGCACCGACTGTGCCTACATGGCCGACTGCACCGACCGGACCGGGAAGGTTGTGGCCAAGGCCCAGGACCTCCTGAGGGAGCACGGCCACGACCCGCGGCGCCTCAAGATGGCGGCCGTCTGTTCCGTTTGCGCCGAGTCCTTCGTCTCCCACATGGAGAAGCTGGGGCGCGACCTGACCAAACTGGACGCCGAGCATCCACGGCTGAAGGGAGCCAACCCATGAGCTACGATGTTCTCGTGGTGGGCGGAGGCATCGCGGGAATGGAGTCGGCCTTGACGCTAGGGGACATGGGCCTCAAGGTGCTGCTTGTCGAGAAGGATCCGAGCATCGGCGGGAAAATGATCCTTCTGAGCAAGGTCTTTCCAACGCTCGACTGCGCGAGCTGCATCTCGACGCCGAAGATGGCCGCCACCTCGCATCATCCCAATATCACCACTATGGTTCACAGCGAGGTCCAAAAGATCACGAGGCGCCCGGACGGGCGCTTCACCCTGCGCCTCAACAAGCGTGCCACGTATGTCAATCCGTCGGCGTGCACCGGTTGCGGCGAGTGCGAGCTGGCCTGTACGGTTGCCTCCTCGGACGAGTTCAATTCGGATCTGGTGCTCCGGCGTGCCGCGCACATTCCGTTCCCCCAGGCCGTTCCCAAGAAGGCGGTCATCGAACGGGCGGGCACCTCGCCGTGCAACTTCGAGTGCCCTGCCGGGGTCAAGGCGCACGGCTACATCTCCCTCGTGCGCGCGGGCCGCTATGACGAGGCGTTCCGGCTCCACATGGAGGACGCCCCGCTCGTTGGGAGCTTGAGCCGGGCCTGTTATGCGCCCTGCGAAGGCTCGTGCACGCGGGGCGGGCTGGAGGGGCCGCTCTCAATCCGCGGCATCAAGCGCTTCATGGTGGACCACTACTACGCGGCCCACTCAGTCCCCGAATACGGTCCGGCCGAGAAGCGGTCGGGCAAAAGGGTGGCGATTGTCGGTTCCGGTCCCGCTGGCCTCTCAGCCGCCTACTTCGTGGCGAAAGAGGGCCACGAGGTGGATGTCTTTGAAGCGGCGCCTCAGGCGGGAGGCATGCTCCGCTACGGCATCCCGGCCTACCGTCTCCCGCGCGAGGTGCTGGACCGGGACCTTCTCAACGTGACCGCACTCGGGGTTAACATCCTGACGGACCACCCCGTCGCCTCGGCCCGGGAACTTCTGGACAAGGGCTACGACGCGGTCTTCCTCTCGGTGGGCACCCGTGAGAACCAGAGGATGGAGGTCCCCGGAGAGGATCTCGAGGGCGTCATGTCCTGCATGGACTTTCTGAGCGCCGCCAACTTGGGCGAGATCCCGAGCCTCTGCGGAAAGACCGTGGCGGTCATCGGCGGCGGAAACTCGGCCGTCGACCCGGCGCGCCTGGCGCTGCGCCTAGGCGCCGAAAAGGTCACCATCATGTACCGGCGGAGCCGGCAGGAAATGCCCGCCCACGAGTGGGAAGTCAAAGGCGCTCTCGACGAGGGCGTGGAACTCCAGGAACTCCGAACCCCCGTGAAGTTCTTGGGGGATGGAGGCAGGCTGAGCTCCATGGAGGTCCTCTCCATGAAGCTGGGCGAGCCCGACGCCAGCGGGCGGCGGCGCCCGGTGCCGGTAGAGGGCTCCGAGCGCACCGTGCCCGTGGACCTCGTCGTCATGTCCATAGGCCTCAAGCCCAGCACCGCGCCCTTCGTTTCTGAGCTCAAGTTCAACCGGAACGGGACGCTTCTCGTAGATTCGGAGACCCTGGAAACCTCTCTGCCCATGGTCTTCGCGGGGGGCGATGCGGTGACGGGGCCCTCCATGATCGTCCAGGCCATCGGACAGGGACACCGCGCGGCCTTCCACATGAACCGGGCCTTCCTCGGCGAACCGCGGGGGAGTGTCCTCTTCAATGACCGTCTCCCGGTCATGGAAAAGGCAGCCGTGCTTGAGCGGGAGCAGGGCGTTACCCGCAAGGAGCGCTCCGCCCTCGGCGAACTGCCTCCCACCCAGAGGGTCAGGGGAATCATCGAGGTGGAACAGGGCTTCACCGAAGATGAGGCCCTGGCCGAGGCGTCCCGATGCCTCGACTGCGGCGTCTGCTGCGAGTGCCATTCGTGTGTCCGGGCCTGCCCGGCGGCCGCCATCGATTTCGGCCAGAGAGATCAGGAGATGGAACTGGACGCGGGCTCCGTCGTGATGGCCACCGGCTTTCGGCTTTTCAACGCCCGAGCCAAAAAGAGCTACGGCTACGGTACCTTTCCCAATGTAATCGATGCCATGCAGATGGACCGGATTCTAGCGCCGACCAGGCCCTACAACGCGGTGCTCCGCCCCTCCGACGGCAAAGTCCCTAACAACATCGCCTACGTGCTCTGCACGGGCTCCCGGGACTGCACCCTGGACAACCGCCTCTGCTCGCGCGTCTGCTGCATGTACTCCCTCAAACAGGCCCAGCTCATTATGGGCGCCGTCCCCCTGGCCGACATCACCATCTACTACATCGACATCCGGGCCTTCGGCAAGGGCTACGAGGAATTCTTCCAGCAGGCTAAGGACATGGGGGTCATCTTCGTGAAGGGCAAGGTGGCCGAGATCCGCGAACAGGAGAGCGGAGACGTGACGCTCTTCTACGAAGACATCGAGGGGGGCGGCGGGCGCCAGCAGGCGAGCCACGATCTCGCCGTGCTCTCCGTGGGCCTCCTCGCCAACTCCGACCCGGGGGGACTGTTTGTCGGTGACCGGCTGGCCATGGATCCCTTCCGCTACGTCCTGGAGCCCGATGAGGACCTGGAGCCGGGCAGGACGAGCATCCCCGGCGTCTTTGCGGCGGGGACCACCACGGGAATCCGGGACATCCCAGACACCATCCTGCACGCCGGCGCGGCGGCGGCCCAGGCCGCGGCCTACGTTCAGCGGGGGAGGAGCCTCGGATGAGCAGCCATGAGAACAAGAAGATCGGCGTGTTTATCTGTCACTGCGGAGGCAACATCTCCGACCATGTGGACGTGGAGAAGGTCAGGCAGGCCGCGGAGAAGGAGCCCGGCGTGGTGCTGGCCAAGACCACCCTGTTCGCCTGCTCCGACGCGGCGCAGCAGGAGATGGTGGACGCCATCGAAAAGTATGGCCTGGACGGCATCATCGTCGCCTCCTGCTCCCCGAAGCTGCACTTGTACACTTTCCGGTCCATGGCCGAGCGGGCCGGTCTCAATCCTTACCGATACACGCAGGTGAACCTCCGCGAGCAGTGTTCGTGGAGCCACAGGGACGACGTGGAAGGGGCCACGGAGAAGGGGGCGGCCCTTGTTCGGGCTGGCGTCGGAAGGGTGCGCCTGAGCGAATCCTTGGAGAACTTCCGGGTCACCACCCTTCCCACCGTTCTCATCGTCGGAGCTGGCGTAGCCGGGATGCGCGCCGCCATTGCTCTGGCCGACCTGGGCATCTCCGTCCATGTGGTGGAGAAAGCGAAGGAACCGGGAGGCTGGACCGTCGGCCTGGGTTCCACCTTCCCCACCAACCGGGACGGCGCTCTGTTGATCCGGACGCTTCGCCAGGACATGGACAACCGCGAGAACATCGTCCTGTACACCGGTGCCGAAATCGTCGAGAAGAGCGGCAGCATCGGCCACTTCTCCGTGAAGGTGCGGCTCTCCTCAGGCGACATTCTCGGCCTGGAGGTGGGTGCGGTCGTCATCGCCACGGGGTTCGAAGCCTACACCCCCGCGGAAGGCGAGTTCGGCTACGGCCTTCCGGGCGTCGTCACCCTCCCCGACTTCAAAAAGTTGCTGAAGGAAGCCAAGGGGCCCCTGGCGTTGGGCGGACGGAGGGTCAAGACCTTGGCCTACATCTACTGCGTGGGCAGCCGCCAGGAGGCGGACAAGGATCACCCCGATACGCACACTTACTGCAGCCGTTACTGCTGCAGCGCGGCGGTACACACTGCCGTGGCCGTCAACGGCCTCGATCCCCAGACGAGCCAGTATCACCTCTTCCGGGACATCCGCACCTACGGCAAGAACGAACTGCTCTACGAGGAGGCGGGCCGGAAAGGCTCCGTTTTCCTCCGGTGGGACCCCAGCGATCCTCCCGAGATCAGAGAGGAGAAGGGCCAGTTGCTGGTCACCGTGGCCGATCTCCTGGATGGGGGAGACCGTGTGGACATACCTGTGGACATGGTCGTCCTCGTGACCGGCATGGTTCCGCGCCGGAACGAAGAACTCGTGAACATCTTCAAACTGCCCATCGGCAAGGACGGATTCTTCAACGAGATCCACCCCAAGCTCAGGCCGGTGGAAACGGTGGTGAATGGCGTGTTCATCGCCGGCGCCTCGCAGGGCCCAAAGACAATTGCCGAGAGCGTCGCATCCTCCTTCGCGGCGGCCAGCAAGAGCGGCGGCCTGCTCCTCAAGGGATTCGTGGAGCTGGAACCCTTCGTGGCGGTGGTGGACGCGGCGCGCTGCACCGGGTGCAACGAATGTCTGGCAGCGTGCCCTTATGACTCCTTCGAGAAAGTTGAGGAGGGGGGACGGCAGGGTGTACGCGTGGCGGCATCCCTATGCAAGGGTGGAGGCGCCTGCGTCCCGGTGTGCCCGGAGGGGGCCATCGATCTGATCGGCTACGCCGATGCCGAGATCACGGCCATGATCAATGCGCTCGCCAGGGAGGCCGTCCATGCCTGACATGATCAAGAACCGCAGGGAAGTCTTAAGGCAAGCCTTTGAGATGCGGCCAAAAATCACTGCGCTCCTCCGGGAGGGACCCCAAACGATCCCAGCTCTTGCACGAATCCTCCAGGCGCCCTCCCAGGATGTCATGGTCTGGCTCATGGCCATGCTCCGTTACAACGAGGTGGAGGCAGCAGGGAAGGCTTACGAAGAGGGATATTTCTCATATGCCCTCAAGGAGTCCAAACCATGAGCGCCCGAGTCGATCCCAACCTTCACCGAGAAATGGCGCACTTCGGCGGGCACGACGTGAATCTCTGCATGAACTGCGGAAACTGCACAGCCATTTGCCCCCTCTCCGAGGACTCGGGCGGCTCTTTCCCCCGCCGGGTGATCCACCTGCTGCAGGTGGGCCGCTCGGACAAGCTCGTCCAAAGCGTGGACCCATGGCTCTGCTACTACTGCGGGGAATGCTCCGAGAGCTGCCCCCGTGACGCAAACCCCGCCGAAGCCATGATGGCGACGAGACGGTACCTCACCGCGCGATACGACTGGACAGGCCTCGCGGGGCTTTTCTACAGATCGGCGGCGGCGGAGATCGCCGCCCTTGTCCTCGTGGGGCTCTTCGTGGCGTCTCTTTTCGCCTTCTTCCACGGACCGGTGATCACCGACCGTGTTGCGCTAAACACCTTCGCGCCCGTGCACTGGGTTGAATTCGGCGACCTTGCCATGGCGGCGGTCCTCACTTTCTTCCTTTTGGCCAACGCCTTCCACATGGCGTGGTGTTTCATGGGGGGCAAGAATCTGTTCAAGATCGCCCCGTCCATATACCTCACGCAACTTCCCATGTTCCTGGCCCACTTCTTCACGCAAAAGCGGTGGCGCCGGTGCGAGTCCGGGGAGAGCAAGGCCCGCTGGCTGACGCACCTCCTCCTAGTGACCGGCTACCTGAGCATGCTGACCCTGGTCCTGGTCCTGCTCCGGTGGTTCCAGACGGACGAGATCCATCCCTTCTACCATCCGCAGCGCCTGTGGGGCTACTACGCAACCGGGGCGCTCCTTTACGCCACCGTAAGCTTCATGGTGGCCAGGTGGAACAAGGCCGATCCCATGCACCGCTTCAGCGAGGCAAGCGACTGGATTTTCCTCACCATGCTGTTCCTGACGACCCTTACGGGCATCGTCATGCACGCGCTGAGGATCGCCGGCCTTCCAATGGCCACATACATCTCCTATGTGATTCATCTGGCCATCGCGGTGCCCATGCTGGTCGTGGAGGTGCCCTTCGGAAAGTGGGCCCACCTCCTCTACCGGCCGCTGGCTCTCTACCTCACGTCAGTCAAGGAAGCGGCGGCCTCGCGGGTGAAAGCGCCCATGGAGGCCGCAGCCTAGGCCGTGAAAATCGTTCGCAACGGGGGACTATCCATGCCGGAAAACGAAGAGCAGGAACAGACGGAAAAGCTCGTTATTATCGCAACACATGGGGGTGAAGACCCGGAGAGAGCAAGCCTCCCCTTCGTGGCCGCCAACGCGGCCCTCGCCATGGACGTGGAAGCGGTGGTCATCCTCCAAGGCACGGCGGTGACCCTGGCCAAGAAAGGGTGCTATGAGCACGTCTTTTCCGCGGGCCTTCCGCCCTTAAAAGAGCTGGTGGATTCCTTCATTCAACTGGGCGGGACCCTGTTGGTCTGTACGCCGTGCATCAACGAACGCCAAATAACCAAGGACATGCTGGTAGAAAATGCCCAGCCCGTCAAAGCGGCCCGGGTCGTTACCGAAGTGCTCGAAGCCAAGGCCACGCTGAACTATTGAGACGGTAAGGAGAAGGCTATGTCCGTCATCGCCATTTCAAGGGGCTCCCTGAGAGCCGCCACGAAGCTGGCCGAAGGCCTGAGTTCCAAATTGCAAAGCGCCGTCATCAGCCGTGAGCAGGTGTTGGATGCCGCCGAGCGGTACGGAATCGGCGAGACTGGCCTTGAATTGAGGCACATCATGGCCCAGCACCCGCCAGGGTTCTGGGAAAATTACGCAGATGCGCGCAAACACTACCTCGCCTGTTTTAAGGCGGCGCTGTTTGACTTCGTCCTAGAGGGCCCATGCATCTACCATGGCAACCTCGCCCATATTCTCTTGAACGGCGTTCCCTTTGTGCTGAGGGTGAGAGTCAACGCTCCCATGGAGAATCGCCTTGAGGCTATGGTGACAGAACTGGGCGTCTCCAGGCATGACGCCGTCCGCCGAATTGAGGCCATCGACATGGAAAGAAAACGGTGGACGGAATTTCTCTACGATGTGGACGTGATGAACCCTGTCCACTTCGACGTCGTGCTGAACCTCAGCCGCATGACCCTCCAAGACGGCGTCGAGATGGTGGCCTCCGCGGTTAATAGGGACCAGTTCCGCCGTACCACGGAATCCCTTCAGGCCGTCAGGGATGTGCGTTTGGCGACGGTTGCCGAAACCTTGCTGATGCGTCATCCCGAGACCTACGGACTCGATCTCGGCGTGACGGCCAATTCCGCCAAAGGCACGGTGGCTGTCACCGGGCGCTTCCCAGCGGGCGACGCCAATGTTATCGAATCGCAGATTCGCATCGCGCTCTCCGGCTTCCAAGAGATTCAGCATGTGGCGGCGCGCATCGAAATCGGATAGCCCAATGGGACCAATGTTTAGGAGTCAAGCCATGCACGATTCGGACAAGCTGCTGTTCCTCTTTACCGCTGCGGGAGACCGCGCCGAAGACGCGGTGACGGGCTTCACCCTGGCCACGGTAAGCCTCGCCATGGGCAGCGATGTGGCCGTCGTGCTGCTTGGGTACGGCACCCTTCTGGCGAAGAAGGGTTACGCGGAGACGGTGCATGCCGCCGAGAGGCAGCCTTTCAAGAAGCTCTTGACGGGATTCCTCGAAGACGGCGGCAGGGTGCTCTGCTGCATGCCATGCATCAAAGGAAGGAAGATGGATCCAGGTGACCTCGTCGAGGGCGTGGAGGCTGTGACGGCCGTGCGGGTCAGCGAGGAGATCGCGGTCGCCGGCAAGGTGATCTCCTTCTAATCACGCCACGAGGCGCGGTATCGCCGGGTCAGCACGGCCTTCTGGTGGTCGCTGATGCCGCACCGCTTGTAGAAGGAGCCTTCCATGGAACGCGATGTGTTGGCGTTGCCTGGGAGTGACTATCTGATGGCTGTCCTGCAAAAAAAAACGCGTGGTGCAACTTGAGGACAGGGTGGAAGCGCTCTCGGCGAATACACCCGAAGACAGCCTACCGATGGTGGTAATGTGCGGAGACCTTGATCATATTCTGGCCGCCTTCGTCATCGCCATCTACGAACGCATGTGCTATAGGTGCGGTTGCAAGATCGATTATTTCAAAGACGCCTCCTTTTAATAGGTACGTAGATCGCCTTCCGGCATGCGACACAAAACGCAACACGGGAGTCGTTGCAGCCTGGCCCGCGCGCATCGCGAGTTAGGGTGTGATCTCTATTCTGAGGGGCTTCTACCGCGGCAAGGCCGTGGGGATGCCCTGCTGATCAGTGTCCCCCAGGCCCGTTCCTCCGGGGACTTGACAAACACCGTAAAAGAACATATGTTCATATCTTGGGGCGCGAGCCCTTGATGAATGCTTTTCCTTATGGAGGTACGACATGAGACAGGATAGGAACTCAAGAATGGGGTATGGAGGGTGCTGTGGTTCCAGCCCGGACGAGGCTCGTGGAGCGGGCCAGGGGGGGGTTCCCTGGGGCGGTGGCCTGGGCCACTGCTGGGGCGGTGCGCGGAACGCCGGTTTTCATGTCAGCGAGCCCGTGCGGAACCCCGGCTCGGACGTCCGCAGGGGCGGCTTGGCCGAGTGCGTGGAAACGCTTGAGAAGCGCATGAAGGCTTTGGAAGAGCGCCTGATGGGAACGCCTCCCGCCAAGCCGTAGCGCTCTTGGACGCTACCAGGGCAGGGACAAGGGAAGGGGTGCCATGCGGAGCGCGCGACAGATTTACTACGATGGCTTTTCCACCATGTACGACCGTTTCGTAGCCATGCACTCGGGTGATAGCCAGCGGCGCGTGCGGGAGTTTCTGGCGGGCCTGTTGCCCGTTGTGCATGGCGGTGCCGTTCTCGATCTCTGCACGGGGACGGGCTCTCTCCTTCCCTACCTCGCTGAAAGAGTCGGCCCATCGGGACACGTGGCGGCCCTGGACTTTTCCAGGGGAATGCTAAGACAGGGACGGCGCAAGACCAAGGAGCGGTGCAACCTCCTGCTGGTTCAGGG
The DNA here is from genome assembly GCA_037445535.1 of Acidobacteriota bacterium. Lineage (GTDB taxonomy): Bacteria > Acidobacteriota > UBA4820 > UBA4820 > DSQY01 > JAKAJA01. The sequence continues at coordinate 17,808 of JBBIKI010000026.1, read as the reverse complement.
GAATGCCGAAAGACTGCCCTTTGCCGCCGGATCCTTCGGTGCCGTGACATGCTCGCACGCCTTCTACGAACTCAAGGGAGAAGCTCGCGAACAGGCCCTTCGGGAGATCGGACGCGTGCTCGCACCGGGAGGAACCTTCTTCATGATGGAGCATGATCTCCCCGAGCGCCCCCTGGTCCGCCTCCTGTTCTACCTGCGCCTAGCGGTGGCAGGAGCTGGCCGGGTTGAAGGCTTTTTGCGCCAGGAGAGGACGTTGCTGGAGAGGCACTTCTCAAGGGTCGGAAAGGTTCTCTCTCCTACGGGACGATCCAAAGTGATGTTGTGCCAAAAGTGAGGGGCACAAGCTCGCGCTGGGAACGCCGGAGAGGATGAGGAGGCGGATGCAAAGCGATGCCCAAGATCGGATCTTTCGAAAAGTACGCCGGGGTCTACGACGTCTGGTTCGATGCCCACCCGTGGGCCTTTCGCTCCGAGGTGGCCGCCTTGCAGCGATTCTGGCCCAAGCAGGGTTTGAAGCTCGAAGTGGGAGCAGGCACGGGACGCTTTGCGAAGGCTCTTGGAGTTTCTTGGGGCGTGGAGCCTTCGCCTGCCATGCGGGCTTTGGCACGGCGCCGCGGGGTTGAAGTCCTCAACGGCACCGCGGAGGCGCTCCCCTTTGATGACAAGCGCTTCGACGCCGTGCTCATGGTAACCACCCTGTGCTTTCTCGACGATCCAGAACGCGCCATCGCCGAAAGCAGGCGAGTATTGAAGGCGCACGGCCTGCTTGTGGTGGGATTAGTGGACGGTCTTAGCGACCTGGGCAGAGTCTACCAGGAGCGGAGCAGCGAGAGCCGCTTTTATGGTGAAGCCCGATTCTGGAATGTCCCCCAAGTCGTCGCGGCCCTCCTTCGCGCTGGCTTCTCGGCACCCTTGATCGCGCAGACGCTCTTTCATCCCGTGGATGCCTTGCGGAACATCGAGCCGGTGAAGCCCGGTTACGGCGAAGGGGCCTTTGTCGTGATCGCCGCTTGGAGAGAAAAGGCCGGGAGGCGGGTACCCACCCGGTGGTGGCAATCTTGAGCCGACGAAGGTAGGAGCGTCCCTCAGGCTCGACGGACAGGGTTTCGGCCGAGGAAAGAGGTGACTCGCAATGAGGCAGAGAGACCAAGGAACACGATTGAAAACCTCCGAGACACGGCGCAGCCACATCTATGGCCCCGTGCCGAGCCGCCGCCTCGGCATGAGCTTGGGCCTGGACCTCGTGCCCTTTAAGGTTTGTCCGTACGACTGCATCTATTGCCAGCTCGGTCCCACGCGGGTCCTCTCGGTGCGAAAGGAGAACTTTTTCCCGGTCCACACCCTCGTAGAGGAAGTAAGGCACGCCCTGGAGCGAGGCCCTCGTCCCGATGTCATTACCCTTGCCGGCTCGGGAGAGCCGACACTATACAGGCCTCTGGGGCGGCTGATCAGGGATCTCAAGACAATCACGGACATCCCCGTGGTTCTGCTGACGAACGGCGCGCTTTTCGGCGACCCCGTGCTTCGCCGAGAAGCTGCCTTAGCGGACCGGGTTCTCCCCAGCCTGGACGCGGGGGACGAGGGCCTGTTCCGGGTTGTGAACCGCCCTCACGAGAGCCTCACTCTGGAAAGGGTCGTGGCGGGACTGGAGACCTTTCGCGGCGAGTACGCGGGCCCCATCTGGCTCGAGGTCATGGTGGTGGCGGGACTGTCGGATGGCGAGCCGCGAATCAACCTGGTCGCGGAGCAGGTACGGCGCATCGGGCCCGATCGCATCCACCTCAACACGCCTGTACGCCCCTCGCCCCTCGGCCCATTGGCCATTGTGTCCCAGGAGCGTCTTGCAGCGCTCTGTTCCTTCTTTACGCCCATCGCCGAGGTCATCGCCGATTTCAAGCCGTGGCGAGAGGCACAGGCGGGCCAGGCCGGCGAGATTAAGGAGCGGCTGCTTGATCTGCTTTCCAGGCGCCCATGCACGGTGGAAGAAGCCGCCGCCGGGCTCGCAGCAGCCCCTAATGAAATCGTCAAAGCCCTCGCCGCCCTAGAATCCTCGGGGCGCATTGAAAGCCAAATTCACGATATACGCCGATTCTACTGGGCAGCGGAGAAGCAGTGAAAGCGCTGAACGCACAGATGGAACAACGCCGCGGTGGGGCAGAGATCGCGACTGCTCCCGGGAGGCGAATTCGGCGACGCATGAAAGGAAAGCGATTGAAGATGGACCAAAGGAGGGTCGACAAGGTGGAGGTCGGGGGCAAGGCAGAGGGCGCGACCAGGGTGGAGGCATGGGCCAGGGCGGAGGGCGCGGTGCGGGATCCTCTGATAGCTGCGTTTGCCCAAGGTGCGGTCAGAAGATGCCTCACTCTCGCGGCGTCCCCTGCATCGAGCAGAACTGCCAGAAGTGCGGAACTGCCTTGAACCGGGGGTCCTGACATGAAGATAGTCTTTACTGCTTCGGCCGGCGATATTCAGGCTCCGCTGGACAGCAGGTTTGGCAGAGCGCCGATGTTCGTCGTCTACGATCTCGATGACGATACCTTCAAAATGGCCAGCAACCAGGAAAGTTGGGATGCGGCCCAAGGGGCGGGAATCCACTCGGCGGAGGTCGTCGCGCGGACGGGAGCCAAGGCTCTCGTGACGGGGCACTGCGGGCCGAAGGCCTTCAGGGCCCTGGCCGCGGCGGGGATCAAGGTCTTCAGCACCGACGCGCCAACGGTGGGCGAGGCCCTTAAGCGTTACCGCGCCGGAGATCTCACCGAAATCGCGTCAGTGGATGTGGAGGGACATTGGGAGTGAGCCGATTCGACAATGCAGGCGTGGGTGTGGACGGGCCATGATCCTCGCCATAGCTTCGGGTAAGGGCGGAACGGGCAAGACTACTGTATCCGTCAACTTGGCGCGGGCGCTCGGTTGCGAGATCCAGTTGCTGGATTGCGATGTGGAGCAGCCGAACGCCCATCTTTTCCTTCAAGGTAAACCTCTCGGTTCGGAGCCGGTGACCGTTTCCATACCCCTGGTGGATGAATCTCTCTGCGACGGCTGCTGCGAGTGCGGTATGTTCTGCCAATATCATGCCATCGTGTGTCTCGGAGCCAAGCCCTTCCTCTTCGCCGAGATGTGTCACGGCTGCGGCGGCTGCGCCCTGGTCTGCCCCAAGCAGGCCATCGGTGAGACGGAGAGGCGGATAGGAGTCGTCGAGACCCTGCGTGCTCAGAATGTCACCCTCGTCCAAGGACGGCTTGATGTGGGCGTGGCCACGGCGCCGCCCCTCATCCGAGCGGTGAAGGCCCGAATTCAGGGAGGCACTCCAGTGATTCTGGACGCTCCCCCTGGGACCTCCTGCCCCGTGGTGGCTACGATCAGGGGATCGGATTTCGTTGCACTAGTGACGGAGCCCACGGCCTTCGGCCTCCACGACTTCAGGCTCGCGGTCGGGACGGTGCGGGAGGCCGGGATTCCCTTCGGCGTCATCGTGAACCGGATGGGGGCCGGGGATGACAGAGTGCACGCCTATTGCCAAGGAGAGGGAATTCCGGTCCTGCTAGAAATCCCGGACGATCGGCGCATCGCCGAAACCTATTCCAGGGGCCACCTCGTAGTTGATGTTCTTCCGGAATATGGGGGCCTCTTCCGCGGCCTGTGGGACGAAATCACTCAACGGGTTGAGCGCCCAGCCTGAATCGGTTCCGCTAGAGGGGATCATGCAAGAACTCGTCGTCATAAGCGGCAAGGGAGGAACGGGCAAGACCAGCTTGACCGCCAGCTTCGCCGTGCTTGCGGGGCATGCGGTTGTGGCCGACTGTGATGTGGACGCGGCGGACCTGCATCTCCTTCTCTCGCCAAGGGTCACGGAGCACCACGAGTTTTTCTCGGGACACGGGGCGCTCATCGGCGAAGAGGCCTGCAGCGGTTGTGGCGTGTGCGCCTCCGCCTGCAGGTTCGATGCGGTCCGGGTGGGTGGCAGGCGTGCGGGAGGGCCTTGGTTCACCATCGATCCGCTGTCCTGCGAGGGATGTGGCGTGTGCGTCCGCCTTTGCCCCGAGCAGGCCATCGAGTTTCCCGTCCGGCTCTGCGGCGAGTGGATGGTGTCGGAGACGAGATGTGGTCCCATGGTCCACGCCAGACTTGGCGCCGCGGCCGAGAATTCCGGCAAGCTGGTTGCCACGGTCCGCCGAGAGGCCAGGCGGATCGCCGAGGAGAAACGCCGTCCCATGATCATCGCCGACGGGCCTCCGGGGATCGGCTGTCCGGTCATCGCATCGGTCACGGGGTCCAACTTGGTTCTCGTCGTCACGGAACCCACGGTTTCGGGAGAGCACGACCTGAACAGAGTCCTCTCCCTCACGCGGCACTTCCAGATCCCGACCTCGGTCTGCGTGAACAAATGGGACCTGAACGCCGACATGACCGAGCGCATCGAAGAGGGGGCCAAGAGGGCCGGAGCGAGGGTCGCGGGCCGCGTGCAGTTTGACCGAGCCGTAACCCTGGCCCAGATGCAGGAGCGGGCGGTCGTGGAGACCGACGCCCCCTCCGCCGTGGATATCCGAACGGTTTGGAAGAATCTCGGCATGCAGGAGGGGTCCTCGCCGGCCTTGACACCTGCGAGAAACCGCCAAATTATGGCATCCTACGACTGAGTCGTGGTCAGATATCGTGCGCACACTCGGCCAAGTATGTCCCAAAGCGATGAAGGAGGGTTCCATGGGAACCAAAGGACGGCAGATCATCGGGATGGACGTGGAGGAGCTGCTGGGGCTCCTGAACGCGGCCTACGCCAGCGAGTGGCTGGCCTACTACCAGTACTGGCTTGGCGCCAAGATCCTCAAGGGCCCCATGAAGGACGCCGTGGCCGCGGAGCTCACCCTGCACGCCACGGAGGAACTGAACCATGCCACGCTGCTGGTGACGCGCATCGTTCAGCTCGGCGGCACGCCGGTTACCGATCCCAAGCAGTGGTTCCCCCTAAGCCCGTGCGCCTACGATGCCCCGGATGATCCGTACGTGGCGGTGATCCTGGATCAGAACATCGCGGGCGAGCAGTGCGCCATCGGCGTCTACAAACGCCTCATGGATATCACCAAAGACAAGGACATGGTGACCTACAACCTCGCTCTCACGATCCTCCAGCAGGAGGTCGAGCACGAGGAGGACCTCCAGAGCCTCAAGGAGGATCTGGACCTCATGGTCGCCCGAGGAAGCAAGTGACCGCCGCGTAAGGCGGAGCGATTGGGTCAAGGCCTGGCATCGATGAAAGAGAGGACCATGCGGCACTCCCAAGTTTATAACAGCATCCTGGATCTCGTAGGCGAGACACCCATGGTCCGGCTCCACCGGATCACTCAAGGGCTGGTCCCGGAGGTTTACGCCAAGCTGGAGTTCTTCAACCCCATGGGGAGCATCAAGGACCGGCCGGCCCTCCACATGATTCGGAAGGCCGCCAGCAACGGCCGCATCCACCCCGGCGATCTCATCCTCGAAAACTCCTCGGGTAACACCGCCGTTGGCTTGGCCATGGTAGCCATCCAGGGAGGGTACCGCCTGAAGGTGGTCGTGAGAGACTGCATCAGCCCTGAAAAACTGGCCCAGCTCGAAGCGCTGGGAGTGGACGTGGTCAAGGCGGACAGCACCCTCCCTCCCGAATCGCCTGACTCCTACAATCAGATCACGCCCCGCCTGGCGGCCCAAACCCCCGGCTGCTATTTCCCGGACCAGCACAACAACCGGGAGAACAACGAGGCCCACTACCTCACCACGGGTCCGGAAATCTGGGAGCAGATGGAAGGACGCATCGACGTTCTGGTGGCGGGCATGGGCACGGGGGGCACCATCGGCGGCGTCGCGCGGTACCTCAAGGAGAAGAACCCCAAGATCAAAGTCGTGGCCGTGGATTCGGAGGGATCGGTCTTCGCCCACTACTTCCGCACCGGCGAGCGGAAACACCCCTCCCCGTATCTTCTGGAGGGCTTGGGGGACGAGTTCATCATCGGCTGCGCCGATTTCACGAACTTGGACGACGTGGTGACGGTTTCCGACAAAGACGCCTTCCTCGCGTGCCGAGAGCTCGTGCGCAGGGAGGCGATCCTCGCGGGCGGATCCAGCGGCGCCGCCCTCAAGGTGACGATGGACCTGGCCCGAAGGCTGGACAAGCCCGCGCGCATCGTGACCTTGTTCCCCGACAGCGCCTCTCGCTACCTCAGCACCATCTTCAACGACCAGTGGATGAATGAACACGGTTTTTTGGACGGATGAGCGGACGGCCTTTTCACGGGTGTTGCCACAAGAAAGGGAGGGTCCATGGCGGAAAAAAAGATGGTATCCAAGAAGACGGGGTGCGTGGAACCGGCGGGCGGCGTCGTCAAAAAGACGTCCCCAGGTGCTTCAGTTAAGGAGGCGATGATGGAGCCATCGAGGATGGATGTGGCTCGGGTGGGCAAGCCGGCGCCCGATTTTGAGGCGAGCGCTTTCTTCGGCGGCGCCTTCAAGAACTTCAAGCTGTCAGACTTCAAGGGGAAGTGGGTCCTGCTCTGCTTCTACCCCGGTGACTTCACCTTCGTCTGACCCACCGAACTGGCGGCGGTCGCCGCCACGCATCCTGAACTCAAGAAGCTCGGCGTCGAGGTACTCTCGGTCTCCACGGACAGCCGGTTCTCCCACCTCATCTGGCAGGAGGAGGAACTCTCCAAGATGGTGAAGGGGGGCGTGCCCTTTCCCATGCTCTCCGACCAGGGAGGAGCCATCGGCACGGCCTACGGCATCTACGACGAGGCCGCCGGGGTGGACATCCGAGGCCGGTTCATCATCGATCCGGACGGCGTGATTCAGGCCATGGAGGTGCTCACGCCCCCCGTGGGACGCAACGTCACGGAGCTGGTCCGCCAGATAAAAGCTTTCCAGCACGTGCGCAAGACCGGGGAGGTGACCCCCTCCGGCTGGCAGCCCGGACGGCCCACCCTCACGCCCAGGCCCGAGCTCACGGGCAAGGTCTGGAAGGAGTGGAAGGTCAAGAGCGCTTTCTAGCCTTATTAGAAAAGGCTAAGCACGGCGGTCACAAGAAGGCGGAGGGGGTGCGAGGCGCGCGCTGAAGGCGTATGCCCTCGCGCCTCGCCGCCTTCTTCAAACAGGAAAAGAGAGGACCGGCACATGGCGCTCACGCCCGAGGAATTGGAACGGCGCAAGGCTCACTTCGTGACGCGGACGGCTCAATACATAAGCCTGGGCTACGACCGGCTCGTGGCGCCAGCCTTCGTGCTGGATGCGGCCGGTTCCTTGGAGGGCCCTGTTCTAGACCTGGGGACGGGCATGGGGCTCATGGCCCGGGAGGCGGCGCGCCGCGGCCTGGAGGTGGTGAGCGCGGACATCGCCGCCGAGGACCAGCAGGTGGCGGCTTTTCTCACCGACGACCCGGCCCTCGCGTCGCGCATCCGGTTCACCCTCGCGGACGGAGCGGCCCTTCCCTTTCCCAACGGATATTTCGGGTGCGCCGTTACCATGGACGTGCTCCATCATCTAGCGGACGGGGCGGCAGTTCTCAAGGAAGTGCTGAGGGTGGTCAAGCCCGGCGGCTTGGTTATTCTAGGTGAATTTTCCGCCGAAGGTTTTGCTCTGGTTTCTAACGTGCACTTAGGGGAGGGAAGAGTCCACGCGGAAGGGCCCGTAACCCTGGATTGGTCACGGGGTTTTCTCTCTGGCCTGGGCACGAAAGAGCTGGCGCTTCGGGAGGGCCATCTTCACCGGGCAGCCGTGCTCCAAACCTCCGCAGATGCGGGGGCGCCTCGCGCCTTCGCGGCGCTGGACCGCCCCGGCCTCTTGAGGGCCCTGGACGTCTTCGCCAAGAACTGGCTCGCTCACGACGGGTGCTGGTTTCTTGCCGCGGAGAAGCGCTACGGCATGGAAACCGCCATGGAGCTCGATGCCGCTTCATGGCGCCTGTTCGCCGCCGCTGAAGCGAGGCGCATCATGGAGGCATTCTCGATTCCCCGAGGAGGGGGCCTTTGCGCTCTTGAACAGGCCCTCACATACCGCATGTACAGCTTCATCAATCCCTACCGGGTGGAATGGAGCGAGGCTGGCCGCACGCTGAGGTTTTTCATGGAGGCGTGCCGCGTTCAGGAGACACGCCATCGAAAGGGCCTCCCCGATTTTCCCTGCAAGGTTGTGGGCGAGGTGGAGTTCGAGACCTTCGCCCGCACGGTGGACGCCCGCATCGGGACCCGGTGCCTTCATTGCCCCCCCGACTCGGAGGCCCATGGACACTGCTGCTGGGAGTTCCGTATCTCCGGGGTCTCCCAGGATAACCCCAAGGCGGGCGACGCAAATTAAACCTTTCGGATCCTGGTCTTGTCTCCCTAACTTAGGGGTGCAAGCCGGTACGATTCTTAAGGAGAGTTGTCCATGAATGGAAAATCGTTGGCAGTGGCGGCGGTGTTGGTGGGGCTGGTCTTATCCGTAGGCGCGATCGCGCAGGCCGGTGGAGGATGGGGCGGCCGCGGGGGCAAGGGGCGCATGTACGATCCCACGACGGTTGCGACGGTCTCCGGCACCGTGGAGTCCGTGGCCGAGGTTCAGATGGGACGGGGCCAAGGCGTACACGTCACGGTCAAAACCGCCGAGGGATCTCTGGAAGTTGACCTGGGCCCCTCGTTCTACGTGGACGCCCAGCCCGTGAAGCTCGCCGCTGGCGATGCGGTGACGGTGACCGGGTCCAAGATCATGCGCGGAGGCAGCGCCGTCATTATCGCCGCCGAGGTCACCAAGGGCGGCCAGGTACTCAAGCTGAGGGATTCTGCTACGGGCGTACCCTTGTGGAGCCGAGGTGGCGGATGGAGCAAGTAAGCGGTGAGCGGTGAGCAGTAAGCAAGTAGGCGGTGAGCAGTAAACATAGGAAGCGGGAGCCGAAAGACCCTTTCGATCCCCTTCGCACGCTGCTGGACATGAAGAGGGCGCGGGCAGAGCTGATCCCGCGCCCTCCTGCTTTCGTTGGCGGCGGCCTTATCCCACCAGGCGCTTCACCTCGGCGAGGAGGTCTTCGGGTTTCACGGGTTTCTCAAGGTAGCCCTCGGGGGGAGGGACTTGGGTTCGGGTGGAAATGAACTGCCGGAAATCGTGGGCCACCCCCGTGACGATGATCACCGGCACGGCCTTGAGCCCAGCGTCCTCCTTGAGGGTCCGGTAGGTCTTGACGCCCGTCATCTCGGGCATGGTGATGTCCAGCGTGATGAGGTCGGGGTGGTTCGTTTTGATCTGCTCCATGGCCTCCTCTCCGTTGGAGGCCTCCAGCGTTTCGTACCCCGCGTCCCGAAGGACGGTGCTGAGGTAGGTGACCACGTCGGGCTCATCGTCCACGACCAGAATTTTTTTGCTCATGAGATTCTCCTAATAGACGGGAGCAGGGAGCAGGGAGGGGGGATGGGGTTCCAGAATTCGTTGCATTCCCGCTGCCGGCTGCCGGCCCGCTCCTCCCGACCTGTCAGTGCCACTCCCAGTCGATGAAGCCCGGCTTGGCGTCCACCATGCAGTTGACGATGAGCTCCACCAGCCCGCCGTAGAGGATGCGCTGCTTCGCCCACATGTCGTAATAGGCGAGCATGTCGCGGAACTGGCCCTTGCAGTTGCTGCACGGCGCGCAGATGTACTTGTTGACCGACGGGTCGATGCAGTCGGAGAACGCGTTGAGCACCTGCTCGAGCTTCTTCCGCCCGGAGACGTGGAAGCGCCAGTCCTGGAAGTTGTTCCCGCTCATGATCGCGAAGCCCGAACCGCCGCCGCAGCAGTAGTTGTCCACCCCGTGCGGCTCCATCTCGCGGAACTGCGGGCAGATCTTGCGCACGATCTCGCGCTGCGGCTCGACGACCCCCATGAGCCGGACCAGGTTGCACGGGTCGTGCAGCGTGACCGGGAAGTCGTTCCGGCTCGGGTCGAGCTTGAGGCGGTCGTTCATGACGACGTCGCGCAGGAGCGTCATCGAGCTCTCGCGCGGGATGTTGAGGTCGCCGGTGAGGACGCGGTCGGCGATGACCGAGAGCGCCTTGTGCGCGTGGCCGCACTCGCCGAGCACGATCTTCTTCACGCCGAGCTTTTTGGCCGCCTGGGCGTGCTTGATCGCCACCCGGGCGAACTGGGCGTCGTCGTACCACAGCCCGTAGTTGATCGAGTCGTAGCCGGCCAGCTCCGAGGAGAGCGTCCACTTGATCCCGGCGGCGGTGAGGATGAGGGCGAAGGCGCCGGGGTTCTCGGGCCAAGCCAGGATCTCGCCGGCGTTGTGGATGAGGAGGACGTCCGCGCCCTCCACGTCCCACGGGGTCTCGACCTTGATCCCGGTGCGATCCATCATGTCCTCGTCGATGAACTCGATGTTGTCCTTGACGACGAGCGAGCTCATCCCGGTCGAGGACCCGACTTTGAGCTGGAGCACGGAGCCGTTGTCGTGGCACTCCTTGGCGTTGATCCCCAGCTCCTGGCTGAACAGCTTGCGCAGCTCGTGCGCGACGAGGCCGTTGTCGGCGCCGATCGGGCAGGTCTGGGCGCAGCGCCGGCACAGGTTGCAGCGGTAGGCGAGCTCGGCCAGGCGCGCGACGAGCGGCCAGTTGATCTCGACGTCGCCGTGCTGCCAGGCCGAGAGCACGCCGCCGTGCTTGACGCTCTTGAAGTAGAGCCGGCGCACGATCTCGGAGCGGAACGTCGGGCGGTAGAGCTCGTTGCCGCCGCTCGCCTCATAGATGTGGCAGGCGTCGGAGCACGTCTGGCACTTGGCGCAGTGCTCCATGGACAGGACCAAAGGCTGAAGGAAGGTCCAGTTGTTCTCCTTGGTGAAGAGCTTGTCCAGGCCGGCGAGGAACTTCTTGACGAGTTCCTCCTCCTCCTCCTTGGTCTTGGGCTGGGGGATGTTGAGGGCGCAGGTGTCGTCGAGGCCGCACTCCACCGCTCCCATCACCTTCTCCGTGAGGGCCGTCCAGGCGTGGTCCTTCTCGGGGGTTTCGAGGGGATAGGGCAGGGGCATGAGGTCCTTGTTCACCACGTGGGCCAGGGGCTTGCGGCCCGGCTTGGACATATCCGTGAGCTTGAGCTTATCGGTCATTTCTTGGCCCCTTCCCAAGGGTTGGTCGTGGCCACGTCGGCCCAGGTCCTCTTGCCGTCGGCGGTGACGTGCGGCGCGGACCAGGTGGGCTTGTAGGTGAGGTACTCCACGAGCTTCGCTTCGATCTTGCTGCCCCGGAGGTTGAGCTGGTCGTTCCACCGCACGTCGTGATAGGTGAAGTACTTGCCCACGAAGTGAGACATGTGGGTCAGGGGGATGTAGGCGGCCAGCAGGGCGCAGAGGATGATGCCCGCCGCGAGGAGCCCCGGCACTTCCAAGGTCCTGTTAAAGGTCAGCAGTCCCTGCACCATGGCCAGGACGCCCGGGGTTCCTGGGCCTCTGAGCAGGAATCCGGCGCAGAGCACGCCGAAGGATACGATGAAGAACAGCAAATTGAAGACGTCTCCCACCGTGGTGTAAGTCTTGAGATCCTCATCCGTCAGCCTGCGATGCAGGAGGCCGACGGCACCCACCAGGGCCAGCACCACCCCCGCCGCGCCCACCACCGTGTAGAGCCAGTGGAAGGCCATGCCCAGGGCGCCCGCCATCAACGCGGGAGCGAAGAGGCCCAGGAGGGCCGCCAGGAGAAGGAGGCCGCAGGCCCCGATGAGAAGGTAGAGGCCGAAGTGGAAGGGGAAGGAGCGGTACCAGAGCTTCCTGTTGAACTCGTGGAGGGCCTTGAGGAAGAGCATCTCGGGGACCATGACGCCCAGCTCTCCCACCAGGTTGTAATGGCGCTTGTGGGTCCACCAGTCCTTGTCTTCAAAGTAGGAGCCACCGTGGCCGACCTTGGCCGGGTCCTCGTGGGGTACGGGGTACAGCTCCCAGCGCAAATGGAGGGGGGCCCGCGCGTACATCCACGCCCTCACCAGAGACGCGGCGACGAAGACTGCGGCACCCGCGTAAAGCGCCAAATAGACCAAAACGCTCATTCCTCTTCCTCCCCTGAGTGGTGCCTCGTGGTTTCTGCTTAGACCGAGGCCGACTTTTATTACAATAGGTCTTAAGAGGAGTCTGTGCGAGTCCGCCGCGAACAGTCGTTCTCTTTGGGGCATATGCCACGGGAGGCATATGCCCATGCACGGCTGGCGCTCCTTTGGGACGCGCTCCGCGCCTTCACCGCCGGGGTAGCGAGCTCCCCTGTCGCAAATTGCGCGCTTTGCCATAGGTGGGGACGGCCGGACAAAAGCCCTTCCCTTGCGGGTCCGAGGGCACTATAGTTCACCCTTGCGATCCAGCCTCGCGGACCCCGCCTTTGGGGGTCCCTGAGGATATCGCATGGTCCGCGGGAGCATTCCGGCAACCTGCAAGGGGGAGATCGAGCACATGGTTCCAGCCAAGGTTTATATCGTGGGAGCGGGTCCGGGCCACCCGGAGCTGCTGACCCTGAAGGCCGCCGAACTTCTGCGGTCCGCGGACGTGGTGGTCTACGACAGGCTCGTGCAGGAGGAGGTGCTCTCCCTGGCCAAGCCTTCGGCGGAGCGCCTCTACATGGGCAAGCCGGTAGGCAAGCACGACTCGCGGCAGGACGAGATCCACGAGCTCCTGGTCCAGAAGGCCCGGGAGGGCAAGAGCGTGGTGCGGCTCAAGGGAGGCGACCCCTTCCTTTTCGGCCGGGGAGGCGAAGAGGCCGAATACCTGGCCGAGCACGGCATCGCCTTCGAGGTGGTCCCCGGCGTCTCGTCGGCCCTGGCGGCGCCCCTCTGCGCCGGAATCGCCGTGACCCACCGCGACGCCTCCTCGTGCGTCACCATCGCCACGGGGCACGAAGCCAAGGAAGGGGAAAGCAGGCTCGACTGGGGGGCCCTCGCCCGGATGGAGACGGTGGTCTTCCTCATGGGCGTCAAGAACGCGGGAAGGATCGCGGGCCGCCTCATGAAGCACGGCCGGAGTCCAGACACCCCAGCGGCGGCTATCCAGATGGCCTTCTGGCACGACGAGCACGTGGTGGTGGGCACCCTCGCCACGATCGCGCAGGACATCGAACGGGCCCAGATCAAGCCTCCGGCTACGCTGGTGGTGGGCGAGGTGGTGCGCCTCCGGGAGCGCATCGGCAGCAGCCAGCGCGAGCTGAGGCGCCGGGCCGACGGGAGCTCCCGCTTCGAGCCGGCCCCTCCGCCCGACCAGCTCATCCGTGTGGCCCTGGCGGGCATAGGAACGCAGGCCCTGGGCCTCGCCCTGGAGGCTGGAATCTTCGACAAAATCGAAACCTACACTGCTCCCGCGGAGCTGGCGGCAGCGCTCGGCTTCAACGCGGGCGCCCTCCAGGAAATTCTGGAGGCCCTCGTCAGTCTAGGGGTACTGGAGGAAAATGCGGGGACCTACAGGAACCTCGACATGGCCTCCCGGTACCTCCGCGCCGATGCCCCGCAGAGCTTGCGGCCGGCCCTCCTGCAGTACGCCCGTGAGTCGGCGCCGTGGGGCAAACTCGGCGGGTACGCCAGGGAGGGCTGCCGGGATTTTCTGCCCTTGGGCCACGACGCGTCCCTGGACGCCACCTGCGAAGCTCTGGCCCGCTTTGCCGCGCCGGCCGTGTCCGACAAGCTGGACCTGGGCAAGAGCGGCCCCGTGCACCTCCTGGGGTGGGGAGGAGAGGCTTACGGCACGGCCATCGCGGCGCGCTGGCCCCACCTCAAGTACTCCTGGCGCAATCCCTTCTCAGGTCCTCGTCTCCAGCCCGGCAATCCGTTCCAGGGTCTGGAGCGCGAGGGACCCTGGGGAACCGTCATCCTCTCGGGCCTGCTGGCTTCGTGCAGCACGGGCGAGGTTCAGCGAGCTCTGGAGTCGGTGGTGGAGGCCTTGGAGCCCGGCGGCCTCGCGGTGCTTCATGACGCGTTTCTGCCCATCAGTGTCCTCCCGCCCGTGGAAGCGGCCTTGGGAACCCTATCGCGCCACGTGGCCCGCGGGGGGTGCCGGACGTGGTCCGTGCCGCGCCTCGAATCTGCCCTCACGTTGCTGGGCTTCGTGGCCATCCGGGCGGAGGCCCTTCCCGCGGGGACGGTCCTGGTGACGGCCCGGAAGGGGTAGGTGGTTTCGGAGGCAAAGGTCTGGGGGCGGCCATGGGGTACCTGGTCAATCTGGTCTTGGACCGCAGGCCCGCCGTCGTCGTGGGAGCGGGTTCTATAGCGCTTCGCAAGGTGCTGGGCCTCCTGGCGGCCGGCGCCCGTGTCAGCGTCATCGCGCCGCGAGCCTGTGAGGAGATGCGCGCCCTGGCCTCGGAGGGCCGCATTGGGCTCCAGGACCGGGAGTACGCCCCAGGGGATCTGGCCGGGGCCTTCCTCGTCATCGCCGCTACCAGTGATGAAGAGGCCAACGCCCGCGTCAGCGAGGAGGCCCGGTCGCTGAACATCCTCGTCAACGTGGTGGACCGCCCCGCCGTCTGCACCTTCACGCTGCCCGCCGTGGTGCGGCGGGGAGACCTGACCCTGGCCGTGGCCACGGAGGGGCGTTGCCCCGCCCTGGCACGCGCCCTGCGCGAAGACCTGGAGTCGAAGTACGGCCAGGAGTACGCCGGGCTCCTGGATGTCCTGGGACGCCTCCGGGATCAGATGCTGGAGCGCGGATGGGAAAGCCCGCGCATCCAGGAGGCGCTGTCGCGCCTCTACCGGGCGGGCCTTATGGAACGCCTTGCCCCCGCGGCCCGCGGCGATCTCGATGCCTTCCTAAGGGTGGAACTCGGCGAAGATTTCCCCCTTGCCTCCTGGTAGAGGCAACGCCCTCGAAGACGGCATCTGCACCAGAAGCTTTGGCCGCACCAAAGATCAACTTGGCGCCCTAGCCTAGGAGGACGGCTTTCCGCCCGCGGGCGTGAGGGCCCGTGGCGGTTTCGGCGGTCCCGCGCCCTTGTCCGGAGGGGGAGCCAGGGGCCTGGGTATGTTCATCATGCTGGCGGGGAGGGGTGCCACGGCCACGGCCTGTTGAATGAGGGCGAAGAAGAGCCACTCCCGGGAGCGCCACGTTCTTCGGTTGAAGCGGAAGGTGAACTCGTCCAAGTAATAGTCCAGGTAGGATGGCCGCACGGCCACCTGGTGAGATTTCAACAGCCACTGGTCAATGAGGTGGGCGATGCGGTTGACGAGGGGGAGGGCCGTTTCACCCGGCCCGCCCTCCTTAGGCACGACAACGTGTCTGTATCCCAGTTCGGCCAATCCGCCGAAGGCCCTCCAGCCGTCCGTGAACACGCGGCTGCCCGGTTCCACCTCCTCGCATATGACCGTGGCCAGGCTCTCGGCCGAGGCGTTGCGGATCCTGCGGAGGCGGATCCGGCCGATGCGGTTCCCCAAATCCTGGACCACGACGACGACCAAAACCTTGCCGCTCGCCCCACGTCCCCGCTTGCCTGGCTTGTGGCCACCGAGGTAGGTGAGGCCCACCTCGATGGTTCCCGCCAGACGGTCCCGGCCGGGGCGAACCATGGCGGTTCGCAGTTTCTGCATCCACGCCCAGGCCGTGTGATAGCTTCCCAGGTCCAGTTCCTTCATGAGCCCGAGGGCGCTCACCCCGAAGCGCTGGTTCGTCACGTACCACATGGCGCGGAACCACATGAGGAGTGGGCGCCTGCTGCCGTGGAAAATGGTCCCCGCGGTCACGGAGGCTTGATGATCGCACTGCTGGCAACGGTAGAGGTCCCCGTGGACTTGCCAGGCCTTCTGGCCCTGGCAGCGGGGACAGCGAAACCCTTCCGGCCACCGCAGGCGGAACAGATGCTGGTGGCAGGCTTCCTCGGAAGGGAAAAGTTCCTCGAAGGCCTTGGCCATCGTCTGGCTCCAGCGGGTAAAAATGGGCGCACGGCCTGGGTTTTCAAGCACCTCGCTGAATCCAGGGCGCCCGGAGAAGGTGCACTATACCACGGAAATGGGGAGAGCCTCGTGCATAACATAGGTGGAGGCTAAGGGTATGCACGTCCATCTCGTCCCATAGAATTTGGTCTACCCGCTAAGTCTTGAAAGGTCTATAGGGCCTTAATAGTCAAGCTATTTGGTCACTTACGCTTAGAATGCACCGATGTTCAGATCACCCAATTACTGGAGAATAAGGATACCAAAGTGCATATATGGCACCATGTAATTATTTGTATAATTACTTGAAACCAAAGGGGAGGGGTTCACTCACACGTTGGAATGGGTCTTTTCGCCCAGGTATTTTGTCTTTATTTACAATGGATTGAATTGCCGGAGGCCCTCGCCCAATACTCACTAGGGAAGATCGCGGGGGACTCTGAATTAATAGTTATTAATTTAGCGGCCCCTGAGGACGAGAAGGGATGTCACCCACGAATCCCCCCCGATTTTCCTGCGGGCCGCGTGAGACCAGAGCGAAAGGAGGTGCGATCCGCCCCGGGGGCTTAATCGAGGGAACAAGACGGAAAGGACTGGTCTTCTTTGTGACGACCAAGTGCTGGCACTGGTTCTGATCCGAGTGGAGGTTAGCGGATGCCAAGCTATGTGAATCCTGAAAAATGCGATGGGTGCAAGGCGCTGGACAAGACAGCCTGCCAGCACATTTGCCCCAATGACCTCATGGTCCTGGACAAGGACAAAATGAAGGCCTACAACCAGGACGTTTCCATGTGCTGGGAATGCTACAACTGCGTCAAGATCTGCCCCACGCAGGCCATCGAGATCCGCGGATACGCGGACTTCGTTCCCATGGGCGCCGCGGTCACCCCGCTGCGTTCCACGGATTCCATCATGTGGACGGTGAAGTTCCGCAACGGCATGGTCAAGCGCTTCAAGTTCCCCATCCGCACGACCCCCGAAGGGGCGGCGGTTCCTGACGGCGGGTTCGCCACCAAGGCCGATCTGGGAAGCAATACGCTGTTCACCGAGCCCGAATCCTCGGGCCTTAACGCGATCTTCACCCTGAAAGGTTAGGAGGGAGGAATAAGATGGCCAACTTTGAGACCGTCGTCGTTGAGACCGACCTCCTGATCCTCGGGGGAGGCATGGCTGCCTGCGGAGCAGCGGTGGAAGCAGCGTACTGGGCCAAGCAGAACGGCCTGAAGGTGACCCTGGTCGACAAGGCCGCCATGGACCGCTCCGGCGCCGTGGCCATGGGCCTTTCCGCCATCAACCAGTACGTGGGCCTGAAGGATGGGGCCAACAGCGTCAAGGATTACGTGGACTACGTCCGCAACGACCTCATGGGCGTGACCCGCGAGGACCTGGTGGCAAACATCGCCCGCCACGTGGACTCCACCGTGCACCTCTTCGAGAAATGGGGCCTTCCCATCTGGAAGGACGAGAAGGGCGCCTACGTTCATGAGGGCCGCTGGCAGCTCATGATCAACGGCGAATCCTACAAGGTGATCGTGGCGGAAGCGGCCAAGAACGCCCTGCTGCAGAGCGGCGTGGGCCAGATCTTCGAGCGCGTGTTCATCGTCGGGCCCCTCATGGACGGCGACCGCGTCGCTGGCGCCGTGGGCTTCTCGGTGCGCGAGAACAAGTTCTACATCTTCAAGGCGAAAGCCACCATGGCCACCATGGGCGGCGCCGTGCACGTCTTCAAACCCCGGAGCATGGGTGAGGGCCTGGGCCGCGCTTGGTATCCGCCGTGGAACTCCGGCTCTTCGACCTACTTTACCCTGAAGGCCGGCGCTGAGATGACCTGCCAGGAAGTGCGCTTCATCCCGGTCCGCTTCAAGGATGCCTACGGCCCGGTGGGTGCGTGGTTCCTGCTCTTCAAGTCCCGCGCCACCAACGCCATGGGCGGCGAGTACATGGTCGAGCGCAAGT
>JBBIKI010000025.1:0-34989 GCA_037445535.1 Acidobacteriota bacterium | reverse complement strand
TCCGCATTCTCAAAGCGGGTGTCAGGGCCGTGGGTCATCTTGAAAGGCCCAGCCTCAAGGCACTCCACGACCTCTTTCTCTCCGAGCAGCACCTCGAGGATACCCTGGACCGCATCAAGGACCAGGCGGACCAGGACGCTTTCGCGCGGGTCGAGGCGGACTTGAAGGCGTCCACCGACAGCCGCAAATACACCTTTACGGAACGCATCCAGGGCGTCCGCAACAAGCTCGACGCGTTCTCCCACCCCGCCATCCAGCGGGTCACGAGCAAGGACGCCGATTTCCGGCTGTCCAAACTGATGGAACAGCCGTCGTGCCTCGTCTTCGCGGCCCCCATGCGGATGGGCCTCGCCGGGGAGACCCTCGCGGCCATGGCCGTGCGCCTCATCCAGTACAAGCTCCACCAGCGCTACGGCCATAAGGGCGGGCGGCTCTTCCTCATCCTGGACGAGTTCAGCAAACTCGCCATGGACCACAGGCAGACCGAGCGCTTCATCTCCGTCTCGCGCTCCGCCGGCGCGGTGTCGGTGGTCATCCTCCAAGATGTGGATCAGCTCCACCACGAGGCCCGGGCCAGCATGTGGGGCAACTGCCAGGACCGGTACATCCTGCGCGGCGCCAGCGCCAGCACGGCCCGCTGGCTCTCGGACAGCTTGGGAGAACGGCGCGTCTGGACGAGGACCATCTCGTCATCCTTCACCAGAAACGCCCAGCGAAGCTCCGAGGGCGGGACGCTGAGCGCGAGGGAGGAATCGGTGCCCGTGCTGAGGCCCCGGGAAATCACGCTGACAGGAGGCCTGGAGCGCGGTGCCTGGCTCCAGCTCTCGCGGTACAGCCACAAGCCGATTCTGGTGGACTTGACACGGCCCCTTACAAGCTAGTAGTGCAAGTCGTGGGACCGCGCCGCCGGGGTCGCACGAAGAAAGGAGGTCCTGATGGACGAGCGGCGGGAACGCGGCTTGAAGCAGATGCCGGACGGGCGGTGGCAGTTCTCGTGGTGCGAGGACGGGAAATACCACAGGCACATCGTTCCGACCAAGGAGGAAGCAAGGGCCTATCTGGAGAGCATCCGGACCCGGCTGCGCCAGGCCTGCCTCCTGGAGTCGAGAGAGGAGGTGTAGATGGGAGACCGACGTGAACGAGGCTTGAAGCAGTTGCCCGACGGGCGCTGGCAATTCTCGTGGTGCTTCGAAGGCCGCTACCACAGGAGGATCGCCGAGACCAAGGGCGAGGCCAGGGCCTACCTCCAGAAGATCCACACCCAGATCCGCGAGGGGAAGTACCTGGAGGTCAAGAAGGAGGACTTGCAGCTCTTCGAGGCTGCGGTGAAATCCTTCCTCTCCTGGTCCAAGACCAATAAGCGCACCGGGACATATGACACCGACTTCTGGGCCAGCAAGCTGTGGCTCGAATCCAAGCACCTCGCTGGCAAGCCCGTGTCGAGAATCACCGGCGAGGACGTTGAGCACTGGCGCCAGGAGTTGGCGACGAAGAAGCACCGCTGGGGCGGGGGTTCCATCAAGGAGCTGTCCGGAAATCGTTGGCGCGCTTCCTGGGTCCGCGCTGGGAAATGGAACCGCTTCATCTTCCCAACCAAGGCCCAGGCGGAGGCGCGGCTGGCAGAGGCCTTGAAGGATGAGGAGTCCAAGCCTCTGACCAAGCGCGCGCAGGACATCGCCCTTGCCCGTCTCAAGCGCCTTTTCAACTTGCGGATCGAATGGGGCCTCACGAAGGAAAGCCCAGCGGCGAGGGTGCGGCTCTTCCGTGAGGACACGGAGCGGCTGCGCTTCCTCACCGACGAAGAGGAGATCCGCCTCCTCGATTCGTGTCCACCTTATCTATCTAGGATCGTCCGCTTCGCCTTGGAGACGGGCGCCAGGCGCGGCGAGATCCTGGGGCTGCGTTGGGCGGATGTGGACTTCACCAGCAGGGTGGCGACGCTTGACGCGGCACATGTCAAGGGGCGCAGGGTCCGCCACATCTTCCTGAACGAGGGTGCGGTGGCGATCTTGAAGGAGGTGCGGCGGCCTTTCGACCGCAGCATCCCCGTCTTCGCCGAGCAGGTCACCCCCACCAAGAAGGAAAAAGGCCCGTCCGACGACGCGCCGGAGTGGCGCCTTCCCGCGAGGATTGAACAGCACTGGCAGCAGGCCGTGAAGAGCGCCGACCTGGGCGACTTCCACTTCCACGACCTGCGGCACACCTTCGCGTCCCGCCTCGTCCAGAACGGCGTGGACCTCGCCGTCCTCCGCGAACTGCTCGGCCACCGCGACTTCAAGATGACGCTTCGGTACTCGCACCTCGCCCCTTCGCACATGAAGGAAGCCGTCGCAGTCCTGGACGCCCTGAAGTTGCGAAAAACTTGCAATGCGAAAGCGGCCCCTCGCGGGGCCGCCTCCGGTAATTCTTCTAAGTCGTTGAAAACTAAGGCTTAAAGTTGGTCGGGACGACTGGATTTGAACCAGCGACCCCTTGCACCCCAAGCAAGTGCGCTACCAGGCTGCGCCACGTCCCGACCAGTGAAAAGGGAGCAGACGCTCCCGGGGACATGAGTTATACCACAGGCCGGTTCAGCTGTCAAAAGGACGCGGGCGATTCAAAATGTCGTGCAGGCGAAGCAGGCCTTCGCGGAGTTGCCCCAGCAACTCTCCCGAACCCTGCGTGCCCCCCTGCTCCGGGTGCACCCCATCCTTCCACAAGGTTAGGGACTCCCTGGCTCCCTTGATGGTGAACCGCTTGTTGTACAGGAGGTCCTTGATGTGGAGGATGACTTGGATATCCCTCTTCTTGTACAAACGGTGGCCTGACCGGGTCTTGTTGGGGGCGAGCTGGGGAAACTGCTTCTCCCAGAACCGGAGCACGTGGGAAGGCACCCCCGTGATGTCCCCCACTTCGCCGATCTTATAGTAGAGCTTCTGGGGAAAAGCGTCCGCCGTGAAAGGCGCCTCCCCTGCGGTTGCGTTTTTCTTAGCCGTGCTTCTCATGGTCTTCCGATGTCATCCATTGACGTGACGGAACAAAAACGACCGTATTCCGCTCCGGTATTGAGACGGGTTTCCCCTTGCTAAGGTCTCTGCCCGTCCTCGCCTTCCGCTTGACGACCCGAAACGTCCCGAAGCCGGAGAGGACCAGCCGGCCTTCGTGGCAGATACCCTCCGTCATGGCCTCGAGCACTTGCTCCACAACCTGCTGGGCGGAGGCGTACGTCATCCCCCCGTGAGCGAGATACACCCTTCTGGCCAAATCTGCACGTGTCATGTGAGCATCCGATCCTTCGTGAGTATACAATCTTAACTATTCTTTTGCAACCCCTTAGGACCGAAGGAGATTTGATCTTGCCAGTCCGCCTCCTGCCCCTCGTGAGATATCTCCGCTACATGGGAACGGTGTGGTTGAGCGGACCCTTGCCCTTGCCAATCTGGAAAGGATGCTGGACGGCCTTGGCGATGTATTTCTTGCTCCTGTCGATGGCTTCCGCCAGGAGGCAGCCCTTGGCAAGCAGGGCACAAAGGGACGCAGAGAAGGTATGGCCTATGCCTAGGACGTTCTGGCTTGCCAAGCGGGGGGCGTCGAAGAGGTGGTAGCCCTGGCCGTCGTACCACACGTCGATGGCCCGGGTGCCCTCCAGGGCCCCCCCTGTAACGATGACATTGCGGGGGCCCATCCGCTGGATCCGCCTTGCCGCCTCCTTGGCCGAGGGGATATCTGTCACGGCCATCCTAGAAAGGACCTCCGCCTCATGCCGGTTGGGTGTGGCCACAAAGGCCAGGGGAAGGAGCTTATCTTCCATGGCCCGAATCCCTTCCTCGTCCAACATGGGCTCCCCGGTGGCCGCCAGGATGACGGGGTCGAGGACATAGCCATCCTTGAGGTGAAACGCGTCGATGAGGGACGCCACGATCTGCACGTTGGCCGCTGTCGCCAGGATCCCCGACTTGACACCGTGGATTTTCATGTCTGAGGCTATGGCTTCGATTTGCTGCCCCACCATCTCCATGGATACGGCGCTGAGAGCCTGAACGGCCAGGGAGTTCTGCGCCATGATGGCGGTAACGGCGGCGGCCCCGTACACCCGGAAAGTTTGAAACGTCTTGAGGTCGCACGCGACGCCCGTGGCGCCCGAAGAATCAACGGCGGATATGGTCATAATCGTTCTGTTCATGCTCGCCAAGCCTCCAAAGGATTCTATCATACCCCCAAAGGCTTCCTGGTAGGATTGCCCCTGCGTCCCAAGCGCGAAGATAACCTACGGGGCTGGGGTGTTGACAACAATCAGGCGCGGGTGTAGAGTACGCCATGGTGAACGGCCTCTCGTGGGTCCAACACCACCGGCGCTGGGCCTCAACCCAAGATGGTGGCTCGGGCTGGATCGGAACGGTCGAGTCATTTTTAGCTCTAGCGGTACCAGCGCATGCGCGCTGGCGAAAAAGGTACGGGTTCAGAAAGGAGCGGAGGAAATGAGGAAACTTTACGCTGGTCTGTTGGTTCTTGCCCTGATCGCCCTGGTCGCTTGCGCCAAGCCGCCGCAGCAGCAGATTGATGCCGCCAAGGCCGCCCTGGCCGCCGCAAAGGCTGCCCAGGCTGACGTTTATGCTCCCGATTCCCTCAAGGCCGCGCAGGACAAGGACGCTGCCCTGGACGCCGAGCTGGCCACCCAGCAGAGCAAGTTTTTCAAGAGCTACAAGGTCGCCACCCAGATGACGACCGATCTCCAGCAGCTCGCGGACAAGGCCAAGGCCGACGCGGTTGCCGGCAAGGAAAAAGCCAAGGCTGACGCCGAAGCCGCCATCACCGCCGCCGACACGGCCGTGACCACCGCTCGCGAGGACCTCAAGAAAGCTCCCAAGGGCAAGGGTTCCACCGCTGACCTCGCCGCCATGACGGGTGATGTGGACACCGCCGCCAAGGCCGTGGAAGATGCCAAGGCTGACGCCACCGCCGAGAAGTACTTCGATGCCAAGACCAAGGCCGAGAGCGCCAAGGCTCAGGCTGAGAAGGTGTCGGCCGACGTGGCCGCCGCCATCGAGTTGAAGAAGGGTGGCAAGAAGGTTAAGAAGTAAGCCTTCTCCAAGTGGACGTTTCAATGGAAAAGGGGCGGCTTTGCCGCCCCTTTTTTCTCGTGGGTGAGAAAAGACAGCATGCGCAAGCTCTTCAAAATCATCCTCAAGGTCTTTGCCACCGGCCTGCTGATCGCCGTGTGCTGGGTCGGGTTCCAGGCCTTATCCCTCTACGTCGATGGGAGCCAGGTCCCGCCCATGGACCCAACAGGCCTGGGAGCGGAGCGAGTTCTGGCGTCGGTTCATAGAGCGGGCGGAAAGACCCTAGCCCCCAAAAGGTTCGGAGTCTGCGAGGACGACCTGAAGCGAGCCCGATTCGAGATGAACCTTCAGCTTGCAGGTCTGTGGGGAACGAGGGATTTCTCCCGCCCCACTCGGCTCATGGACGAGGCCCAGCGCGACGCCGCCCGTCTCTGGCGAGAGGTCAGTGCCCACAGAGCCACCACGAAGGCCTCAGCGGAAAGGGCCATCTCCGCTGCCTCGGAGGACCTGAACCAAGCCGAGGCGGTGACTGCGGTGAGCGTGCAGGAACCCTACGTTCACGCCAGGCTCGCGGCGGCGGCAATCAACCTTCAGCGCTCTCGCGCCTACCATAAGGACGGACGCTACGACCAAGCGCTCTCGTGCGCTCTGGATTCGATCCGCGACAGCGGCCTCGCCCATCGCCGATCCAGCATAGCCCTTGCCAGGTACGACGATCCCAGGCACATCCAAGCCTGGCGCGGCTGGATCCGGCAAGCCGTGGAAACCTCCCGGCTGACCGGGGGGGTTAGCTTCGTGGTGATCAAGGAGCGGCACCGCCTGGAGGTCTATCGGGCAGGAAAGCTCGTCAGCTCCGTCCTCGTGGACTTGGGCGCCAACTCCATCAACCAGAAACTCCACGCCGGTGATCGCACAACCCCGGAAGGGCTGTACCACATCACCAAGAAGAAGAGTTATGGCCAGAGCAAATTCGGCATGGCCCTCCTCCTGGACTACCCCAACGCGGAAGACCGGCGCCGGTTTCAGGCGGCCAAGGCCCGCGGAGAGCTCACCCGGCGCACAGCCATCGGCGGCCTCATTGAAATCCACGGTGAAGGCGGGAAGGGCTACGATTGGACCGACGGGTGTATCGCCCCAGACAACCACGCCATGGAGGTCTTGTTCAAGGAGGCCTCTGTCGGTACCATGGTGGCTATCGTGGGCAGCGACGGCGGGGATGGCCCCGTCCGTTCAGCCTTTAGACGAGCGGGGAGAAGCTGATGGATTTCCTGGATTCTGCCCCAGGATCCCCCGGTAGACCTTTACCCGGGTTTGACCAGCCTGGGAAGCGTAAACCGTGGATCTTTCGCGCCGCGGCGCTCCTGCTCCTCCTGGGCACGGTGGGGCTGGTGGTTCTGGGCGGCCTTTTTTACCTTTCCACGGGCTACGGCCTTCGCAAACTGACTCCGGCGTACGTGAGCGGCCACCTGGTCCAGGGCCCCCTCGTGCTCACGGATGACAAGGGAGACCCGTTGCCCCCCCCGGATCCGAAGGCGTTAGCCAAGTTGGCTCCCAAGGGGGGCGTCTACATCGTCATAGACCGGGTCCACAACCGCCTCCACCTCTTCGAAGAAGGGAAAAATATCCTCACCGCCGTCATTTCCGCTGGTGCCGGCTCAATCTTGGACGACCCGTCGGGAAAAAGAAAATGGGTGTTTGACACACCCACGGGCCGTTTCTTCGTCAAATCCAAGCGGGAAAACCCCACCTGGACGGCCCCCGACTGGGACTACATCGAATCGGGTGAACCCATGCCGCGAAACTACGCCGACCGTGTCCAGGAGGGGATGCTCGGCGAGTACGCCCTCGATCTGGGCGGAGGCCCCTCGGGCTACATGATCCACGGAACCCTCTATACTCGTCTCCTGGGACGCAACGTGAGCCATGGCTGCATTCGCGTGGGCCGGGATGACCTCAGGATTATTTGGAAGAAGGCGCCGGTGGGCACACCGGTGTTCATGTACTGACATGAAAAAACTGATGATGTTCGTTTTCTTGCTGGCCCTCTCGCTCCTGGCCCTGGCGGGGAAACCCAAAGGCAAGCCGCAGCCGGCCCAAGCGCCGCCGCCACCCCCGGCGCCGGGCGAGCGGCTGGCCGATGAGCGGGGGCGCCTTGCCCTTTCAAACCAGTTCTACCTGGAACTGGCCGTGGGCGCCCGGGAAATCCGCATCTGCCATTCCGGTATCGCCGTGGCAACCTACAAACTCGATTCCTTGGCCATCGCCTACCCGCGGGTCTTCTGGGTGGCCCGACAGGATGCGGGACCCTGGGTTGACGACGTGTGGTTCAACGCCCACCTCGATCCGCCCAAGGATGTTAAGCGGGTCAGAATCGTCCCCGGCGACACCTCCACCATTCCCACGCCCGACAAGGCCGACGTCATTCCTCCCACGCTCGAAGAACTTACCCCCGTGCCCCCCGTCTTCGTCATCCGTTGCGACGGGGACCGCGCCATCCACCTCCACCTGGAGGGCATCGTCCCAGGAGCGGTCATGAAGGTCACGGACCCTCACAGCCGCTGGCATGACTTCCTGGCGGCCTTGAAATTCCGCCAGAGGGACGCGTTGCGGCTCACCGCGACCATCCCTTCGGCTGAAGGCGCCGCCCTCTTCAGGTCCTTCCCGGATGGGAAACTCGACCTGCTGGTCCTGCCCTGAGCCAGTAGCGCCTCCGAGCGGGAGGCCGCGCTAAGGAATCAAGGAGGAGGCGGGCCCGCCACGGACCCGCCTCCTCGTGATTAAGGGCCTATCCGCACCTAGGGTGTGGTCGCGCGCGCGGGGCCGGGCTCGCCGGGCAAGGCGGCCGACCGACGGATTAGCCTTTCGCTTAATATCCCGGCGTGGACCCGTCCACCTCTCCCATGAATACCGAGTAAATGTAGACCGTATACCCCAGCACCAGGGGAACACCGATGAGAGCCAGGATGAGCATGGTCTGGAGGGTCAGGGGCGACGAGGAGGCGTTGAAGGCCGTGAGGCTGTACTCCAGGTTCGTGCTGGATGGCGCCAGCATGGGATAGGCGGAAAGGGCCAGGGTCGAGGTAAGCCCCGCGATAGCCAGGGAGGACGACGCAAAGGCCCATCCGAACCTTCGGCCCTTCAGGAACACGGGGACTGCCACCATTGCCGCCACGAAGACCGCGATGGTCACCCAGTGCCAACCCACGGCATAGTACCTGTGGTAGAGGTGCGGGGAGACCCCTAACGTCCAAAAGGCCGCCACCAGGTACAGCGCCGCGAAGGCCGCCCACAACCGCATGGCCCAGCCCGACACCCGCTCGCGAAGGCCCCCGGCCGTGCGCAGCGCTAGGTACGTGGCCCCCTGGAGGGTGAACATGGCCAGGCTTACGATGCCCATGAACACCGAATAAGGATTCAGGAGCCCCAGAAAAGAGCCCGTATAAGTACCCGTCTCGTCGATGGGAATTCCCCTCATGAGGTTGCCCACGGCAACTCCGAAGAGGATGGAGGCGAGGAAGCTCCCCAGGAAGAAGAATTTGTCCCAGAGCGCCTTGAGGATAGGCGACTCCACCTTGCTTCTGAACTCCACGCCCACGGCCCGCATGATGAGGGCCACCAGAACCAGCATCATGGCCAGGTAGAACCCCGAGAAAACCGTGGCGTACACGGGCGGAAATGCCGCGAAGAGGGCGCCCCCTCCCGTGAGTAGCCACACCTCGTTGCCGTCCCAAACTGGGCCGATGGACTTGATGAAAAGGCGCCGCTCCTCCTCGCCCCTGGCAAAGAGGTGCAAGTTGCCCACTCCCAGGTCGAAGCCGTCGAGGATGGCGTAAAGGGTCATGAGGACGGCGATCAGCAGGAACCAGATGGTGTTGAGCATGGGCTACCCCCTCTCCCTGCTTGCTTCGGCCTCAGGGCCCGCCAGCACGTGCTTCCGGACGGCGTAGAAGCCCAAGGTAAAGAGCCCGGCGAAGATGAGCGTGAACAGGATGATGGAGAACAAGATCTGCCCCGCGGGAACCGTGGGTGAATAGGCATCCGCCGTACGCAGGAGGTGGTAGACCGCCCAGGGCTGGCGGCCGATCTCGGCGGTAAACCACCCGATCTCGTTGAGGGCGAAGGGCACCGGAATGAGCCAGAATAGGGCCTTCAGAAAGCGCCTGTTGTCGTGGAGTCTGCCTCGCTTCAGCAGCAAGGCGCCGTACAGCATCACGAACATGCACATGAACCCGGGCCATACCATAGCGTGGAAGGACATGGCCGTGAAGGTCACAGGAGGAAGATCCTGGGGCGGGAAGGCGTCAAGTCCCTTGACTTGGGCGTTAGGGTCGAAGTAGACCATGAGGCTCAAAAGCTTCGGGATACCAAGATCGGGGAGTGGATAGCCCAGCAAAAGCAGGGGGGCGCCACTCTGGGTCTTGAAAAGGGCTTCCATGGCGGCAAACTTCTCGGGCTGGGTGTGCGCCACTTGCCGGGTGTGCCAGTCCCCCACCACGGCCGAGCCCATGGTCGCGATGACCCCGGCCACGATGCCGATGGCCAGGGACTTCCGAGCAAAGTCCGCGTGCCGCCCCTTCAGCAGGTACCAGGCGCTGATCCCGGCCACCACGAAGGCTCCGGTCACAAGGGCCCCTGCAACGGCGTGAAAGAACCGCGGGAGGGTGGAGGGGTTGAAAACCGCCGCCGCGAAGCTCGTGAGTTCAGCGCGGACCACTTTGCCTGACCCGTCGGTGACGAGTTTGTAGCCAGCGGGCGTCTGCTGCCAGGAGTTGGCCACGATGATCCAGAAGGCCGAGAGTACGGACCCGAGGGCCACCATGAGGGCCGCGAAGAAGTGCACCCGTTTGGAAACCCGGTTCCATCCGAAAACCAGGACTGCTAGGAAGCTGCTCTCCAGGAAAAAGGAGAAGACCGCTTCGGCCGCCAGCGGCGCGCCGAAAATGTCTCCCACGTATTTCGAATACGTGGACCAGTTCGTGCCGAACTCGAACTCCATGATGATGCCCGTGGCCACTCCGATGGCGAAATTGATGGCGAAGAGCTTGGTCCAAAACCGCATCATCTGGTCGTAGACGGGTTCCGCGCGTCTCAGGCGCAGCCAGGCCAGGACCACGAGGATCCAGGCCAGCCCGATGGTGAGCGGCGGGAACAGGTAGTGAAATCCCGCCGTCAGTCCGAACTGAACGCGCGACAAGGTCATCGCATCCATGCGCACCTCCCCTCAGTGTCTTGACCCATGACCGCTTTCATCTTATAGGCTCCTCTTGATTAGGCGCAAGGCCGCGCTTCCGTTTCCCGGCGGTGAGCCGCGCTTCAAACCGTAAGTCTTCCGTGCCAAGTCAGCGAAATTGACACCAGCCAAATAGGCTGCCAAGTGGTGAGTCGCTCCAATCCACGCTTGCTGAACGGGACACGTCACTGCAAGAGGACAGGACTCGGGGGATTCCACGCAGCCATTGAGGGACAAAGTCCCTTCAAAGGCCTCTACCACCTCTTTCAGGGTGATCTGCGCGGCGGGACGGGCCAGGGCAATGCCCCCGCCGCTGCCGCGCACCGTGGCAAGGATCCCCACCGCCGACAGGCGGCTCACGATGCGGCGGATGAAGGCCGCCGGAATCAGTCTTCTGGAGGCGATGTCCGCCGCCGTCACTCGTGCGCCCGGCTCCAAGCTGGCCAGGTGGAGAACGATGCGCGAGGCGTAATCGGTGTTTCGGCCTATGGTGAACACGAGACCCCCACGTAATGTTACCAGATTAGTAATCTTTACCGAAGCACGATCAACGTCAAGCCGTTTCGCATTCAAGCGAGATGCGCGGGTTATTTGACGCTCTCACCCTTCCCTGGGCACGATCTCAGACAGGTCCGCCACCCGGTTGAAGAGCCCCACGACGCGCTGGAGGAGAGCGAGGCGGTTGTTCTGAAGGGCGGTCTTGGCGGGGTCTTTCCCCTCCGGATCGCACATCACGAGCACATCGTCGAAAAAGCGGTCCACCCATGGGCGGAGGGTGGACAGCCGGCGAAGGGCACCCGCGTAGTCTCTGCTGTCGAGGAGGCGGCCCGCCTCGTCCTTGACGGCCTCGTAGGCCGCATAGAGCAGCCGCTCTCCGGCCCCCTCCTTGTGCTCGGCCGGCAGGAAGAGCTCCGGGGCCAGAGGGTACTCCGGCATCCCCTTGAGGATGTTCCTGGCGCGCTTGAAGGCCACCGAGAGGTGGTCGAAGTCCTCGGGAAATTCGCTGCGGATGCTGTGCAGGGCATCGATCTTCCGATGGAGCTCGGCGGGGACGCCTAGGCCGAACGCCAGCACCGCGTTGGCCTCGTCGTAGGCGTACCCGTGCACCTCCCAAAGGAAGCGGAGCCGGCCCGCGAGAAAGGCCTCCAGCCCCTCCGGGGTTCCGCCCATCTCCTGGAGGAACGCGGGCAGATCCAGCAGACGCCCCTTCTCCGTCAGGATGCGGAGGAGCGCAACGCCCGACCGTCTCAGGGCGAACGGGTCCTTGGAGCCCGTGGGGGACTGGCCGGCCGCGAACATCTCGCGGAGGGTGTCGAGCCGGTCGGCGGCCGCCACGCAGTCGCCCAGAACCTCTCGGGGCAGGTCGTCGTCCGTGAAGGCCGGCCGGTAGTGGTCGTAGATCGCCTCGGCTACGCCGGCGGCCTTTCCCTGGGCCCTGGCGTAGAGCCCGCCCGCGATGCCCTGAAGGGACGTGAACTCCTTCTCCTGCACCAAAAGGGAGACCAGGTCGCACTTGCAGTGCCGGGCGGCCCAGGCCGCCCCCTCGGCGTCGGTGCTCCACAGCTCCGCCAGCCTCCTGGCCGTTCGCTCCAGGCGTATGGATTTGTCGTAGTAGCTCCCGATCTTGGCGTGGAACACCACTCCCTTCAGCGCCTCCAGGCGCTCTTCGAGGGGCACCGCCTTGTCGTGCTCGTAGAAGAAGCTGGCGTCCGAGAGGCGCGAGCGAGAGACGTTCTCGAGGCCCCGCCGGATGAACCCCTTCGGGTCGCCGGTCCCATCCATGACGGCCAGGAAGTGGGGCATCACGGCGCCGCCGGCGTCGTGCACCACGAAGAAGCTCTGGTGCTCCTTGAGGCAGGTCACCAGGATCTCGGCGGGCAGGGTCAGGTACTCCTCGGGGATGGCTCCCGGCAGGACGGTCGGCCATTCGCAGAGGTAGACCAGCTTCTCCAGGAGCTCAGGATCGGCGGGCGCCTGCCCCCCTACGGCGGCGGCTCGCTCCTCCAGTTCGCCGACGATCTTCCTCCTGCGATCCTCGGGGTCCGCCAGGACGTGTTCCCGCCGGAGCGCCTGGAAATAGGCCTGGGGCGACGGGATCTCGACCTCCGCCGCCCCGTGGATCCGGTGGCCGCGGCTCGTCCTCCCCGCCGCCACGCCCTTGATGGAGAGGGGCACGAGCTGATCATCGAGGAGCGCCACGACCCACCGCACGGGCCGGACGAAGGTCCGGCCACCGTCCCCCCAGTGCATGGCCTTGGGGAGGTAGAGCGCGTCTACCGCGGCCGGCACGATCTCGGCGAGGATTTCGGCGGTCTCCCTCCCCTTGACCCCGCGCTCAAAGCCGATGCACGGCCCCTTGGGCCTGGGTACCTCGCTGCACTCCTCCAGGCCGACGCCCTGCTTGCGCGCGAAGCCCTCGGCCGCCTTGGTCCATTTCCCCCCCGCGTCTCGCGCCACGGCCATGGCGGGACCCACCACCGTTTCCTTGCGATCCGGCTGGCGTTCGGGCAGGCCCGGTAGAAGAAAACCAATGCGGCGCGGCGCCGCAATCATCTTTCCGCCGGGGATTTTCTGAAATGGGTCATGGGCTGGATTGGGGTCCAGTTGAAGATTGTTGGGCCAAATCCCCTCCCGACCAAACGCTTCGATGCAGTTCTGACACAGATACCAAGCCAGATCCCGGATCATCCCGGCGGGGATTTCTTCCGTCCCGATCTCCAGAAGAAAATCAGCCACGGGCCACCTCCCCCTCCGGCTCGAACTGCTTCATGGTGGCCGCGGCGCAGGCGCAGGCGAGGCGGCGCACCCGCTTGATGTAGTCGGCGCGGGCGGCCACCGAGATGGCGCCGCGCGCGTCCAGGATGTTGAAGGCGTGGCTGGCCTTCAGGCAGAAGTCGTAGGCCGGGAGGTAGAGCCCTTTCTCCACCAGGCGCCGGCTCTCGGCCTCGTACTGGTCGAACCAGGCCGCCGTGAGGTCGGTTTTCGCCTCCTCGAAGTCGTAGACGGAGAACTGGCGCTCCGCCTCCCTCCTCATGTCGCCGTAGGTGAAATGGTCGTTCCACGGGATCTCGTAGACGTTCCCGATGCCGTTGAGGAACATGCAGAGCCGCTCGATGCCGTAGGTGATCTCCACGGTGACGGGCCTGAGCTCGAAGCCGCCCGCCTGCTGGAAGTAGGTGAACTGCGTGATCTCGGTGCCGTCCAGCATGACCTGCCAGCCGACCCCCCACGCGCCGAGCGTGGGGGCCTCCCAGTTGTCCTCCTCGAACTTCAGGTCGTGCTCCCTGAGAACGATTCCGAAGGACTCCAGGCTCCGCAGATACCGCTCCTGGATGTCGTCGGGGCTGGGCTTCATGATCACCTGGAACTGGTGGTGCTTCTCGACGCGCTGCGGGTTTTCGCCGTACCGGCCGTCCCGCGGCCTGCGGCAGGGTTCCACGTAGGCGCTGGCGTAGGGATCTGGCCCCAGAACGCGGAGGAAGGTCTCGGGGTTCATGGTGCCCGCGCCTTTCTCCAGGTCGTAGGGCTCGGCGATGAGGCACCCTTCCCCCGCCCAGAAGTGCTTCATCTTTTCAATGAGGGCCTGCATGGTGAGCATGTTTGTTCTCCGAAGGAGCGTCTCATGGCCGCGATCACCCACCCACGTGGTCCCCCGACGCGAGCGGTCTTCCCAGGTAGGCGACAAGTGCTAAATATACCACGGCTTTGAGGCCCTTCAAGGCTTCTGGGCTCGGGCTCCGGGCGGCCAAGCCGGGCAGGGATGAACGGAAGATGTCCCCGAGCATTTCCCTGGCCGCGGAAGGTACATCGATGCCTTGCTCCGGGAGGGTTCTCGTGCATTCTCCGCAGATCCACCCTCCCGCTCCCGCGTCGAAGTGGCCCGTTTTCTTGGCGGCGCCGCAATGGGCGCATCGGCCAGGGCGGCCTAGTACCCCGTGGAGGCGGAGGAACCAGGACGCGAAGTAGGCCCAGGCCAGAGCCGGAGAGCCCCCCGCCCTCATGGCATCGAGTACCGCGCCTACGAGTCTGTAGGTCTCCTCTTCGGCGCTGTGCTCCGCAAGCCCTCGGTCCAGCACCTCCACGACGGCCAGGAGGATCCCTGCCTCGGGCCACCGGCCGAAGAGATCCAAGGCGCTCTCCTCTAGATCGGCCGACGTCAACAACCCCAAGTCGCGCCCCTCTCTAAGGCTTATGTCAGCCTGCACGCGGTTCAGCGGCTCAAGGGCTCCTCTGAAAGGGGACTTGGTACGCCGCGCGCCCTTCGCGACGACCCGCACCTTGCCTTCCCGGCGGGTGAGCAAACACACGATCCATGAGGACTCAGTCAGGGGGCTTCGGGACAAGACGTAGGCTTCCGAGCGGAGGGAGGTCATGGGGAAACGAGGCGTGAGGAGTGAGGGGTGAGGAGGAAACGAGACGAAACCGCCTCCGGCTGTTTTTCATGGAAGAGGCTGCGAACCACTGCATGCTGTCCACGGAGGCTGGCGCCCATGGTTCCCTGGCTATTCACTTTTCACTTTTACTTTTCGCTCTACTCGCACGCCAGCCCCATGAGGAAAAAGAGCAGCGTGGCCACCTCCACGTCCCCTCCGTTGTACTCGAAGAGGCCGCCTACCAGGAAGGCCGTCAGGCCGGCCAAGACGCCCCACTTGAGGGAAGCGACTGGCTGGCGCCAGATCCGGGCGGCCACGGCTGCAAGAAAGGCGAGGAAGAGGAGGAGCCCCACGAGGCCCGTTTGAAGGGCGATCATGAGGTACAGGTTGTGGCAGTGCCCCGTCGTATCGAACCCGGCGGGACGCCCCGGATAGTGGATGAACTGGCCATAGGGGGCCTTGTAGGGCCCCGCGGTGAGGGCATACGTTCCAGGACCCCATCCCACCAGGGGCCTGTCCTTCCACTGTTCTAGTCCCGCTTTCCAGAGGTAGATGCGCTCCGCGCTGCTTGGATTGTTGAGGTCCCACAGGGACCGAAATCGTGTTCGAACGGAGGCGGGGCCAAACAAGGCGAGAGCGAGCACCACGAGTGCTCCAATCCCGGTGGCCTGAAGGATTCTCTTTCGCCCGCGCGGGTAGAGGAGAACCGGGATCGCCGCCGCGAGGCCCAAATAGTAGCTTCTGGCCAGGCTCATAATGAGCCCCCCAAGGCCCGCCGCCAAACCCGCCCAGTGCATGGCGCGGCCCAGGCCGCCTCCATAGAGGACCAGGCCTCCCAGGAGGCAGGTCCCCAACACCAAGGATCCCGCGTAGGTCAGGTGCTGGCTAAAAAATCCGTAGGCGTTCACCGCGCCCACGGGAACCTTCTGAACCAACGCCTGGTGGTGAAAGATGTCGGTTCCCAGAAAGAACTCAGCGAGGCTTGCAGGGATCGTGAGCACCATGGAGAAAGCCAGATAGCCGGACCACTTGCCCAGGTGCTGCCTCACGGTCCACGGGATCGCTGTGGCCGTGAGGAACGCGGTCCAGGACCAAAAATTGAGGACCCCGTTCAGCGCCTCCGCCCGAAGGGGGCTCGCCAGGGCGCAGATAGCCGACCAGGCAAACCACGCCACGAGCAGGAACGCTGGGACGCTGGGCCGCCACCGGCCCCTTGCGAGGCGCGCCAGGAAGAACAGGGTGAGCCCCCCTTGGGCGGCGTTGAGGGCCGCGATGCTCAGGGGGGCGGCTACGGCGAAGAGGTAGAAAAAGAAAAGCTCAAGGCCGGCCACGGAAGGCTTCCCATTCTGAGGCTATGAGGGCTCGCATTTGCGCCACGTATCGTTCGGTGGAGAACTTCGCCGCCTGGGCTGCGGCCGCTTTCGCTTTGAATCCATGGCCTACCTTCTCAAAGCGGCGCAAGGCTTCCGCCAGCGACTCGGCGGAGGGTTCATCGAAGAAGAGTCCCGTGGCCGCCGAGGCGTCCTCTCCTTCTGGCGGAATGACCGTTTCCAGTACCCCGCCGCTCCCGTAGGCGATGACGGGGGTGCCCGCCGCCTGGGCTTCCACGGGCGTAATGCCGAAGTCCTCCTCGCCGCAAAATAGGAGGGCCCGGGCGCGGGCCATTTCCGCCGCCACGTCCGCGTCCGAGATTCGGCCGAGGAACTGCACCGACGGTCCCGCCAGCCGCTTTAATCGGGCCAGCTCGGGCCCGTCGCCGGCGACCCTCAACGGAAGCCCTAGTCTCGTACACGCCACCACGGCCAAATCGGTCCTCTTGTAAGGCACCATCCGCCCCACCACGAGGAAATGCTCTCCGCGCTCTGCGGCGGGCTTGAACCTTTCCACGTCCACGGGCGGGTATACCACGGCGGCTTCCTTGCCGTAAGCGCGGCGTATTCTCCGAGCGACGCATCTGGAATTGGCGATGTAGCCATCCACCCGTCCGCCGGCCGCCGCATCCCAGAGGCGGACGTAATGGAGCATGGCCCGGGCGAGCCAAGATCTGGGCCCCGCCGCCAGCCCGGAGAGCTTGAGGTACGGGTGATACAAGTCCCACACGTACCGGATGGGGGTATGGCAGTAGCAGAGGTGCAGGGTGTCGGAACGAACGAGCGCTCCGTGGGCCACGCTGTGGCTGAAGGAGAGGACCACGCCGGGGCGCCCCACGTCAAGCTGTTCGATGGCAAAGGGATACAGCGCCAGAAAGGTCCTGTAGCGGTTTTTGAAGAGGGGCTTGTTCAGGAAGGTCGTGTGGATGAGGTGGCGCGAGATATGGGAGTTCCCGAACTGGCGCGGATCGTAGAACATGCAGTGGATGGGCGCCTGTGGAAACTCGGGACAGAGGGCGTCCAGGCACCTCTCCGCCCCGCCGAAATCCACAAGCCAGTCCTGCACGAAGGCCAGGTTCAGGTCAGTCAATGGACATGCTCCCTCATCTCCACATCTCCCAATCGGGCTTCTCCCAAACACAGCTCCGCGATCTTTCCCATCTGGCGCTCTGGATGGAACAGCCGCTCCACGCGCGTTCGCCCCGCCTCGCCCATGCGCGTACGCAGGAGGGCATCGGCCACGAGGGGCTCAACCGTCTCCCGAACCGACCGGGCTGATTTGTCCGCATGAAAACCCGTCACGCCGTCCTCCACGATCTCCGTCAGTCCGCCGCTCCGGGTGACGACGACGGGGAGGCCCCGGGCCATACCCTCCACGGCCACGAGGCCGAAGGGCTCATCCCAGCATGACGGTACCACCAGCACGTCGAGGGCGTCCAGGAAGGGTAAGGACTCCACCATGGCGCAGGTCATGGTGATCCTGTCCGGGGCCTTGGCCGCGAGC
The DNA here is from genome assembly GCA_037445535.1 of Acidobacteriota bacterium. GTDB lineage: Bacteria > Acidobacteriota > UBA4820 > UBA4820 > DSQY01 > JAKAJA01. The sequence goes on along the minus strand of JBBIKI010000025.1, from coordinate 17,473 downwards.
GCCTTCACGGCGGCCTCCTCATCCGGGTCCTCGAAGTCGGCGGCGCCGGCCACCAGGAGCTTGAGGCGCGGATGGACGGGGAGCAGAGGCATGAGGCCGTCCAGAAAGAGCCGCTGGCCTTTGGTTTTGGAGATCCTTCCGAGGACCCCCACGGCGATGTCCGAACCCTGGAGGCCGTACGCCGCGCGCGAAGCGCCGCGGGCAACGGGCTGCTCCAGGAAGGGTGGACTAACCCAATAGAGGACTTTCCTTCCCTTGTCCCCCGCCGCCTCGCGGAAAGGGGCGGCTACGGCATCCGAGCAGAAAATGACACGCCGTACTGCAGGGTTGCGGAAACACCAGCTCAGGAGCCGGTGCTCCAAACCTCCCCGAAAAATGAGATGGAGGCCACAGGCCAAGGGGACTCCGCTCTTCTTCGATGCCCACACGGCGGGAAGAACGGTGCGGGGGCCGTTAGCGTAGATGAGGTCCGCGTCTTCCGCCCCCAGGGCCCGTTCTATGGCAGTCGCGGCGCGGCGGGCGTGGATGATGTAGCTCGCCTTCTCTCGAAGCGTCTTGCGCCCGGGGGTCATGGCTGGAAGGGGCAGGGCCATGACCTCGAAGCCTCCCGCTGCGAGATCGGTGGCGGTCCTGCCCTCCCCGGGGAGCATGACGCGGACCGAGTGGCCCGCGCCGCGAAAGGTCCATGCCAGGTCCATGAGAACCCGCTGTCCCCCGCCCAGTCCCGCATATTGATCGAGCATCAGGATACGCGCCATGAGCCAAGGATACGTGGCCAGCGGCCTGACGGCAAGGAGCAGTGCATACCGGGCCTCCGCCTTCAGGCCGGAACCGCTGGCTTCACACGCGGTCTATGCCCTCAACGAAAGGAGGTGCCTCATGTTCGAGAGCTTGGGATACGACGGAAAACCGGAAGCCTCCGCGCGCGAGCTCCTGTCCCTTCCCCTGGCTGCGGCGGCCCAAGTGGGCCTGGCTTCCATGTACGTCATCTACTCGCTGTTCCATGTGGAGGCTCTCCCCCCGCCCACCGCGTGGATCACCCATCTTCCCGTCATCCCCATCACGCTCCAAGGTGGAAGCCAACACAAGGACCCCAACGAAGACCGGCGCTTCCACCACATCGGGGAGGCGCGGATGACCGTTCCGGACACCAGGAACCTCGTCCCCGCGCAACAGCAGGAAACCGAATCCGTGCACAGCGAAGCGGCCGGCGGAACCGGCGACGGCCCCGCCATACCAGGATTGGAGGGCATTCCGCCCATCGGCGATTTGGGCAGGCCCATCGACGTGCGGCCTCCCATTTTGAACGTCTGGGAAGTCACCCCGCCCAAGCTCCTGCGCCAAGTCACCCCCGCCTATCCCCCGGCGGCTCTCGCCATGGGGCTTCGGGGCAGGGTCATCTTGCAGGTTGTGGTGGACGAAAACGGCCGCGTCTCGGAGATGAAGGTCCTGGGCAGCACCAATCCGCTCTTCGACGGAGCGGCCATGGACGCCGTGAGGCAGTGGCAATACACCCGTCCCACCGCTAGGAGCGGCCAGGCCGTGGCGTGCTACATGACGGTGGTGGTGAACTTCGAGACGAGATAAGCCATGGCATCCCGCCGCGGAAGCCGGGACAGGTCCAGCGGACCCTCAGCCTAAGAGGGGATCGAGGAACAGGGCGGCCATGACCAGCAGCGCGAAGAGATTGATGTGCATGAACGCCTGCCGCAGGCGCTGGCGGCCGGCCTTCGCGCGAAGGAGGCCCAGAGACACGCACGATAGCCAGGCCGCCGAGGCGGACAGAAGGATGAAGGACGGGAAAGAGGCGGTTGCACCCAAGACAGGCACGAGGAACACGCAGACGGCGGCGGCGCACATCCAGGTGATCGTAAGACGGGTCAAACCCGGGACGCCCAGGCGCCGCGTCAGGGTCGGGAATCCCCCGCGTTCGTAGTCGTCGCTGTGCATGAGGAGCAGGAGCCAGAAATGGGGGACCTGCCAGATGAAGAAGACCGCGCAGATGGCCAGGAGGGCCGGGGCTTCGAGCCTTCCACCCGCGGCAACCCAGCCGATGGCCGGGGGCAGCGCTCCGATGAGAGAGCCCGGCAGGACGGCGAAGGGAGTGACCCGCTTCAGAGGCGTGTACACGCCGTTGTACCAGACCATGGCCAGGGCTCCCAGCAGGGCCGCGCGCACGCCGTGGGCAATCAGAAGGATCAGCAAGCCCGCCGCTCCCAACCCGAGCGCGATGGCCAAGGCGCCGGGGGGGCTGAGATAGCCCTCGGGAAGGGGGCGGTGCCGCGTGCGCACCATTCGGGCGTCCAGGTCCCGCTCCTGGTATTCATTCAGGGCGCTGGCACCCATGGCGAGAAGCAGCGTCCCCAGAACCGCCGTGAGCGCGCCGAAGCGTACGCCGCGCGCACACGCCACGTAGCCGGCCGCAGCCGTAACCGTGGACATGCCCGAGATGGGCACCTTGGTAAGGTCCGCCAGAACCTTCACGATCCCAGGTGTCTTGGCGTGCTCCAGAACCGCCGTTGTGCTCACGTCTTTCCTCCTGGCGCCCGTTGCGGCCTGGGGCTTACTTGAGCGACTTGATGTAGTCCAGGACCTGGGACAATTCCGTTGGGCTGAGCGCCGCCGGCGGCATGGTGGGCGGATAGCCCTTGACGATGGAGGCCGCGGGGTCCTGAATGGCCCCTTTGAGATAAGCATCATCGACCTTCGCCGCCCGCGCCTTGCCTCCCGAAACCACCGTCTCCGTTGACCCGTAGAGGCCCTTAAGCGTTGGGCCCACCATGGGCTTTCCGTCTAGGGAATGGCACATGAGGCAGTCCTTCGCCTTGAGAATGGCCAGGCCCGGCACATCAGCCTTGCCGCCGCCGGAGCTCTTCACCGCCTCAAGACCTCGTCCAGGTTCGGGGGCGTCTTCTCCTCCGAAATACCACGCCTTGAATTCCTCCACGGGAACCACCACAACCTTGGACAGCATGTACGAATGGTTGACCCCGCAAATGACCGTACACTCGATGTCGTAGGAGCCGGGCCGGGTGGGCTCAAACCACGTCGTATTCACGTGGCCCGGAACCGCATCCATCTTGAGGCGGAAGGCAGGCACGAAAAAGCCGTGAATCACGTCGGCGGAGCGGATATCCAGCCTCATGGGCTTGCCCAGGGCCGCGTAGAGTACGCTCGTGACCTTGCCGTTGGGATACTGAAAGGACCAAGCCCACTGCCGGCCCAAAACGTTCACCACCATGGCGTCCCTGGGGGGGTTGCGCGTGTAGTCGAAATTGGTCCATCCGTAGTAGAAGATGGACAGGAAAACCACCAAGGGAATCACCGTCCACGTGATCTCCAGCCAGACGTTGCCCTCGATGTTCTCCGCCTGAGGGTGGCGCTTCTTGCTGTACCTGATCACGAAGTAAATCATAAGCGCCGTGATGAAGACGAGGAAAAACACGGAGATGCCCAGGCTGACGAGGAAGACCCTGTCCGCTCCCCTGGCCGAGGTCGAGGCTTCAACCATCCATCCCATGGCCTTACCTGAACGCCACGTCGGCGTACGTGAGCGCAAAGAAGATGAGGAGGGTGCCCAGGGCCACGAACACCACGCCCTTCACGAGGGGCCCCTCGTACTTGAGGTGCATAAAGAAATAGAACACGAGCCCCGCCTTGAGGGGCGTGATGGTGAGCAGGCCCCATACGGCGGCCTTCTGGCCGAAATGGCTCACGAAAACGAGGAGCCCCGTGAGGATCACGAGGGCCGCCCACACGGCCACGAAGGTTCCGTAGCCGGGGCTTTCCTCTGGATGCTCCACCATCGACTTCACCGGCTCGGTCATCAGATTATCCTCGCAGGTTCGGGAGCGGGAAGCAGGTAGCCGGGAGCAGGAAACCCCCGCGCCGCCTCTGCTGGCCGTTGCGTCTCGTTCCCTTTCTCCTTGCTCCTCGCTCCTCACTCCTCACTCCTCACTACTCACTGTCCCTACGCCGCCAGGTAGAACAGCGGGAGGAGGAAGATCCAGATCACGTCCACCAGGTGCCAGTAGAGGCCGGCGTTCTCCACGACGACGCGGTTCTCCCTTGAAATCTGGCCCCGCGCCACACGCATGAGCACCCACCCTAGGACCCCCATGCCCGCCAGCACGTGGAGGCCGTGGAGCCCCGTCATGGTGTAATAAAGCCCGAAGAAGACCTGCTCCCCCGGAGGCAGCGTGGCTAGGTGCGGAGCATTGGGGTAGAGGCCCCGGCCGATCTCTCCGGTCCACTCGATGCCCTTGTCCACCAGGAAGAGGGCCGCGAGGAGGAGGGTGGCACCCAGGAACACCACGGTTTTGCCCTTCTCTCCCCGCTGGAGAGACACGATGGCCAAGACCACCATGAGGCTGCTGGTGACCAGTACGAGGGTGTTCAGGATGCCGATGGTGGCGTTCAGCTCGGACCCCGCGTGATGGAACTCCGCGGGGTATTTGGAGCGCATGTAGGAGTAGCCGATGAAGAGGCCGCCGAAGAGAATCATCTCCGTGACGAGAAACAGCCACATCCCGAGCTTGGCGCCGAAGTCGTCCCCGGGCTCCGCGTGGACCGCCACACGTGAACTCATGGCCGGGGCTCCACGGGAAATGCATAGGGCGGCCCGGTGACGGTGGGGATCGTCCCGAAGTTCTCCTGCGGCGGCGGTGAGGCGGTGGTCCATTCCAGCGTCGGTCCACCCCAGGGATTTGGGCCCGCCTTCTCGCCCTTGAAGAGCGCGTACACGAGGTTGCCGAAAAAGATGACCAGGCCCGACACGAGGATCCACGAACCCACGGTGGCCACCACGTGGCCCGTGTCGAACTGCGGCAGGTGGTGGTAGTAGCGGCGGGGCATGCCCTCCAGGCCGAGGATCAGCATCGTGAAATAAAGCATGTTGAACCCGATGAACGTGGGGAACCATGCGGCGTAGGCCCAGGCTCTGGAGTACATCTTGCCGAACATCTTGGGGAACCAGTAGAGGAGCGCCGCGAAAAACGCGATCCCCGTGCCGCCGAACATGACGTAGTGGAAGTGTCCCACGATGAAGTAAGTGTCGTGCACGTGTTGGTTGACAGCGAGGGCCCCCTGCATGACGCCCGTGAGACCTCCGATGCAGAAGAGGAAGATGAAGGTAAGGGCGTACAGGAGGGGCGGCTGAACATCGATGGATCCCTTGTAGAGGGTGGCCGTCCAGTTGAAGACCTTGATGGCGCTGGGAACGGCCACGATCATGGTGAGGAGCGAGAAGATCATGTCGCCAGTGAGGCTCATGCCGCTCGTGAACATGTGGTGGCCCCACACCAGGGACCCGACGGCGGCGATGGCCATGGACGAGAAAGCGATGGCCTTGTAGCCGAAGATGGTGCGCCGGGCGAAGGTGGGAATGATCTCCGTGATGGCTCCCATGGCCGGCAGGATCATGATGTAGACAGCGGGATGGGAGTAGATCCAGAAGAGGTGCTGGTAGAGGAGCGGGTCACCCCCCTTGGCCGGATCGAAAATGCCGATGCCGAAGAGCCGCTCCAGAATCACGAGCACCAGCGTGATGGCCAGAACGGGCGTGGCCAGGATCTGCACCCAGGCGGTGGCGTAGAGGCTCCAGCAGAAAAGGGGCATCCTGAACCATTTCATGCCTGGCGCCCGCATCCGGTGGATCGTGGTGATGAAGTTGATCCCCGTGAGCATGGACGAGAACCCCAGCACGAAGGCCGCGAAGACGGCTAGGGTCACGTTGGTGCCCGTCTTGATGCTGAAGGGAGCATAGAAGGTCCAGCCCGTATCGGGAGGCCCGCCCCCCGTGAAGAGGCTCGCAATAGCCAGCACGGCCCCCGCCATGAAGAAGTACCAGGAGGCGAGATTGAGCCTGGGGAAAGCCACGTCCCGGGCACCAATCTGCAAAGGGAGGAAGAAGTTCCCGAAGACGGAGGGGAGCCCGGGGATCACGAAGAGGAAGATCATGATAACGCCGTGCACTGTGAAAAGCGCGTTGTAAGTCTGGGCCGTCATGATATGGCTGAAGGAGGAGAGCTGCACCAAGCGCATGAAGACGCCGATGGTCGCCCCCGTGAAGAAGAAGGTCAGCATGGCGGCCAGGTACATGAGGCCGATCCGCTTGTGGTCGGTGGTGGTGAGCCAGGCCAGCAGGCCGTGCCTCGGGCCCTTATCTACCAAAAAGCTCGGCTCGGACGCGGAAGCCGTGGCAGATGGCACGTTCATGAATGCTCCTGCGCCGTGGACTGCTTGGCTTGCCGCCCGGAAAACACGAGGTACGCCACGAAGGCGGCCGCGGCGAGGATGACCACCGTTCCCACGACCTTGGTGATGTTGAAGACGTACCTGTGGCCCACGGGGTCATAGCTGAAGCAGAATAGCAGGAACTTGTTGATGGTGGGCCTGGCCTCGCCTCGGGCCGCCTCCTGCACGGCCATCTGGAGGTCCGCCGGCAGGAAGGTGATCCCGTACATGTAGCGCGTGACCTTCCCCTTGGGCGACAGGAGAATGATGGCTCCAGGGTGGATGAACTGGTCGCCCTGGCGCTTGAACTTGAATCCCACCGAGTCGCACAGCGCTTTGGTCGCCTCCGCGGGCCCCGTGAGGAAGCGCCACGCCGTGGGCGGGAAAGGTTTCTGGATCTGCTTGAGATAGTTCGTCCGCTTGGAAAGGGCCATCTCGGGCGTGTCCCGCTCATCGAAGCTCACGGTGATGACCTGGTAGTCCTTGCCCGGCTCCATGGGCGATTGGTTGATGGCCTCCGCCACGCCGTTGAGTAGCGGCGTGCAGATGCCAGTGCACCGAAAGAAGTTCAGGGTCAGGATGGTGGGCTTGCCGATGAGGGACCCGAGCCTGACCGGGTTTCCCTCCTCGTCGTTGAGCACGAGATCGAGAGGCACCTGCCCGCCCAGTTTCTCGTCGATGCCAACCTCGCCCGGAGCGAGGGCAGGCGCGGGCGTGGCGGATCCGGAGGGCGATCCCGCCTCGGGGGCGGCCCCGAGAGCCGGAGTCGCCGCCGCCACGACGGCGGCCACGAAACAACACGCGATCAACAGTCTATTCATCTTCTTGGCCCCCACGGCGTTCAAAATCATTCGAGCCGTATGGATACTCATAACATTTCTCATGGGCGGCACATGCCCTCCAGTTGCTCCCGCAGCTCCTTCCACTGTCCCGGTGTGTAGGCCGCCACCACGGGAGCAAAACCGTTCACCGGGGCGCCGCGGACGACCTCCTTCGCGAAGGCCGTTTCGTCCGCTCGCCAATTGGGGATCCCCGCCAGGGTCCGCGCGGCGCGGGCGGGGTTGAGGATGGACCGACGGACCAACGGCGGCGCTTCAGCCAGCGAGGCCAAGGGCTTGGGAGCGACATACTCGCGCTCTAAGGCCGACATGGCCATGGAGACGGGAATTTTAGGGGGCACCACTTCGCCGGCGGAGGCGAAGCCCTTAGCCAGCGCAGCCAGCTTGGCCTCATCCTCTGGACCGTGGTTGAAGCTTCCCAGCGATTGCACGTAGTGGACGAGGGCCATGCGGTCTTTCATGGAGAGGTAGTCATAGGCCACCATGGCGCTCCCTTTGACCCCTTCTTGGAGCGTTTTCCATATGCCTTCGATCTGGTAGCCGTTGACCCAGTTGGCAGCCCGGGTGAAGTCGCGTGGAGGCGGGTTGAGCCCCTTGGCGGCCGGTCCGTCGCCGTGGCCCTCGGGGCCGTGGCACGCCACGCAGTTCTGCTCGAAGAGAACTTTGCCCCGGGCCAGGAGTGCCGGGGCCGGCGTTATGACCGTCTTCGGGTCCACGGGCGGTACCGTGTATCCCTCCTCGGGCGGATACTCAGTGACGTCGAGCCACCCCGTCTGCCCCTGCGGCGGATTAACCGCGGGACCGGCGATGGGCGCGTTGGCGTTGCGCGTTCCCGGAATGATGAGGAAGGCGAAGAGCGCCACAAGGCAGATGAAAATGAAGACCACGAGGAGGGCGGAGAGGAGGCGCCGGAGTTCCTCGGCCGTCACGTAGGCTTCGATCATAAGCGAAACTCCAGTCCCTCACTGAGGAAGGGATCGCCCGCCGGCATGTCTTCTCCCCGTTCCATGGCGGCCCGGACCCAAAGGAGCCCTCCGCTCACGAAGAACACGGCGAAGCTCGCTTCGGGCCAGGACAACAGGGGCGTGCGGCCCAGGACGGGAAAGATGAGCCAGTAGAGATCCATGGCATGGGCTGCCAGCATGAGAACGGCCACCCAGCAGAGCCGGCGCGTGTCACCTTTGGCATCTCTCGGGATCAGGGCTAGGAACGGAATGAGGAAATGCACGACGCCGAGCAGGAGGGCCACACCCAGCCAGGGTCCCGCCAAACGCTCCTTGTACCAGAAGATCTCCTCGGGCATGTCTCCGTACCACATGAGGAGGTACTGGGCGAAGGCGATATAGGACCAGAAGACGGTGAAGGCGAAGAGGTACGCTCCGAGGTTATAGAGGTGGGCCGGGCGAACCCCTTCCAGCCTGCCCCTGTCCTTGAGGTACACCACCGATGCGGCTGTGGCGGCGAGGGCGGCCAGGAAGGTTCCGGCGAAGAGATACACACCGAAGATGTCGCTATACCATTTCGGCTCAAGGGCCGAGATCCAGTCAAAAGCCACGAGGGTGAGGGTGAGGGCGAAGATGGCGAGGAACGCCGGGGCGAAGCGGCGGGCGTTCACGTTGAAACCCGGGTCGCGCGTTCGGTCCTGGCGGAGGGACCCTCCCGTGAGGACGGCGACTCCCACGAGCCAAAGGGCCAGGCAGAGCACCATCCTGGTGGAAACAAAGGGCGTGCTGAGCCAGAAGGCCTTTCCCGCAAGAACCGGGTCGTGAGCCGCTTCCGGCCTGGTGCCCGGGTAGAGGACGGGAAGGGCACCCAGGGCCACGAGAGCCATGGGCACGGCCGGCAGGAGGAGGGTTGAGAGGCGCTCGGGGATTCGGCGCAGGGGCACGCTCCACCGTGAACCCACCAGGTGTTCGAGGGCCACGATGAACAGGGAGCCCATGGCGATGGTGAGCATGAAAAGGAACCAGAGGAGCCAGTTCGCCCAAAACCTCGCGGGGCCCGCCACGGGGTACGTGGCAACCACGCCCGCGAGCCCCAGAACGGCCAACCCCCACAGAGCCTTGCCGGTGCTCCTCTGGGGCACGCTCATGGCGCGCTCCCCTTGGTCCGCCCCCTGCTTCCCGCTCCCGGCTGTCCACCGTCCACGTCTCCCGGCTTGGCGTTCTGCGCCCGCTGGAGGGCGCGCAGGTAATGGATCACCGCCCAGCGTTCCTCCTCGCTCAGGTCCGCCGCGTAAGAGGGCATGGCATTCTTGCCCATGACGATGGCCCAGTAGATCTTGCCGTCCGGATACTCACGAAATTGCTTCGCTTGCAGGTTCGCGGGCTTGGCGCCGTAGGCGCTCGAGAGGGTGGGAACGCCGTTGGCCAAAGGCCCGTGGCAGACCACGCAGTGGTTCATGTAGGCCTGCCTCCCCTCCTCGAGTACCTTCTGGGTCACGGCCAAAGGGTTCACCAGGGTGGCCGCCTCTTCTTGCGACGCCAGGCCCAAGGGCAGGTACCCCCGAGCCACGGTGCCCGGGACGGGAAGCTGCATGCCGTGGCCGTCCTTGAAAAAGGCGCTGGGCTTCTGGGGGTCGAGCCTGGGCTGAACGAGCATGTGGGAGGTGGGCGGAAGGACGGGGAACAGCTTTACCGCCCAGTACGTGGCATAGCCTGAAACGGCGCAGGCGATGGCGATTCCGAGCAGGCTCCGCTCCAAGTACTTGGCGGTTATAGGCCCGCTGAACGAGGGCACGGAGATCACCTCGATGGGCCGCGCCCCCGCCGATTCAAGGGTTCGAACCGCCGCCGCTACGTCGAAGGCGCCGCCCTCCGATTCGATGGCGAGGCCGAACCGGTCGCGCGTGATCGCCGCGATGGCTTTGGCGTGAAGCAGGGGGTGGCCGAAGAAGGGCAGCTTATTCAGGAAGAAAAGCATGCCCAGCCCCGCCGTAAACGTGGCGAAGAGGACCGTCACCTCGAACATGATGGGAACGAAGGCCTGCCAGGAGGTGGGCGCCTTTCCCCCCGTAACGATGGGATAATCAATACCGCTGATCCACCACTGGAAAAGGAAAGCCGTGAGCGCGCCCAGAACGCCCATGATCATCACCATCCCGCCCAGGGGAGACCGCCTTTGTCCGAGGGCCTTGTCCAAGCCGTGAACCGGGTAGGGCGTGTAGGCTTCCACCTTGCCCAGCCCCGCCTCGCGCACCTTGGGAATCGCCGCCATGAGGCCATCCGCGCTCTCGAATAACCCCACGACCCCAAACATGTGCTGGCTCATCGAAAACCCTTACGAGCAAGGGGTTCACCGCCAAGGCACAAAGGCGCCAAGAAGGGCTTCTCCCTTGCGAGAAGAGCCAATCGTGTCCTGGTGTCCTGGTGGTTCATTCTTTCTCTCCGTGAACCGGCTGCGCGCCGGGGAGGATGCCCTTCATTTCCGTGGTGGCGATGACGGGAAGAACACGGGCAAAGAGAAGTACCATGGTGAAGAAGAGGCCGAAGGAACCGAGCAGGATGCCGTAGTCCACGAGGGTGGGCTTGTAGAGGTGCCAGGAGGCGGGCAGGAAGTCGTGGTGCAGCGACACCACGATGATGACGAAGCGCTCGAACCACATGCCCACCGTCACGGCGAGGGCGATCACGATCATCCAGACGTAGCTCTGGCGGCATTTTTTGAACCAGAAAAGCTGGGGGATAAAAACGTTGCACGCCACGGTCAGCCAGCCCGCCCACCCGTAGGCTCCCATGAAGTAGTTCTTGAAGATGGAGTGGAGGAAGGGATTCATGGAATACCACGCCGTGAAGCCTTCCATGGCGTAGGCGTACCCCATGAGGCAGGACATGGCGAGAATGACCCTGCTCATGACGTCGAGGTGGTAGGACGTAATCAGGTTCTTCATGTCCATGGTCTCGCGCACCACGATGAGCACCATGAGGACCATGGCGAAGCCCGCGAAGATGGCCCCCGTCACGAAGTAGGGCGGAAAGATGGTCATGTGCCAGCCGGGCACCAGCGATACGGCGAAGTCGAAAGAAACCACGCTGTGGACCGATAATACAAGGCCCGTGGCCAATCCCGCCAGGAGCAGATACGCCTTCTCGAAGTGGTTCCAGTGAGCGTTGGCACCCCGCCAGCCCAGGCAGAGCACGGAGTAGACAGCCTTCCTGATCTTTCCCGTGGCCCGGTCCCGCATGGACGCTATGTCGGGAAGGAGTCCGAGATACCAGAAGAGCAGCGATACGCTGAAATAGGTGCTCACGGCGAAGACGTCCCACAGGAGCGGCGAACGGAAGTTGGGCCAGACGGCGCGCTGGTTGGGATAGGGAAAGAGCCAGAAGGCCACCCAGGGGCGTCCCACGTGGATGAGCGGGAAGAGGCCCGCGCACATGACCGCGAAGATGGTCATGGCTTCGGCGAAGCGGGCGATGGCGTTGCGCCAGCGCTTGCGGAAGAGAAAGAGGATGGCCGAGATGAGGGTGCCGGCGTGGCCGATGCCCACCCAGAACACGAAGTTGATGATGTCGAAGGCCCAGAAGACGGGATTGGTGTTGCCCCAGACGCCGATCCCCGTGGCGATGGTGTAGCCGATGAGGGCGAGGCCTAGGGCCGTGATGGAACTGGTGATGGCAAAGCCCACGTACCAGGCTCTGGGAGGCTTCTTCGCGGGGAACTTGAGGACCTGGTCGTCCAGGCTCCCGGACGTCACCGGTCCCATCGTCAGTTCCGCGTCCCGCAATTCCTCGGGCACCGCCACGTCCTCAGCTCTCATGGCACATCCAGAAGAAATGAACCGCCAAGGCACCCGAGTGCAAGGCCTTCCTTCCCAGAAGATCTATCCCCTCTTGGTGCCTTGGTGTCTTGGTGGTTAGGCATCCTTGTCTTCTCCGGCGGGGTTCGTGAGGTTCGCGAGGTAGGTGATGGCGGGGCGCACGCCGAGCTCCGCCAAAACCTTGTAGCCGCGGTCGCTCTTGGACAGCAGGGAAACACGGCTCTGGGGATCCTTGAGGTCACCGAAGACGATGGCATCCGAGGGGCAAGCCGCCTGGCAGGCGGTCACGATCTCACCGTCCCGCACCGGCCGGTTCTCGCCGAGAGCCCTCATGCGAGCATCTTCAATTCTCTGAATGCAGAAGGTGCACTTCTCCATGACGCCCCGGGGCCGGACGGTGACCTCGGGGTTGTAAGCCAGGGCCTCGGGGTCTTTCTTGAAGGCCGTGTACTCGAAGAAGTTGAAGCGCCTGACCTTGTAGGGACAGTTGTTGCCGCAGTACCGCGTGCCCACGCACCGGTTGTACACCATCTGGTTGAGCCCGTCGGGGCTGTGGTTGGTGGCGTTGACGGGGCACACGTTCTCGCAGGGGGCGTCGTCGCACTGCTGGCACAGCATGGGCTGGTGAACCGTTCGGGGGCGCCTTGGATCGCCCTCGTAGTAGCGGTCGATGCGGATCCACTGCATCTCCCGTCCGCGAACCACCTGCTCCGCTCCCACGACGGCGATGTTGTTTTCCGACTGGCAGGCGATGACGCAGCCGCTGCAACCGATGCAGGCGCTCTGGTCGATCACCATGCCCCACTTGTGTTCGGGAAACTTCAGGGGATCGTAGAGGGTGACCAGGTCTTCCTCGGACCTCCCCTTCACCGCCTCCCGCGCATACTCGGCGAGAGTGTAGGAGCGCACGATATCGCGTCCTTCCATTCTGTGGTGCGCTTGCGTGACGGGTAGGTCGCGCCGGCCGCCGGTCTTCGTAAGGTGAACACCGGTGCGGAGGTTGGGGGAAGATGATTCGGCATCCATGAGCTGGAAGGCGTTCACTCCGATGCCCGTAGCCACGCTCCCGGTAGACCGGCCGTATCCTAAGGCGAGGACCAGCACACCCTGCGCCTGGCCCGGCTGGACCAGGACGGGAACTTCCATGGCCGCCTTCCCCGCTTCGATCTTCACCACGTCTCCATCCGCCAGCCCGAGGGCCTCGGCGTCGGCGACAGAAACGGACAGGGGGTTACCCCATGTGTTTTTGGTCACCGGGTCGGGAAGCTCCTGGAGCCACCCGATGTTGGCGTAGCGCCCGTCGTAGACGGCGTACCCCGGGGCGAGCACCAGATCAAAGCCCTGGGCGGATCCGGGCGCAGGGGTACGTCTTGCCGCTTCCACGGCGGCGCCGTTGAAGGCCAGAGCAGCCGGAACACTGGACTCGGCCCGAACGAACCCGTCGTGAAGGGCTACTTCGAAAAAGCGCTCGAAGGAAACGGGGCTCCCTTGCGGGTAGACTTCCTTGCTCCACCGCGCCTGGACATAGGCGTGGTAACCGGCGGACGGAACCGCGCCCAGGCCCTTGAGCCAGCCCAGAATCACCTCCTCGCCTTGCTTCGTATCGTAGAGGGGCCCCACGGCGGGCTGCTGCAGGGAGACAATCCCCTGGCCATCGTCATAGTCCCCCCAGGCCTCCAACCAGTGATGCTCGGGAAGCACAACCTCGCACAAGGCCGAGGTCTCGTCCTCGAGCACCCCCATCCATACCCTATGGGGCACCCTTTCAAGGGCGGCCGCAAGACGGCCGGGGGCGGGGAAGGCGTAGGCGGGATTCACTCCCCAGAAGATGACCGTTTCATAGGCGCCCGTCGCCATGCGGCGCACAACCACGTCCAGATCCTTGAGCGACGCCAACGGTTCGGCCGGACGGGCCTGAGCAAGGGGTCCGCCCACCATGGCGTTCAGAAGATGGGCCGCCGCGTGCGCCTCGGGTGGCATGGAGGCCCCGCACACCACCAGCGCCTTGCCAACCGCGTTCCCTAAATCGTTCAGGAGGGCTCCCCACTCTTCGGCGGAGAGGGGTGTCCCGTGGAAATCCCCTGGCGGCAGCGCCGGGGCCGGCACGCCCCCCGGCAGGGGCACGCCCCGGTCGTTCAAGGCGCGGGCCAGGGCGAAGGCCAGGGGCGCGATTTCGGAGGGCTTCACGGGAACCCTGCGGTCCGCTTTGGCCCCAGTCAACGTCATGGGCCCTTCCAACGCCCAGAGACGGTTCATGGGTTGGCCGGACCCCCGGGGCCTCCGCCAGGCGGCGAAGGCTCCCACGGCTTCCGGATCATCTCCCCCGAGGAAATCGGCTCCCAGGGACAGGATAACCCTGGCCTGGCCGATTTTCGCCTTGACCACCGCGGGACCGCCGAACGCCGCCCTCGCGGCCGACAGTTCCGCGTCCCCCGCGGCGGGCTCCCAAGCCAAATGCTCCAGTCCGGGCAAGGCGGATTTCATCTCCGCGATGAGGGTCCGGCGCGTCGGAGAGGGCACGGCACCCGTCAGAAGAAGCACCGCTTTTCCCGTTGCTTTGGCCGCCCGCAGAGCATCCACGACTAGGCGGTCCCCTTCGGACCATGAAGCTGGCTTTCTGTCGATCTTGGGCCCCCTGAGGCGGTCCGGATCGTAGAGCCGCATGATATCGGCCATGGCCCGGGGAGACGTCTTCCCCTTGTAAGCAGGGTGTTCGTCGTTGCCGGTGATGTGGATGGGCCGTCCCTCCCGGGTTTTGACCAGGACGCTGTATGCCCGGCGCCCTTCTTGGAAGGTGCTTGCGTAGTAGTTCGCCACGCCGGGCACTACCTCCGCTGGCCGCTTCGTATACGGGACGATGAATCCGCGGTCCACCTTCGAGCAGGCGGCCGTGGCCGCCAGGGCCGCGGTGGCTCCCACGAGGCCGAGAAACCGCCGCCGGGACAGGACATCCATGGGCGGGGCCACGGGCTCGGCCGATCCCGGGGCGAATTCGTTCCAGCCCGCCGCCTTGGTTTCGGGAGTTAGGGTACGTTCCCCGAGGGAGCGCCAGTGTTTGGGCGTCCCCTGCTCCAGATGGGCCTTCATCCGGGCTTTCAATTTCTCATCCACCGTGCTTCACCGATCTCTCTTTCGGCAGGCTCGCTGGTTCATGGACTCGATTCCTACCGATGGCACGCGTAACAGTTCTCCGGGCCCCGCTTGACGGGCGAACGCCCGGGAAGAGCGGCGCGAGGGTCCCGGTGACATCCCAGGCAGTTGCCCATGCGCATAGACATGTGCTGGTAAACCACGTCCATGGTCTGCACCTCGCCGTGGCACGTCTGGCAGGCGATCCCGGCGTGCACGTGAGGGCGGTGGTCGAAGTACACATAGTCCGGAAGATTGTGAATGCGCTTCCACAGCAGCGGCCGCCCCGAATCGTAAATCCGGGTCAGCTGGATGATGGCAGGGCTGCCGGTTTTCGTGACGCGGTGGCAGTTCATGCACGTTTCCACGGAGGGGACGCCGGCGATCCTGGACTTGCTGGCCCCCACGTGGCAGTAGAGGCAAGGGACCTTCATAGTGCCCGCGTGAAGCTTGTGCGAGAAGGAAATGGGCTGGTCCGGCTCGTAGCCTTTGACGAGCCGGTCGGGCTGCGTGAACCATCCCACGGCCAGGACCGTCACCAGGACTGCCGCGGCCCCCACGGGAAGGATCAGGCGAAACGCCCGGTCAAGGGGGTGCACGCAGCACCTCCCTCACTGGCCCCAACACGGCCTGGCTTCCTCCCTTCGTGCCCATGAGAGAAGCAGGGCCGGAAGCTCGATGCGCGGGCCGTCCCGCCCTCATGCCCAGCTCAGCCCATCGGTTCGACACGATTCGGCCTGCATCTCAAAGCACCCCCATGGCTGGACTCCGTTGCCCGGCCCGATCTCTGAATAGGAAAGGCTATTCAAGAGCCCTGCCAACCGCTTCAATTCTCGATGCGCACGTCAGGAGAACGGTCCCGCCTTGTATCTGGGCCGAAAGATAGCGCACTTGGACTGCAAAAGCAAAGTTTCTTGCGGCGTACAAGGGCGTTTCAGCAATTCCTGTTCGTTTCAAACAGGAAACTTGCGGCACCGGCTTAGCCGCGAAACAGAAAGTGAAAAGTAAACGTTAGAAGCGAGGCATGGGGGACGAGAGCCGCGGACGGGGCCTCGAAGTTAGGGAGGGGGCGGGCACGGCCTCTCGTCCCTATGGATAGAGCTGGTAGATCATCCTCGGGTAAGGAATGGTTTCGCGCACGTGGGGCAGGCCGCAGATCCAGGCCACGGTCCGCTCGAGGCCGATGCCGAAACCCCCGTGCTTGACCGTGCCGTACTTGCGGATGTCGAGGTACCACTGGAAAGCCTTCTCGGGCAGGCCGTGCTCGTGGATCCGCCGCAGCAGCAGGTCGTGGTCGTGGATGCGCTCCGAGCCGCCGATGATCTCGCCGTACCCTTCGGGGGCAAGGACGTCCACGCAGAGGGCCAAGCTGGGATCGGCCGGGTCGGGCTCCATGTAGAAGGCCTTCACGGCGCTGGGGTAGCGGTGAACCATGAGGGGCCGGTCATACTGCTTGGTGAGGATGGTCTCATCGTCAGCGCCGAAATCGTCCCCGTGCGCGATGTCGCTGCCCAGGCTGTGGAGCTGAGCCACCGCGTCCTTGTACTGGATGCGCGGGAAGGGCTTGCGAACGTTCTCCAGGGCGCTGGTATCGCGCTCCGCGATCTTCAGCTCTTCCTTGCAGCGGTCCAGGACGCGGGAGACCACGTAGACCAGGAAGTCCTCGGCCAGGGCCATGACCTCCTCCAACCCCGCGAAGGCCACCTCGGGCTCGAGCATCCAGAACTCCGTGAGGTGGCGCCGCGTCTTGCTCTTCTCGGCACGGAACGTTGGGCCGAAACAGTAGACCTTGCCCAGGGCCATGCACGCGGGCTCCAGGTAAAGCTGGCCCGACTGGCTCAGGTAGGCCTTCTCCCCGAAGTACTCCGTCTCGAAAAGGGTCGTCGTGCCCTCGCACGCGGCGGGCGTGAGGATGGGGCTGTCGACGAGCGTGAATCCGTTGTCGTAGAAGTAGTCCCGGAAGGACTGCTCAATTTCGGACCTCGTGCGCAGGATGGCCACCTGCCGCGAGGAGCGCAGCCACAGGTGGCGGTTCTCCATGAGGAAGGCCGTCTCATGATCCTTCTTCTGGATGGGGTACTCCTCGGCCATGTGACGGAGGGTCACCGCGCCCAGGGAGAGCTCAACGCCCCCAGGCGCCCTCTCGTCGAGGCGCACGGTTCCCGTTACCGAGATGGAGGATTCCAGCTTGACCCGATCGCAGAGGTCGAAGACCTCGGGGGAGACGTCCTTCACGAAGGCCACGCACTGCAGGTAGCCCGTCCCGTCGCGGAGGATGAGGAAACGGACCTTGCCCGAGGACCGCTTGTTGTAGACCCAGCCGTTCAGCGTCACCTGCTGGTTCTCGTACCCCTTCAGCTCCCGGATCGCCGGCATCGCGGATTGTGCGGACATGTCGCTCCCCTTCCGAATCTTGAGATTATAGGCAACCCGGCGCCTTTGAGCAAGCTCTTGGCGCTCTCCCAAATTCCGCGATGGAATTCTCTTGCATTCGGAAACCGGGAGGCTTTGG
>JBBIKI010000024.1:0-35219 GCA_037445535.1 Acidobacteriota bacterium | reverse complement strand
GAGGGGACATTTCTATCGAGTCACAAAGGGGACATTATCAAAGAGTCACGACAGGTGGCTCTGGGCGGCTTGCATCTTTCCCTTTTCTATGTTAGATTTACACACAAGTGGGCTTAAGGCCCACTTATTTTTTTAAGTTTCTTCGGAGTTTCAACGGCGAGGTGTCCATGGACGCATCCTGGGTCGGGAAACTGAGGGTCATGGCGGAGAGGACGGCGATGTCCTTCGGCTGTGAACTCTTCGACCTCGAGCAGCGCCTTTCGGGTCCCAGGTGGCTGGTTCGTGTGACCCTGGACCGGCCGGACGGGCCCGTCACCCTCGATGACTGCGAACAAGTCTCGCGCCAGCTTTCGGCCCAGCTTGACGTGGAGGACCTCATCCCCCACGCCTTCGAGCTGGAGGTGTCCTCTCCGGGGGTCGAACGCCCCCTGCGCAAGGCGGAGGACTACGAACGATTCAAGGGGCAGAGGGCGAAGGTCGTTTTGGGCTCCGGCGGGCCCGATGCTGGGCAGGCCCTGGAAGGGGAGTTGGCCGGTTTTGAGGACGGCGGCGTGAAAATCACGGTGGGGAACGAGGTGAGGACGGTTCCGCTGGAGCGGATCAAGACGGCCCACCTGGTCTTCCAATTTCCGTAGGCGAATCATAAGGAGCGCGGTGCCATGTCGAGCGAACTGCTTCAGGCCATCGAGGCCCTTGGTCGTGAAAAGGGGATTGACAAGGAGGTGGTCATCTCCGCCCTCGAGGACGCCATGGCCGCGGCCGCGCGCCGCGTCCTGCATTCTCAGGAGGCCTTCGTGGGCCACTTCAACCGCGAGACGGGCGAGATGTCCCTGGCCCGCATCAAGCAGGTGATGGACGGCGACGAAGTGGAGAACCCCCTCACCCAGCTCCTCCTGGCGGAGGCCCGCCAGACCCACGGCGACTGCGAGCCAGGCGACATCATCGAATTCCCCTTGGAGGCCACCCCCTACATGGGGCGAATCGCCGCCCAGCAGGCCAAGCAGGTCCTCACCCAGAAGATCCGCGAGGCGGAGCGGGAGATCATCTACAAGGAATACAAGGACCGGGTCGGCACCATCATCAACGGCGTGGTGAAACGCACCGAGAAGCGGAACGTCATCGTGGACGTGGGCCGCACGGAGGCGCTCCTGCCCGTGTCCGAACAGTGCCGGGGCGAGCGCTTCCTCCAGTCCGACCGCATCCGCGCCCTGATCATCGAGGTGCGCGAGAATACGAAGGGAAGCCAGATCATTCTGAGCCGGGCCAGCAAGGACTTCGTGGCCAAGCTCTTCGAGGCCGAGGTGCCCGAGATCTACGACGGCACCGTGATCATCCGGTATATCGCCCGGGAGCCGGGCGAGCGCACCAAGATCGCCGTCATGAGCCGGGACAAGGACATCGATCCCATCGGGGCGTGCATCGGCATGCGCGGCATGCGCGTCCAGGCGGTGACCCGCGAGTTGCGCGGAGAGAAGATCGACATCATCCCCTACAAGGAAGAGCTCTCGGACTTCGTCAAGGCCTCGCTCGCGCCCGCCACGGTTACCCGCGTCCAGATCGTGGACAGCGAGGCGAGGCGCATGGAAGTCATCGTGCCCGAGGACCAGCTCTCCCTCACCATCGGCAAGCGGGGCCAGAACATCCGCCTCGCGGGCATTTTGGTGGGCTGGGAGCTGGACGTGAAGAGCGAGGAGGCGAAGAAGCAGGAGATCCTCGCCGCCATGAGCAGCATGATGGGCGGCGGGGACGAGCCCGCCGAAAACGAGGCGGAAGGGGAGGCCTGCGAGGAGGGGACGGCTGCCGGGGAGGAGCGGGCCGAGGGAGAACCGGATGCGCACATTCACGGCGTCCCCGCCAAGGTGATGGCCGAGCTGGCGGCCCGCGGCTGGGCCAGTCCGGAGGCCCTCGCCGGGGTTTCCGACGAGGAGCTGAGGGGGATTCCGGGCCTCGGTCCCAAGACCTTGGAAGCCATCCGGAGCTGGGCGCAGGCAGGCCCGGCGGAGGAAGGGGAATGAGCCATGTCTAAAGTGAGAGTCTACGAGCTTGCCAAAAAACTCGGCATCTCCTCCAACCTGCTCGTGGAGAACCTGAAGGCCATGGGCGTGGAGGTGGCCTCGAACTTCTCCACCCTGGACGAGACGGTCCTGGAGAAGCTCGGCGGGAAACGGGCGCCTGCCAAACCGGCGGCCGCGGTTCCCCCTAAGGCCGCGGCTCCTCCCAAGCCCGCCGAGGCTCCTCCCAAACCCGCCCTCAAGAAAGCGGCCGCCCCGCCGGAGAAGGCACCCGAAGTGAAGGCACCCGAACCGAAGCCTCATGTCCTCTCCAGGCCCGGAGCCAAAGTGATTCGCATCCCCTCGGGACCTCCCGCCCCAGGGGCCGAGAAGGCACCAGCCAAAGCTGCGCCGGCCAAGGCTCCCGTGAAGGCGGCCGAGGCGGTACCCAAACCTCCTGCGCAGGACAAACCCGCGGGTCACGAGAAGGCCGTGGAAAAGGCCGCGGCGCCGCCAGCCCCGTCGGCGGCACCTGGGACGGCAGCTCCGCCGCAGCGTCCCGCGGGGCCGCAGATCCACCGCCCTTCGCCCTTGCCCGCCAGGCCCCCGGGATCGGGACCGGTTCTCCACCACGGTCCCGGCGTGGTGCCCCGGCCCAGCGAGATGTTGCCCAACCGGCCTCTTCCCGCAGGTCCGAGCCTGCCCTCGGGCCAACCTCCTCGCCCCCACGCACCTGCGGCACCCCAGGGACAGCAGCGTCCCGGCGGTCCTTCCCCGCGGTCGGGTCCTCCGTCCCCGCGGTCCGGTCCCCCCGCTCCGCGCCAGGGCCAGGCTCCGCAACCTCAGGGGCAGCGCCCGGGCCAGCCTTCGCACGGCCAGGGCCAGCGGCCCGGTTCTCAGGTGCACCGGCCTGGAGGGCCGAGCCAGCGTCCAGGAACACCGCACTCTCGCCCCTCGGGGCCAGCGCCGTACGGGCGTCCAGGGCAAACGCCCGCGCGCCCCGGAGCTGAACTGCGGCCCGGCCAGACTCCGCCCCGCGGTCCCGAGCCCGCCAAGGCGCCGAGCCGCTTGGCTCCACCCCAGGAGCTGCACCGCAAAAGCAAGCGCGAACGCCGGCACGATAAGCTCCAGGCCAAGGTGGACCGCCGTGAACGGCTCGAGCACGAACTGGAAGAGGCCCGCGCCAAGGCCGAGACCGGTGAGGCCGTCTTCATCCGCGAAGGCATCACCGTCAAGGAGCTGGCGGACAAGCTCAACGTGAAGGTGCGGGACATCATCGCCAAGCTCATGTCCCGCGGCATCCTGGCCACGATCAACCAGCCCCTGGACAAGCAGGTAGCCATCGAATTGTCCTCCATGTTCGGCTTCGCCGCGGAGGTCATCTCCTTCGAAGACGAACTGGTCATGACCCAGGACGAATCGGTGGAGGGCGAGAAGGTCGCCCGCGCCCCCGTGGTGACCATCATGGGCCACGTGGACCATGGCAAATCCTCCCTCCTCGAGGCCATCCACGACGTGGACATCACCTCCAAGGAGTTCGGCGGCATCACCCAGCACATCGGGGCCTACAAGGTCCGCCATAAGGGCCGGGATTACGTTTTTCTCGATACGCCTGGCCACGAAGCCTTCACCCTCATGCGGGCCCGCGGCGCGCAGGTGACGGACATCGTCATCCTCGTGGTGGCCGCTGATGACGGCGTCATGCCCCAGACGGTGGAGGCGATCAACCACTGCAAAGCCGCCAAGGTGCCCATGGTGGTGGCCATCAACAAGATGGACAAGCCCGGCGCCGACCCTGACCGCGTCAAGCGGGAGCTGAGCGCGCAAAGCGTCCTTACGGAGGACTGGGGCGGCGACGTGGTCAGCGTTCCCGTGTCGGCCAAGAGCAAGATGGGCATCGAGTCTCTCCTCGAAATGGTCTCCATCGTGGCCGACATGCTCGCCCTGAAGGCGAGCCCCGAACAGCTCGCCAGCGGAACAGTTCTGGAATCCCGCCTCGACAGGGCCCGGGGCCCGGTGGCCACGGTCCTCATTCAGGACGGACACCTCAAAGTCGGTGACCTGTTCCTCTGCGGCACCACCTACGGCCACGTCCGAAACCTTTTCGACGACAAAGGGGTTCGCATCGAAGAGGCGGGCCCCAGCTCCCCCATTGAGGTGCTCGGGTTCTCCGAAGTGCCGATGGTGGGGGCTCTCTTCCAGGGCATGGATGACGAGGCCAAGGCCCGGCAGGTAGCCAGCTTCCGGAAGGAGCAGGAGAAGGCCAGGAGCCAACGTACGACCAAGGTGCGCCTGGACAACGTTTTCGGCGCCATCCAGCAGGGGGAGATCCAGGAACTGCCCCTGATCCTCAAGGCGGACGTGCACGGCTCCCTGGAGGCCATCGCCCAGAAGCTGCAAGAACTCTCCACGGATGAGATCAAGATCCGCGTGGTCCATCAGGGCGTGGGGGCGGTCTCGGAGAGCGACATCCTCCTGGCCAGCGCCAGCAACGCCCTGGTCATCGGCTTCAACGTCCGGCCCGAACGGAAAGCCACGGAGCTGGCTAAGGCCGAAGGAGTGGACGTCCAGCTCTTTACGGTCATTTACGACCTCATCGACCGCATGAAGCAGGCCCTCACCGGCATGCTCAAGCCCATCGAGGAGGAGTTCGTCCTGGGCCACGCGGAGGTGAGACAGACCTTCAAAGTGTCCAAAGTGGGCACGGTGGCGGGCTGCGTCGTCGTCGATGGCAAAATCCTACGCTCGGCGCAGGTCCGCGTTCTGCGAGACAACGTGGTGGTCCATACGGGCAAGATGAACGCCCTGAAGAGATTCAAGGATGACGCCTCGGAGGTCAAGGACGGCACGGAATGCGGCATCAGCCTGGAAAACTACAACGACGTGAAGCCGGGCGACGTCATCGAGGCCTTCGAGGTCCGGTTCCAAGAGAGAACGCTGTAATTGCGTGAGCAGGGGAGTATGTAAGCGGGTGAGTAGGAAGGGAAGTTGGTTCGGATGGTGGACGGCCTGGCAATCGCCCGCCGCCAGGAACCGTCCTGTTCCTTCCTGCTCACCTGATATCCTCCTCACCTGCAAACCTGAGGTATGCCATGCGACGTTTTGCCAAAACCGACAAGGTGGGTGACCTGGTTCGGCACGCCATCTCCAACGCCCTCATGCGCGAGATGGAGGAGCCGAAATTCCAGTGGGTCACCGTCACGGAGGTCCAGATGAGCAAGGACCTGGCCGTGGCTCGCGTTTTTTACACGGTCCTCGACTCCGAGCTTCCCAAGAAAGAAGCCGCGGCGCTCCTCGCGGATCACGCGAAGCGGCTGCGGAGCTACCTGGGCAAGAACCTGCACCTGAAGCAGGCGCCCGACCTCCGTTTCGTTTTCGACGAAGCGGAGGAGCAGGCCCGGCACATCGAAGACCTCCTCGCTTCCATCCACAAGAATGACGATCCAAGCGGCGCCTAACCCTCCCGACGGCCTAATCCTCCTGAACAAGCCCGCGGGGATGACGTCGCACGACTGCGTCTCGGCGGTGCGGCGGCTCTGCCCTCGGAAATTCAAGGTCGGCCACGGCGGCACCCTGGATCCGTTCTGCACGGGCCTGCTCATCCTTCTCCTCGGCAAAGGCACCCGGCTGGCCAGCCTCTTTCAGGGCATGGACAAAGCCTACGAAGGAATCATCCGGTTCGGGCAGGGGACGGACACGTGTGACCGGGACGGCCGCGTGGTGGCGGAAGGCGCTCCTCCCAAGCTAACCGCCGAGCAGTGGCAGGCGCTGGCGGATGGTTTCGTGGGGCCCCTCATGCAGACGCCCCCGGCCTACTCGGCCAAGCGGGTGGGGCACGTCCGGGCCTACAAGCTCGCCCGCCGCGGTGAACCCGTGGTCCTTGAACCGGTCCCCATCACCCTCTACGAGTTCAAAGTGAACCCTCTCGGCGAGCGGGACGTGCGGTTCCGCCTGCGGTGTTCCTCGGGGACGTACGTTCGGACCGTGGCGGAGCAAATGGGCGAGCGGGCCGGGTGCCCTTCCCATTGCCACGAGCTCAGCCGCACGCACGTAGGCCCCTTCACTCTCGCCTCGGCCACCTCCCTCGACGATCCCTTTCTAGAACCGGGATTCGTGCCCTTTGACCGCGTAGACGTGGGGTTGCCCATCCATAGGGTAGACCTGAGAGAGGAACGCCTCCTCCTTTTCGGGCAGAAGATCCTAGCCCCTCTTGGGCTCCAGGGGGTGGAGGGGTTCGTCAGGGTTTTGGGGCCCACGGAGCGGTTCATCGCCCTGGGCCGGGTGGAGGGACGCCTCCTCCTTCCCGCCGCGGTCTTCCCCTAGCCCCCCCGGCAGAGATCCATGCATCTCAAACGGAAAGGCCCCCAGAGGGGGCCCTTCGATGATTGATGGAAGAGACGTTTTGGGTGTCTATCTACTTGGTATTGTCCATGATGAAAGACCGCGTCGTCACCAGGCCGCCCGACTTACCCACGACCCTCCAGTAGAAGGTGGTCTGGGTAGTGGCTGAGAGGCGGGCCGCATTCTGAACCTTAGCCCATTTCTTATGGTTCGGCTGCCAGGTGGTGCCCTTCACGAAGTTCTTCGAGGGCGTGGCACTGCTCACGAGGACGGGAGCGAAGGAGGAACTTAGGGAAATATCCACTTCGTATTTACCGTCCACCCCGTTCTTAATCCAACTGAAAACGGGGGCACCGTAGCTCACGCCGTAGACCGGCGGAGGATTGACAAAGGCTACCGAGGCAGAGGCCGTGGCCTGATTGCCTCCCGAGTCTCGTGCCACGGCGACGATGTCGTAGACGCCGTCTTGGAAGGAGGCGCTGTTGGTGCAGAAGGAAACGGAACCGGCGCCCGACTGGGCGGCGGCGATTTGCGTGCCGTTCATGTAAAGGGACAGGTCGCTAAGGGAGAAGTCGTCGCTGGCCGTGGCTACGGCACAAAACGCTCCGGTGATAACCTGCCCGTCCAGAGGCTGGCTGAGGGCCAGGAAAGGGGGATCGTCCCGGCGCATCTGCTTGTAGGCGGTTCCGCCCCACTGGCTCCAGGGGCTTCCGGGGCAGGCGGGCATCTTGTACCCCACCAAGGTCTTGTTCCCCGTGCCGGCGCGGATGACGCCGTAGCCGCCCGTTCCCATGCCCACCAGGGCGAAGCTGTTGCCCAGGCCGTTGCTGGGCATGAAGCCCTTGAACCATCCCGTGGTGGCATCGAACCAAGCGATCTGGCCCGACGTGGTGTCACAATAATAGACCGTTCCAAGGCCGTCGACGGCCATGGAACTCACGGCCTTGGGGGTCCATTTCACGGGGTTGGTGGCGTTGACTTTGCTGAACTGCCACACGATCTGGCCCGTGCGGCTGTCGAACCCGTAGATGTCACCGCCGCCCTGAGTGGCCGCCACCAGGATGTTACCGTAAATGATCGGCTGGACGTTTTGAATGAGGATGAGGGCGCCCGTGCTGTCATAGGCTTCCCACAGGAAATTTCCCCGGTAGTCGTAGATGTCCATGATGTTGCGGCGGATGTAGACCATGTTGTCGTAGCTGTCCATGGCTATGGGCACGTTGGAGAAGTTAAAAAAGTCCTTGCGCCAATTCACCTGACCCGTTTGGGCGTTGACCGAATGCACGAAGGCGCTGCCGGCCACGTAGACGGCGCCCGAGTGGCTCACGGTGGGCGGGCCGATCATGGTGTCCACGTAAAAGTTCCAGTTCACCTTTCCCGTATTGCCGTCCACGGCGTAGAGCTGGCCGTTTCCCAAGCCGAAGAACAGGGTGTTGTCGCTGGCGACGGCGATAGGCGTCTTGATGTTCTGCTCAAGGACCGTTTTCCAGACCAGGTTCCCGGCCACGCTATAGGCCCGGATCTGCTGGCTTGACGTGCCCACGAAGAGCATGGTGCCTTGAAGGGCGATGGGAGTCATGGCTTGGGCGCCGAGGTCCGCGGCCCACTTGTAAACGCCCGAGCTGCTCACGGCGGCGATTTTGTTGTCCACCGTGGCGTAATAGCTTGTGCCGTCGGGACCCACGGTGGGATCGAAGAGGATCGACGACTGCGAACCGAAGACCCACAGCGGGGTCTGAGCCTGTGCGGCGATGCCTGCCAACACGAAAAGGCCGAGTATCAGCAAACGGCGCATGGTCACTCCTCCTCACCTTTGGGTGAATATAACACGCCCCCCGGGCCTTCGCAACCGAAGGCCCCCTCGGAAAAGCCTTGGGACCAAAGACTTTTCCTTTCCGCCAAGGCCTCCTCCGGCGGGGGAATGCCAGCGTCTTCAACGGTTTCCCCTTTGCCGTCCCTCGTAGCATACATCAAAAAAAGGAAATGCAATAGGGGGGTTCTACAGGTTTATAAGGCCCTTAGTCTTTGAAATCGGAAGCGATGCACCAAGCTCCCGGGCTACCGCTCTATGCGGTGGTTCGGCCGACGGCCACCTGGGCAGGTCTAATGAGGCTGCCCTTCTTAAGGTATCCCGGCTTGAACACGCTCGCCACCAAGCCCGCCTGTCCATCCACGGCGGCCACAGCTTCCATGGTCTCGGGATCGAAGGGCTGGTTCTCAGGGACGAATTTTGTGCAACCGTGGGCTTTCAGAAAGTGCTCCACCCGGGCCGTGAGGAGCGAGAGGCCTTCGGTCACGGCTGGTACGTTACAGGAAAGGGCAGCCGCCCGGTCTACGTCGTCAAGGAGGCTGAGAACTTCCACGAGGAGATCCAGCTCTTTTCGCTCGAAGCGCTGTTCCAGCCCCGCCTGGATTCTATCCCGGGAGCGCTGGGTCTCTTCCTCCAGATCCGCCACGCGCTGGCGCAGGGTGGCCTCCGCGCGACGGGTGCGCTCTTCGAGCTCCTGGACATACGTGGGCTTGAGGTTGGGTTCCGTGGCGATGATCTCCTCGGAGTTCTCACGGATACGTCTCTTATCCACAATATTCATCGATGATTCCCTCGGTTTCCTCATGGCAGGCGCCTGGTGAAAAGTTCAAACCGTTTTTTTGATGGATAGCTCACGTTGCCCTTCACGTTTTACGTTTCACTTTTTGCTCATGAATCGGCTACTAGATTGAGGGTGACGTAATAGGTCCACCGCCCTCGTCCCACGCTCACCACGAGACCCGTTGACGCCAGGGCCGAACGGGCGCGGGAGAGGAATTCCTCAGGCGTGTTCACGGGCTGGTCCTCCACGGCTAGAATCACGTCGCCTTCTTGCACACCCGTCTCGCCGGCCGGGGACCCCTTGCGAACGGCGTCCACCACCAGCCCGCCTCGCCCAGGAGCCACCCGCACGCCCAGAAGTTGCCACGCCATGGCAGAGGTGAGACGGTCTGGCAGGAGGGCGGCGGCCATGGTGATGGAAAAGGGCTTCCTGTCGCGGATGCCTGATATCTGAAGACGCTGGCCGGGGGAAGCCATGGCGAGCTGTCCGTTCAGGGTACCCACACCGTCCAGGGGGTTGCCGTTGAGGGCCGTCAGGATGTCACCGGGCCGCAGATCCTCCGCCTCTGGTAGGGCGAAGGGGTAGGTCTTAGCTACATAAACGCCGCCTGAAAGGCCCGTCCGGCGCTTGGCGAAGTCCGTCAGGTCCAGAGCGAGGAACCCCAGCCAGAGGGGCCGCACGTGGCCGTACATCCTGAGCTGCTCCATGACCCGCTTGGCCCGGTCGATGGGAATGGCGAAGCCGATGCCTTGGGCATCCTTGATGATGGCGGTATTGATGCCGATGACCTGCCCTAGAATGTTGCACAGGGCCCCGCCCGAGTTTCCCGGGTTGATGGCTGCATCGGTCTGAAGGAAGTCCGAGTACTGGCGCTTGCCGTCGTTGAGCGTCCGGCCCACGGCGGAGAGGATGCCCGCCGTCACCGTGTTGGAGAGGCCGAAAGGGTTCCCCACGGCGACGAGCGTCTCCCCGATCATCAGATCCGAGGAACTTCCCAGTTCGGCCGTTGGAAAGGGGCGATCTCCCTCGATCTTCAAGAGGGCCAGGTCAGACTCGGGGGCTGTGCCCACCACCCGCGCCGGGTACTCCTTGCCGGAGACAAGGGTCACCTGGATCTTCGAGCCCCCCATGATCACGTGTTCGTTGGTGAGGATATATCCCGAGGAGTCCACGAGAACCCCTGAGCCCAAAGAATTCTCCTCTTGGGAAGGCCCTGGGCTATCGCCAAAGAGGTCCCAGATGGAGCCCGCGAAGGGATTCCGTACCCGCTGCTGGCATGAGACGTAGACCACGGCCGGGCTTACCTTGCGAACCACTTTGACCACGGGAGTTTCCCGCAGGGCCCGGTCCTGCGCGCAGGCAGGCGAGGCGCTGGCCAAGACCGCACAGAACGCCGCTGTTATGGCAGTAAGTTTCAAGAGGTTTGTCATGGGAACGCCTCGTCCTTGATTGTCCTCGTTCTCTCCACGTTTCCCTTCCTAACTTCCTAACTTCCTAACTTCCTAACTTCCTAACTCCTATGCGCCGCCTCACGTGGCCCCCCTCATGTCCATGAGCCTGGCGATGCGCTTTTCGATGGGCGGATGGGTGGCGAAGAGGTTGAACATGCCGCCCCCCGTGAAAGGTTTCACGATGAACATATGGGCCGTGGCGGGGCTGGCCTTGAGAGGAATGCGGGCGGAAACGGTCTGGAGCTTCTTGAGGGCGTTGGCCAGGCCGTAAGGGTTGCCCGCGAACTGGGCCCCGCTTTCGTCGGCGCCGTACTCGCGGGAACGGGAGATGGCCATCTGGATAAGGAGGGCCGCCAGAGGTGCCACCACGGCCGCCACGAGAAGGGCGATGGGGTTGCCTCCCCCTTCGCGGTCCCGCCCGCCTCCAAAGCCCCCGAAGATGGCCGCCCATCGGGCCATGCTGGCGATGAACATGATGGTGGAGGCGATGGAGGCCGCCACGGTTCCGATGAGGATATCCCGGTGCTTGACGTGGGCCAGCTCGTGGCCAAGGACGCCCTTGAGCTCCTCCTCGTTCAGCAGGTCCAAAATGCCGTCCGTGACGCACACCACCGCATGTTGGGGATCCCGTCCCGTGGCGAAGGCGTTGGGGGAGCTCTCGGGGGTGTGGTACAGGGGCGGCTTGGGGATTCCCGCCGCCTGGCTGAGCTGCGCGAGGACCGCGTGGGCCCTGGGCGCTTCCGCCTCCGTGAGGGGCTTGGCCCGGTAAGAGGCCAGGACGATCTTGTCCGAGAACCAATAGGAGAAGAAGTTGATGCCGATGGAAATGACCAGGGCGATGATCAGCCCCTGCCTGCCCGCCACCGCGCCGCCCACGAGCATAAGGACCGCGGCGAGAGCCACGAAGAGAAGCATTGTTTTAAACCAATTGGCCATGTCCGACCTCCGAGGTTCAGTGGGAGCCGCCTCCCGGCGGCGAAGGGCCGATCCCCGGCCCCGGCGGTTCGCGGCCCGGCAGGCCGCTCCCACGTCATACGCCGGTTTCGTTAGTTTACCACCGCCTCCGTGGCCCGGAAGACCAGCGCGCCGTCTCCTGCACTCGCTTGAACGGCCTGCCCAGGCGTGAACTTCCCGCCGAGGATATCCTTGGCGAGGGGATTTTCGAGGTACTTCTGGATGGCCCGCTTGAGGGGCCGCGCGCCGTACGCCGGGTCGTAGCCCTGCTCCGCGAGAAACCGCCGGGCACTCTCATCCAGCCTGAGCTCGAAGCCGCGCTCCCGCAGCCTCTTTTCCAGTACCGCTATCTGGATGTCCACGATGCCTTCGATGTCTTCCCGGCTCAGAGACCTGAACATGACCACCTCATCAAGGCGGTTGAGGAACTCGGGGCGGAAGGTGGCGCGCAGTTCGTCCATGACGCGGTCTCGCATGGCGCCGGTGTCCTTGCCGGCCAGGTCCTGGATCCACCGGGAACCGATATTGCTCGTCATCACCAGCAGGGTCTGGGAGAAATCCACGGTCCGGCCCTTGGCGTCCGTCAGGCGCCCGTCGTCGAGGACCTGCAGGAGGATGTTGAAGACGTCGGGATGAGCCTTTTCGATTTCGTCCAGGAGGATGACGCTGTAGGGGCGCCGGTGCACGGCCTCCGTGAGCTGTCCTCCCTCCTCGTGGCCCACGTATCCGGGGGGGGCGCCCACGAGGCGCGATACGGAGTGTTTCTCCATGTATTCGCTCATGTCCAGGCGCACCATGGCCCGCTCGTCGTCGAAGAGGAACTCGGCCAGGGCCTTGCACAGTTCCGTCTTGCCCACGCCCGTGGGGCCCATGAAGAGGAAGGAGCCGATGGGGCGCCGGAGGTCACTCAGCCCCGAGCGGGACCGGCGCACGGCATCGGAGACCACGCCTAGGGCCTCTTCCTGCCCCACGACCCGGGTTCTCAACCGGTCCTCCATGGCCAGGAGCTTGGCCCGCTCCCCTTCAAGCATGCGCGACACGGGTATGCCCGTCCAGAGGGAGACCACGAGGGCGATGTCCTCCTCGTCCACCTCCTCCTTGAGGAGGGGCCGGTCCTTCTGGATGCTCGCGAGCCGCTTCTGGGCCGACTGAATCTCCTGCTCGATCTGGGGCAGGCGGCCGTACTTCAGTTTGGCCGCCTCGTCGTAGTTGCCCACGCGCTCGGCGCGCTCCGCCTCGCCGCGCAGGTCCTCCGCGTCCCTCTTGCGCTCCTGGATCATCTTGATGGCCTCGCGTTCGTTCTGCCATCTCGCGCGCATGGCCTTGGCCTCGTCCTCCACGTTGGCGAGCTCCCGGGCGAGGGTTTGGAGGCGCTCCATGGCTGCCGGGTCCTTCTCCTTGAGGAGGGCCTGCTTCTCGATCTGCAAGGAGGCCATGCGGCGTTCCAGGGTATCGAGTTCGTAGGGCACCGAGTCCACCTGGATGCGCAACCGCGCCGCCGCCTCGTCCACCAGGTCGATGGCCTTGTCCGGGAGGAACCGGTCGTGGATGTAACGGTGGGAGAGGGTCACGGCGGCCACGATGGCTCCGTCGCGAATTCGGATCCCGTGGTGCACTTCGAACCGCTCCTTCAAGCCGCGCAAAATGCCGATGGCGTCCTCCACCGCCGGCTCACCCACGAAGATGGGCTGAAATCGGCGCTCCAGGGCCGGGTCCTTCTCGATGTGCTTGCGGTACTCGTTGACGGTGGTGGCACCGATGGTGTGCAGCTCGCCGCGGGCCAGGGCGGGCTTGAGGATGTTGGCCGCGTCCATGGCGCCTTCGGCGGCTCCCGCGCCCACCAGCGTGTGGAGTTCGTCAATGAAGAGGATGACGTCGCCGTCACTGGCCGTGATCTCCTTCACCACCGCCTTGAGCCGGTCTTCGAACTCGCCCCGAAACTTCGTCCCCGCGATGAGGCTCGCCAGATCGAGCTGCACGAGGCGCTTGTTCTTGAGGGTTTCGGGCACGTCGCCATCGGCCATGCGGAGGGCGAGCCCTTCCACGATGGCTGTCTTGCCCACGCCGGGGTCGCCCACGAGGACGGGGTTGTTCTTGGTGCGCCGGGCCAGGATCTGGGTCACGCGGCGGATCTCCTCGTCCCTCCCGATGACCGGGTCCAGCTTGCGAAGGCGTGCCATCTCCGTGAGGTCCCGCCCGTATTGCTTGAGGGCTTGATACTTGCCCTCGGGGTTGGGGTCCGTGATCCTTTGGGAGCCTCGCACGTCTTGCAGGGCGGCCAGCAGCTGGTCCCGGTTCAGTCCCGAAGCCCGGAGGGCCTTCCCCGCCTCCGTGCCGGTGGCTTCCAGGAGGGCCGCCAGAATGTGCTCCGTGGACACGAAGTCGTCCTTGAAGAACCTTGCCTGTCCCGCAGCCGACTCCAAAACTTGGAGGGTTTGCCGGGAGAGGGCTGGCTCGGCGCCCGGGCCGGTGATCTTGGGAAGGCGGTCCAAAGCCCGTTCCATCCTGTTGGCCAGGGCAAGGGGATCGAGGTGAAGGCGCTCGAGAATGGCCGGCACGATGCCGCCTTCCTGGCGCACGAGGGTTATCAGGATGTGCTCCGGCGTCACGTCCGAGTTTTGCCGAGAGGCGGCAAGCTCCGCCGCCCCGCTCATGGCTTCTCTGGCTTTTTCGGTGAACTGTTCCCAACGCATCCAACGGGCCTCCTTTGGCCTAAAATATTAGCAGTAAGGTAATATAAAGTCTTAGTGTATTATTGTCAAGTATGGTGGAATATCTTGGGGTGGCAAACCCTTGAGCAACATGGTAAGCTTTCTATGAGGATCCAGCATGGCCGGCGTGGTACAGTGTGAAGACCACGGAGTCACCGGGGGGCGGGCGTGACGGACGAACCCGTTCAGGTGGGGCGGTATCAGGTCCAACGGATCGTGGGCAAGGGAGCCATGGGCGTGGTGTACCTTGCGTACGATCCTCAGATAGGGCGGCAGGTGGCCCTCAAGACCATCCGCCCCTCCGAAGGTGCCAGACCCGAGGAGATCGCCGAGAGCCGGGCCCGCTTCCTCCGCGAAGCGCAGGCGGCGGGTAAGCTTCTCCACCCCAACATCGTGACCATCTTTGACGTTTTCGAGGACCGGGGTACCCTCTACATCGCTATGGAGTTCGTGGAGGGGGTCCTGCTCGATGCCTATTGCACCAAGAGGAGCCTCCTTCCTCCGGACCAGGTGGTCAACCTGGCGGGGCAGGGATTGTCGGCCCTGGACTATGCCCACAGGGCCCGAATCATCCACCGGGACATCAAGCCCGGCAACCTCATGGTGGTGGACGGGCAGTCCCTCAAGGTCATGGATTTCGGCCTGGCCCGGGATTCCGGGGCCAGCCTCACTCACAGCGGCGCGGTCATCGGAACCCCCCACTACATGTCGCCCGAGCAGGTGGCAGGCAGGCCCTTGGACGGCCGGTCTGACGTCTTTTCCATGGGAGTCGTTCTCTACGAGCTCGCGACGGGTGAGCGGCCCTTTCAGGGCGACTCCATCTCCACGGTCATCTACAGGGTCCTCCACGAGTCACCGCCCAACCCCCGCGAATTGAACCCCAAAGTACCGTTGTGCTTGAGCATGGCCATCGAAAAGGCTCTTGCCAAGCGGCCCGAGGACCGTTATTCCACGGCCTCCGCCTTCCGCCGGGCCTTGCTCCATCCGGAGGAGGCTGATCCGCTCCAGGCGTGGAGCCACATCGAGCCGTCCCCTCGCACCTCCCCCATGGCGGACACCGCCTTCCTTCCCCCCGTTCCCGAAAGTTTGCGGCCCAAGAAGCGCCACTCCCTGTCTCGAAAATACGGGCGTTTTGCCCTCCTGGCCCTTGTTCTGGCTGGCGGCGGATGGCTGGTCGTGAACCGCTACATGCAGTATGCGGGCATCAAGCTCGCTCCCATCACGCCGCCGCCCTCCCAGGAGGTGCTCCCGAAAGCCCTGGATGTGGTTACCACTCCGTCCGGCGCCGCCCTGTTTCTCGACGGAACCGCCGTGGCGGCCGTGACCCTCCTTCCCAACGATACTGCCGCGCACACCGTAGAGGCGCGCCTGGGATGCCTCAGCGCCAGCGCGAGAGTCACGGGAGCTTCCACCCGGGACAGGCTCCTCCTCGTCCTCAAGCCCGGCCCGTTTCTGTTTCCCGTCACGAGCGATCCGCCCGGGGCCAAGATTTTGGTGGACGGTTCGGACACCGGCCTCGTGACGCCAGCCAAGGTGCCGCGGGACGGCTGCGAACCATTCAAGGTGGCCCTCGGCCTGCCGGCCCACGACCCGTTCGAAGTCCTTGTGGATCCCCAGAAGGAGTTCAAGGTGCAGGCCCTTCTCACGGCCCTGGCCGACCACGGTACGTTGAAGGTCCTCTACCCCTCTGGTATCCTGCAGGTGTACGAAGGCGAGCGCCTCCTGGGCGCTTCGGGAGCGGTCCTCAGCCTCCCGCCAGGTGAGCACGTCCTCCGCTTCGTGGACCCGGCCCTCCGGGGCGTTCGCGAGGAGAAGGTGCAGATCCAGCCCAGGAGTTCCGAGTCCCTCAAGGCGCCCCCCTTCGCGACGGGCCAGGTTTTTCTTTACGGGAAGCCGGGAAACGAAGGCAAGGTGGTGGTAGATGGCTCGTACTTTGATGACTTGCCTCTCAACGGCACGAGGCCCATGGCGGTGGGAACCCATCAGTTCGTGGTGGTTAGCCCTAGGGGGACGAAGGTGGCCTTTTCTTGGGCCATCAAGCACGGGCCCCAAACCCGCGTGGCGGACTTCTCGACGGAGCGGGTGGAGACGCCTTAGCGGCACCGCGGTGCTCCTCCTCGCTTCGGCGCTGGCCGGCCCCGTATCTAGAGCGGCCAGCACGTACCCTCCCCAGCCCGAGGGGCGCCTTCCTCCTCGGGAATGCCTGGAAGCGTCCCGGCTGGCCCTATACTCCGGGCGCCCCGACCAAGCCTACAGGCTCCTCCTTCTGGCCCAACCCGACCTGGGCGGTGAAGCCCGGTGGCTCGATCTCGCCTCCCGCGTCTTCCTCGCCCTGGACCGGCCCGGCCGCGTGGCCGAGACCTATGTTCACATGGCGCCCGGAAACCCCCCCGCCCTTGCGGCGGCCAAAGCCATCTTGGACCGCACCGGAGAGGGGCCTTCCCGGCCCGCGCTCACGGACCAGGGCCGATGGCGGGGCCTCGATAAAAAGTCCATGAAGCCCTTCGTGGCAGTGGCTCCCGGGGCCGGCGGCGCGGCGGAGGTACTGACGGAGGACGGCGTAGAGCGCCTCGATTCCGAGGGGCAGGTTTCAGGATTTAGGGCCCTTAAGGGGGGACGTGACCTCACGCTGGATTTCTCTGGCAAACCTCTGGCCCTGGGCGAGGACACCATTATATGGGGCGCCTCCGTCATCAAACTGCCGCCGGAGATCGCCAAGCCCGTCTCCGCTGCTCCCGCTCCCGACGGCAGTTTTTTCGTCCTGGACCGGGCCGAGCCCCGCCTCTTCAGACTTACGGGCAAGGGCGCTCCCATGGGGAACGTGGCCGTGGCCTTGAACGAACCCGTGAGGGTGCGCGTGGACCGGGCGGGCCAGATTTACCTGGCCGATGAGGATGGGGGCCAGATCCGCGTCTACGGCGCCGACATGGCTATCGTGCGGACCTTGCACCTTTCCTTCGAAGGGAAACCTCTGCGCAAGATCAAGGATTTTCAGGTGGACATGGCCGGGAACCTTCTGGTGGTAGACCTCTCCACGCGGCGGGCCCTTCTCTATTCCTCCTCGGGGCATTTTTTGACGGCCACCGGCACGGGGGCGCGCGTGGACGCGGCGGGATGGGACGGCCTGAGCACCCTCCTTCTCCTGGATCACCGGGCCGGAGCCTTGTGGAGGTACGGGTCATGAGGCGCTCCCTCCTGGCGTTCCTTCTCCTCCTCGGCTTGGCCGCCATCCCTCGCGCCCAGGTGGTCATGGAGGAGATCGGCGCCCTTCAGGAATCCTTCAGCGCCGCCCAGCAGGCTTACCAGTCCGTGCAGTTTCCCAAGGCCGTGGCGAGCCTGAACTCCCTCATCGACACCCTGACCCGCTGGGAGCAGGCAGGGCGCCTCCAGCCTTCCGACGAGGCTCTCCTCGAACGAGCCCTGGAGCTAAGGGGCATCTGCGCCTTCAATTTGGGCAAGACGGAGCTGGCCCGCCAGGATTGGACCCGGCTCATCCAGCTCAGGCCCGACTATCCCTTCTCCATGACGAAGACGCCCAAGATCGTCCGCCAGTTCGAGGAGATCCGCTCCTCCCTCACGGGTGTGTTGAATCTCAGCGTTCAGCCCGCGGACAGCCAGATTTACCTGGACGGCCGTCCTTTGGGCACGGCCGTGGCGTCCATTCCCGTGCTCAAGGGGATGCACGTGGTGAAAGTGTCCCGCCCCGGCTACGCGGCCCAGGAACGGGAGATGACGGTGGACGTGGGCAGCCTGGTGGCGGTGGACGTAAGCCTGGTTCCCGACGCGCGCACCATCTACTTCTTCGTCCAGCCCGAGGATACCCAGCTCCTGGTGGACGGCAAGCCCGTGGGACGGGCGGAGCGCCCCGCCTCCTCCCGCGATGACTGGGCCAAATTCGTGCGGGAAAGCGGAAGCGATCCCGCCCAGGTCTACGTGATCCCCGCCTTGTACCTGCCCCCAGGGGATCACCGGGTCACCCTCGTGTGTCCTTGCTTCCGCCAGAGAGAGTTCGTTCTCACGGTGGTGCTGGACAAGGCCAACAACAGCGCCGGACTCGTGAAGCCCATCGTGCTGGACCGGCGCACGGTGAACCTGGAGGTGATCTCCCACCCCTCGGGATCGGAGGTCGCCATCGACGGGCAGGTGGCCGGGATCACCCCCCTCCGGTTATCGGACTTCTGCATCGGGCCCCACCAGATCCTCGTCCAAAAAGCCAACGTGGGCCTCTACCGGGCCTCCATCAACGTGAACGAGGTGTCCCTGTTTAAAGTGGATGCCACCCTTCGGCCCACGCTGCTCTGGGCCGGGGTCACGCGGGACCAGGACATCACGGCGTACCAGCAACAGACGGCAGACGACGCCATGGTGGCGGCCATGCCGGACATGGACCACTTCAACGGTACGGTGGCCGATGAGAGGAACCCCAGCCTCCCCGACACCTTCTTTACTCCCGGAGTGGGCGTACAGGATCAAGCCGCCACCGTGCGCGCCCTATGCGAGAAGTACCGCTGCCAGGGGCTGCTGGCGGGCAAGCTCACGGCTGAATCGGGAACCATGACCCTGGCGTTGCGCCTCTTCGTCCCTGAGCTGCCGGGCTACGACGAAGTCCAGGGAGCCATCAACGATCCGAGTGAGGCTTCGAAGGTTCTCAATCTGGTGGACCGGCCCCTGACGGACAGCACCCTGGATCGGGTCCTGCCCCTCGCCGATTTCCCCGGGGTCAAGGGTCCCGTCCTTGTGAGGGGTGTTTCAGACCCCTCGGGGCCCTCGGCCGGCGATATCCTCCTGGCCGTGGGAGGAGTTCCCGTCACCACGGTGGCTTCCGCCAGGACAGCTCTTGCCTCCTGCGACACACCGGCCCTCAAGTTTTCTCATCGAGGTGAAGAGAAGGTCTGGTATTTCAAGGGCGCCGATACGGCCGAGCTGGTCCCCTACGGGGGCGACCGGTACGGCTACAGGCGCCAATGGCTCAAGGCCCGGCAGGACGTGCTGGGATCGGAGACGCCCCGCGAGCAGCTCGCGGCCCGGCTCAGCCTGGCCTGCGCCGATTTAAACCTGGGCCGTCCCGTGGACGCCCTCGCCGCCCTTGAACCCCTCCAGCCTCCCGCCACGGGGCCCTTGAACAAGAACTCCGTGGGGTACCTGAGGGCCGTAACCCTCGTGCAGCTTGGCCGGCCAGAGGAGGCGAGGAACGATCTGAAGGCCGCGGCGCAGGATGAATCGGCGAGCCTGGATGGCCTGGGCGCGGTTCTGGTGGCGCCTTTGGCGGCCGACTTGCTGAGGCAGCTTCCGCCGCCCCCGCCGCCCGTTCCGGGGCCGGCAATGCCAGAAAAGAATTTGGCACCAAAGCACTAAGGCACCAAGTGTGACGAGGGTTTGAAACTAAGGCTGGGTTTTCCTGGTGTCTTGGTGCCTTGGCGGGTCGTGTTTTTGGGGAGAGACCTGATGCCCGAGCGTCCCAAGATCGGACGGCTGACGGCCTTGAGTCACGGCGCCGGCTGAGCCTGCAAAATCAGTCCCCTGGACCTGGCGGAGGTGCTCCGCCAGTTGCCACCCATGGCGGACGAGAGGCTCCTCACGGACTCCGGCCACGTGGAGGACGCCGCCGCGTACCTTTGGGACGCGGACAGGATCATGCTGTTCACCACGGACTACTTCACCCCCATCGTGGACGATCCGTTCACCTTCGGCCAAATCGCCGCCGCCAACGCCTTCTCCGACGTGTACGCCATGGGAGGACGGCCAACCTTGGCCTTGAACCTCATGTGCTATCCCACACGGACCTATCGCCTGGACGAGATGACCCTCATCCTCAAGGGGGGGGCGGCGAAGGCCATCGAGGCGGGGTGCCTCATCGTGGGGGGCCATACGGTGGATGACGCCGAACCCAAGTACGGCCTGGCCGTGGTGGGCGAGGTCCGTCCGGACCGGCTCATGCGCAAGGGCGGCGCCCGGCCGGGAGACGCGATCTACCTCACCAAGCCTCTGGGCACGGGCATCCTGTCCACCGCCTACAAGGGAGGAGACCTGAGCGACCAGGCTTTCGCCGAGGCGGTGGCGTCCATGAGCCTTCTCAGCCGGGCCTCCGCGGAGTCCGCCGTGGAGGCGGGCGTAAAGGGAGCCACCGATGTGACGGGCTTCGGACTCCTCGGCCACCTCCTGGAAATGTGCGCGGAGGGCGGGCTCGGCGCCGAGGTTCGCCTGGAGTCCCTGCCGTTCTTCGCGGGAGTCGAGGCCCAGGCGCTGGACCAGAACGTCCCCGGAGGGACCTTCGCGAATCGCGACGCTGTCATGGCGAGCCTGGACGGAGCCGAGGAGATCCCCGGGCACCGCCTTCTCATGGCCGCCGATGCCCAGACCTCGGGCGGCCTCCTCCTCGCCGTGCCGCCCGGCATCGAAGGGGCCCTCCTGTCCGCCTTCGAGCGGCGGGGACAGCGATCCTGGAAGGTGGGTTCCTTCACGGCGGGCCCATCGCGCATCCGCCTGGCGCCTTAGGGGCAGGAACCGGGAAGCAGAGAAAGAGCCGCCGCCGGGTCTCATCCCCGCACACTCTCATCGACCCGGTTCGCCAGGAATACCTGTGGCCCGCCCGCCGTTCCCCCAGGTGTTGAGGTTTATCCCCGCCCTTGACGGGGAACCGGTCCGTCCATATAATGACCAACTGGTTCAATTTATGACCAGAGAGGGCGCGAAGCCATGGCCCGAGTGAAAGCAGACCGAAAGAGCCAGTGGGAATCCTTCTGCAAAAAGGGGATTCAGGACGCGGTCGTGCGCATCCTCTCCCGAAAGGGGGCGGAGGGGCTCACCATGGAACGGGTGGCCGCCGAGGCGGGGGTGGCCAAGGGTACCCTCTACGTCTACTACAAGGACAAGAAACAGCTTCTTGAGTCGGTCAAGGAGGCGAGCCTGGCGCCCATGCGCGCTGAGCTCCACCAGATCCTGGACGGCGGCCTTCCGCCGGTGCAGAAAATCGGCCGCTTCGTGGAGCGGCACTTAGGTTATTTCGACGAACACCGGGAGTTTTTCCGAGTTCTTCTGTGGGATCGCCAGCTCGCCGACACGCGCATGCGGCGTCAGCAGTCGGATCCTTTCCGCACCTTCGTCGAGAAGATCGCGGGCATCTTGCGGGAGGGGGTCCGCGCACGGGCCATCAGACCCCTGGACCCGGTGAAGGTGGCCGCCATGCTCTTGGAAGCGGACATTGCGATGATCGCCCAGCGGCTTCTCCTGGAGTCGCCGGGTTCCGTGGAGGAGGACGCTCACATGCTCACCGACGTGTTTATGAACGGCATATCTCTCCCATCCCCGAGGCGGGCGGCCCGCCCGCCGCGGCCATGAACGCGCGAAAGGCCGGCACCCTCCGCGGGTTCTCCGCCGCGGCTTTGGCGGCCTTGCTCGGGGCCACGGCAGGGTGCATTCAAACGCCCCCCAAACTCTACGGCGAAGCTTCCACATCCCCGGCTCCCGAGGTGCCCTGGACGCCGCCGGCCAAAGCGGTGGCAGCCGTCCAGGCCCAGCCCGCCGCGCCCGCCATACCCCAGGATCTCTTGGACCGTGCTTCGTCCCTCACCTTGCTGGACGTGGTGGACGTGGCCCTCCGCAACAGCCCCCAGACCGCCATGGCCTGGTCGGAGGCTCGTTCCGCCGCGGCGGCCTACGGCAACCAGAAGGGCACCTACTATCCCCAGGTCAACATTGGGGCGGGCGTGACCCGGGCGGAGGGGTCCCTCGCCAACGGGGCGATCTCCTACTACCAGCGCAGCTACGCCCCCACGGCGGACCTGAGCTGGCTCCTCTACGACTTCGGCGGCCGTGAGGCGGCATTGGCGGAGAAGCGCCAAGCGCTGTTGGCCGCTGACTGGCTCCACAACGCCTCCATCCAATCCGTGATCCTTGAGGTCCAGCAGGCCTTCTTCCAGTACGTGAGCGCCAAAGCCCTGCTCTCGGCCCAGGAGGCCACCGTGAAGGAGGCGGAGACCAACCTCGCCTCGGCCCAAGAACTCCACCGCGCCGGGGTCGCCACCATCGCCGACGTGCTCCAGGCCAAGACTCAGCTCTCCCAAGCCAAGCTGGCGGCGGACGGGTTGACGGGGACCATCCAGACGACGAGGGGTGCCCTGGCCACGGCCATGGGGCTCCCTCCCACCGTTCCCTACGACGTGGCCATGCCGCCCACGGATCTGCCTATTCAGCAGACATCGGAGGCCGTGGACCGCTTCTTGGAGCAGGCCCAAACCAAGCGGCCCGACCTCGCCGCGGCAAGGGCCCAAGTGGCGAAGGCCCAGGCACACGTCAAGACCATCAAGGCCGAGGGGTATCCTTCGCTCAATGCCACGGCCAGCCTGGGCCGCACCTACTACGACGCGTCCACGATGTACGGGAACACCTATCAAATGGGGATCCAGCTCAAATTCCCCCTGTTCACGGGTTTCTCCCACAGCTACAACGTGGTGCAGGCGAAGGCTGATCTTCAGACCGCCGAGGCCCAGCTTAAAAGCCAGGAACAGGCCGTGGATTTGCAGGTCTGGTCAAGCTACTACAGCCTCAAGACCGCCGAGCAGCAGGTCAAGACCAGCGAGGATCTTCTCCAGAGCGCGACCCAATCCCACGACGTGGCCCTCGGCCGGTATAAGGCCGGCGTCGGGACCATCCTGGATCTCCTCACCGCCCAGGCCGCCCTGGAAGATGCGCGCGGGCAGCGCATCCAGGCGCTGGCCAACTGGTTCACGGCCCTGGCCCAGCTCAGCTACTCCACGGGAACCCTAGCCCGGGACGTGCAGGCCCTCAAACTCAACATCGCGCCTCAGGTCACCGCCCCCTCGACCGCCTCTCCCATGCCCCTCGCTCCGGACACGAAAAAGGATGGCCAGCCATGACGCCCATGAACCCCCTCAAACTCCAGCGGTGTGGCCGCTCCCCTGTGACGCGGCCCTTGGAATTCATTCGGCGCCAGCCCTCCGGAGCACGGCGCGCGGCGTTGGCGCTCCTTGCTCTCGGGGCTTTAGGCCTCGCTATGGCCTGCGGAGGCCAAAAGGCTCCGCCGCCCTCCTCCGTCCCCGTCACGGCCGCGGACGCCGTCCAGAAGGACGTCCAGATGGTGGTGACCGCCATCGGCACCGTGGAGGCCTACAAAACGGTCTCCCTGAAGGCCCTCATCGCGGGGCAGATCATGAAGGTCCATTTCAAGGAAGGGCAGGACGTACACAGGGGCGACCTCCTGTTCACTATTGACCCCCGTCCGTACCAGGCGGCCCTGGACCAGGCCAAAGCCCAGCTCGCGAGGGACAGGGCTCAGCTCGTGAGCGCCGCCGCGCAGGCCAGCCGCTACGCGGACCTCGTGAAGAAGGACTACGTGACCCAGCAGCAGTTCGACGATGCCAACGCCAACGCCGAGGCCCTCAAGGCTACCGTGAAGGCCGACGAAGCGAACGTGCAGGACGCGTCCATCGGCCTCGGCTACTGCTCCATCCGGGCCTCCATGGACGGCCGCCTGGGCAACCTGCTGGTCCAGGAGGGCAACCTCGTGAAGGCCAACGACATCCCCCTCGTGACCTTGAACCAGGTCACTCCCGTATATGTGGCCTTCAGCGTGCCCGAGCAGCAGCTCGCCGAGATCCGGCGGGAGGAAACCAAAGGCCCTCTGGCCGTGGCCGCCGCCTTTCCCGGCGCCTCGGGCGCGGCCTTCGCGGGCAGCCTGAGCTTCATCGACAACGCCGTGGACAGCGCCACGGGCACGATCCTACTCAAAGCCACTTTCTCCAACGAAGACAAAGCTCTTTGGCCAGGCCAATTCGTCAACGTCACCCTGGATCTCTCCATGATTAAAGACGCTGTGATCGTGCCCACGCAGGCCGTCCAGCAGGGCCAGCAGGGTTCTTACCTCTACACCATCAAGCCCGACGGGACGGTGGACATGAGGCTCGTCAAGACGGGACAGGCCCGCAACGGCGAGACGGTCATCGAGGACGGGGTCAAGGCGGGCGAGAAGGTGGTGACGGACGGGCAGCTTCGCCTCTATCCCGGCGCCCGCGTGGACATCAAGGCCGCTCCCGCCGCTCAAGCAGAGAAGAGGGCGCCTTAGCCATGAACATCTCCGAGCTCTTCATCAAGCGTCCCGTCATGACCACACTGGTCATGCTGGCCATCCTCCTCTTCGGCATCACGGGCTACCGCCTCCTGCCCGTGAACGATCTGCCCAACGTGGACTTCCCCACCATTCAGGTGAGCGCCACCCTGCCGGGAGCCAGCCCCGAGACCATGGCGTCCGCCGTGGCCCTTCCGCTGGAGAAGCAGTTCTCCACCATCGCCGGTATCGACTCCATGACGTCGAGCAGCTACCTGGGCTCCACGAGCATTACGTTGCAGTTCAACCTCAGCCGCAACCTGGACGGGGCGGCGCTGGACGTGCAGTCGGCCATCTCCGTGGCCCAGGGCCAGCTTCCCCAGAACATGCCCACGCCCCCCTCCTACCAGAAGGTGAACCCGGCGGACCAGCCCATCCTGTATCTGGCTCTCACCTCGCCCACCTTGCCCCTGAACCAGCTCGACGAGTACGGCGAGACCATGATGGCCCAGCGCATCTCCATGGTGAGCGGCGTCGCCCAAGTGATGGTCTACGGCTCGCAGAAGTATGCCGTGCGCATCCAGTTGGATCCCAACACCCTCGCGAACAAGGGCATCGGGATGGACGAAGTGGGCAACGCCGTGACCAACGGCAACGTGAATCTTCCCACGGGCACCCTCTACGGAACGCACACGGCCTACACGGTGAACACCAACGGCCAGCTCCTAGACGCGGCCGCCTACAGGCCCCTCATCGTGGCGTACCGCAACGGCCAGCCCGTGCGGCTGGAGGCGCTGGGGAGGGTCCTGGACAGCGTGGAGAACGACAAGACCGCGGCCTGGTATGTGGACTCCAAGAGCATGAATCGCGCCATCGTCCTCGCCATCCAGCGCCAGCCAGGGACCAACACCGTGGAGGTAGTGCAGTCGGTGCGGTCGCTCATCCCCAACTTCGAGCGGCAACTCCCCGCCTCCACGTCGCTCAACGTCCTGTACGACCGTTCCGAGTCCATCCGGAGCTCCGTGTCGGACGTGAAGTTCACGCTCCTCCTCACGCTCTTCCTGGTCATCCTGGTCATCTTCCTTTTCCTGCGCAATGTCTCGGCTACGGTCATCCCCAGCCTGGCGCTGCCCATGTCCATCGTGGGCACCTTCGCCGTCATGTACCTCATGGGCTACAGCATGGACAACCTCTCCCTCATGGCGCTCACCCTGGCCGTGGGCTTCGTGGTGGATGACGCCATCGTCATGTTGGAGAACATCGTCCGGCACATGGAGATGGGCAAGAGCAGGGCGCAAGCGGCCTTGGATGGTTCCAGGGAGGTGGGGTTCACGATCCTGTCCATGACCTTCTCCCTGGTGGCCGTCTTCATCCCCATCCTCTTCATGGGTGGCATCCTGGGCCGCCTGTTCCAGGAGTTCGCCGTCACCATCAGCATGGCCATCCTCATCTCCGGCTTCGTCTCCATCACCCTTACGCCCATGCTCTCCAGCCGGTTCCTCAAGCACCAGTCGGAGGTCCACCACGGGCGCATCTATGACATGTCCGAGCGGGGCTTCCAGTGGATGCTGGCCCGCTATGAGGTGGGCCTGAAGTGGTCTCTGGCGCACCGGCGCCTGGTGATGGCGTTCTCCGCCGTGGTGCTCATCTTCACGGGGTGGCTCTTCGTGGCCATTCCCAAAGGCTTCCTCCCCAGCGAGGACACGAGCCGTGCCGTGGCTTTCACCCGGGCCACCGAGGGTATCTCCTTCGAATCCATGGTGCGCCACCAGAAGGAGGTCATGAGCATCATCCAGAAGAACCCCGACGTGGAAGCCTTCATGTCCTCCGCGGGTTCCAGGGGGTTCCTGGCCAGCAACCAGGGCATCTGCTTCATGAAGTTCAAGCCGCGCTCCGAACGGAAGCTGTCAGTGGACCAGGAGATCGAGAAACTCCGCCCCCAACTCGCCCAGGTGCCCGGCATCATGACCTTCATCCAGAACCCCCCTCCCATTCAGATCGGCGGGCGCGTGTCCCAGAGCCTCTACCAAGTCACCCTTCAGGCCTCCAACACGGACGAGCTCTACAAATACGCGCCCCTCATGGAGAGCAAGATGCGGGCCATGCCCGGCCTCCTGGACGTGGTGAGCGATCTTCTCCTCAAGAATCCCCAGGCGGACGTGGCCATCGACCGGGACAAGGCGGCCACCCTCGGGGTCACGGCGGCCCAGGTGGAGGATGCCCTCTTCTATGCCTACAGCGACCGGCAGGTTTCCACCATCTACGCTCCCAATAACACATACCGCGTGCTCATGGACGTCCTGCCCCAGTACCAGCGGGACCCCCAGGCTCTGTCCATGCTCTATGTCCACTCTTCCTCGGGCCAGCTCGTACCGCTCAAGGCCGTCGCCCGAATCAGCCAGGCCCTGGGACCGCTCTCCATCAACCACACGGGCCAGCTCCCCTCCGTGACCATTTCCTTCAACTTGAAGCCAGGCGTTTCCCTGGGCGATGCGGTGGCGCAGGTGCAGAAGCTGGCGCTGCAGGTTCTCCCGGCCACCGTCACCACGAGCTTCCAGGGAACGGCTCAAGCCTTCCAATCTTCCATGAAGGGCCTGGGCTGGCTTCTCCTCCTGGCCATTCTGGTGATCTACCTCGTGCTCGGCGTCCTGTACGAGAGCTTCATCCACCCTCTGACCATTCTCTCGGCCCTGCCCTTCGCCGGGTTCGGCGCCCTCGTGACGTTGTTGATCTTTCGCGTGGACCTCTCCATTTACGCTTTCGTGGGCATCATCATGCTCGTAGGCCTCGTGAAGAAAAATGGCATCATGATGATCGACTTCGCCCTCGAAGCCCAGCGCAAGGAGGGCAAGGCGCCCGCGGAAGCCATCTACGAGGCCTGCGTCATCCGCTTCCGGCCC
The DNA here is from genome assembly GCA_037445535.1 of Acidobacteriota bacterium. GTDB lineage: Bacteria > Acidobacteriota > UBA4820 > UBA4820 > DSQY01 > JAKAJA01. Next base: position 8,217 of record JBBIKI010000024.1, on the reverse strand, counting down.
ATCATGATGACCACCATGGCCGCCCTCATGGGCACCCTCCCCATCGCCCTCGGCTTGGGCGCAGGCGCCGAATCCAGGCGCCCCCTGGGCCTCGCCGTGGTGGGCGGCCTCATCTTCTCCCAGTTCCTCACCCTCTTCGTGACTCCCGTGTTTTACGTGTACATGGACCGCTTCCAGACCTGGATTACCAGCAGCTTGGTGAAGCCCTCCGAGAACGGCGGAGGCCACGCCTAGATTGGACTCTCCAGACAGGCGCCGGAAACGCGAACGGGCGGGCTCAGGCCCGCCCGTTGTGCGTCCCGCCGCGAGGGATGCAGATCACGCTCCGCGGCTTCGTTGCGCGCTCATGCGGCCTCCACCCTCATCTCCGCCAGGGCCGCCGCGATGCGCCGGATGCCTTCGGCGATCCGGTCCGGCGGCATGTTGGAGAAGTTGAGCCGCAGGGTATTCTCGTGGCCCCCGTTGGGGAAGAAGGCCTCGCCCGGGACGAAGGCCACGTCGCGCGCCACGCATCGGCCGAGCAGGTCTCGGGCGTTCACGCCGGGCGGCAGCTCCGCCCACAGAAAGAGCCCGCCCGCGGGCCGGGTGACGCGAACTTCGCCCGGCAAATACTCCTCCAGCGCCGCGAGCATGGCATCGCGCCTGGCCCGGTACACCGCCGTGATGCGGCGCACGTCCTCGTCCAGGTCGTAGAGTTCCATGTAGCGCGAGACCATCATCTGGCTCAGCGTCGCGGTGTGGAGGTCGGTGCCCTGCTTCAGGATGACGTATTTCTCGTAGAGGGGCTGTTCGGCCGCCAGCCAGGCAAGGCGCAGGCCTGGGCAGAAGATCTTGGAGAATGTTCCGAGGGAAATCACGAGGCCTCGCTCGTCGAAGGCCTTCAGGGAGGGCAAGGCCTGTCCCTCGAAGCGCAGTTCGCCGTAGGGGTTGTCCTCCACCACCGGGATTCCGCGCCGGCCGGCCACTTCCATGAGGCGCCGGCGCCTGTCCAGGGACCACGTTCGCCCCGAGGGATTCTGGAAGTTGGGCACCACGTAGATGAGCTTGGGCCTGCGGCAGCGGCCGAGCCTCTCCTCCAGGGCCTCCATGTCCATGCCCTCGTCATCCGTGGGCACCTCCACCCACGTAGGGCGAAAGACGTTCCAGGCGCCGATGACGCTCAGGTACGTGGGGCTTTCGCACAGGACTTCGTCCCCCTCGTCGATGAAGAGCTTCCCCGTGAGGTCGAGCCCCTGCTGCGAACCCGCGGTGATGAGGATGTGGTCCGCGGTGAAGCGGGCCTCCGAGAGCGCGCTGAGGCGCGATGCGATCTGGCCGCGAAGGGGCGCGTACCCCTCCGTGGTGGAATACTGCAGAGCCCGCGCGCCGTCCGTGGCGAGAATCTCCTGAGTGATGGCGGCGAGCCGTTCCCCGGGGAAGAACTCCGGCGCGGGGAGACCTCCCGCGAAGGAGATGACCTCGGGCCGCTGGGTGATCTTCAACAGCTCCCTCACGTCCGAGGCCTTCAAGATGTCCATCCGGTGTGCCAAGTGCCTTTCCATGGTATCTCCCTGCGCCGTCGGACCTCCGGCGCGCTCCCTCAGACGATGGGCGGGGTCCCGCCCTGTAGCCGCCCGGCGGAGCGAGGCCTGGCGGCCACGGCGCGATAGGCCCGCATGAGCCTCGCGATGCCTTCGCGGATTCGCGCGGGTTCGCAGTAGGTGAAGTTCAGCCGAATGTAGTTGTGGCCCGGGTCCGAGACGAAGGAGGCACCTCCGGGCAGGAAGGCCACGTGCTCCTCCGCGGCTTGTTGCAGCAAGGCCGATGGGGAGACCGTCTCGGGGAACGTGCACCAGACGTAGAAGCCGCCCTGGGGCCGGTTCCACGTGAAGCCCTCCGCGGCTTCGGCCTCCAGCGCCTCGATCATGGCGTCGCGCCGCCGGGCGTACTCCGCCCGGGAGGCCTTCAGGTGCCGGGAGAAGAGGCCCTCCGTAATGAAGCGCTCCACCATCCACTGGCCGAGCGTGTTGGAGTGCAGGTCCACGGATTGCTTGGTCAAGGCGAGCTGGCGGATCACCGGCCGCGGCGCGGCGATCCATCCCAGACGCAGGCCCGGAAAGAGGATCTTGGAGAAGGAGCTGAGATAGATCACGTAGCCGCTTGGGTCCAGAGCCTTGAGGGAGGGCACCGTTTCACCCTCGTACCGGAGGTCCGAGTAGGGGTCGTCCTCCACCACGGGCACCTGGTAGCGGTAGGCTAGCTCCAACAGGCGCCGCCGCCGCTCCAGGGAGAGGACGCTCCCCGAGGGGTTTTGGAAGGTGGGCAGCGTGTACAGGAGCTTGGGGCGCTGGCGCGCCAGCAAGTTCTCAAGGAGGCCGGTGCGCATGCCGTCTCCGTCTGTTGGGACCGCCATGAGCCTGGCCTGGGCGGCGCGGAAGGTTTCCAGGGCGCCGAAGTAGGAGGGCTCCTCGACCACCACCACGTCCCCGGGCGCGAGGTAGGCGCGCGCCACCAGATCCAGTGCCTGCTGCGAGCCGGACGTGACGAGAACCTCCGGAACCGTACACTGAATGCCGCGCGAAACCATGTGGCGGCAGATGGCATCCCGGAAGGTGGTGACCCCCTCCGTGGGGCTGTGCAGAAAGACTTCGGCCCCGCGCTCCGCCAGAAGCTGCGCGTGGATGCGGCCCATGGCGTGAAGGGGCAGCATCTCGGGAGCGGGAAGGCCCACGGCCATGGAGATCACGTCCCTTCGCTCCGTAAGGGCCAAGAGGTCGCGTACCAGGGGATCCGGTTCTCTGGCGGCGCCCTCCCTGGCGAGCTGCCGCCAGGCAAGGGGCTGGGCCGGCTTCCCCTCTGCTTCCAGGGAGCGGCGGGGGAGAACCATGGTGCCCCGGCCCACGTGCGCGTCCACGAACCCGTCTGCCTTGAGCTGCTGGTAGGCGTTGACCACCGTCGTTCGGTTGACGCCGAGCGAATCGGCGAGGCGCCGCTCCGGCGGAAGGATGAAGCCATCGGGCAGGCGGCCGGCAAGGATGAGCTGCTTGATGCCGCCGCTGATCTGGAGGTAGAGCGAGACGGAGCTTTCACGGTCGATGCGAAGATCCACAGCTCCCCCCTGGCTCTCAGTGTAGCCATCCAATTACGATATTGGATGGTCTACATTTCTAATATATAGCCTCTTGATCGACCGTCAAGGGCCAATTTGGGAGCAAGTAGGTCATCCAATGGCGGGCCTGGCCTGGGAAAGATCGGGGCCAGAAATTACACGGAGCGGTGCAACGCGCCGCTTCCCTCGGGGGAGAGAAGGTTCGATGACAGAGCCTGGCGCCGAGGCGTCATTGGTCGTCTTCGGCGGGACGGCAAGGAGCGGGGGCCGTGGTAGGGGCTAGGCCTCCTGCTTCCAGGCGGTCCAGGATTTCACGGCAACTCCCGGTGGCGCAGGCCACCACCTTGACGGCGCTGTTTTCGAGGACCTCGAAGGCCTCGGGGCCGATGGCCCCCGTGGCCACCCAGGCGACGCCCAGGCGGGCCAGCATTTCCGCGGTCTTTGCCCCGGACCCCAGATGGAGCGCCGCGAAGGCTGTGTTGTCGATGATGCGGACGACGCGGGTTTGCGTGTCCGCCACGAACACGAAGGCGGATTTCCCGAACCGGCGGCTCACGGGCGATTCCAGAGTCTTCTCCTCGGCGGTTACGGCGATCAGCATGAGAATCCTCCCAGATGCTACAGATACTATAGCGCCTGGGGCCACGGGAGGATAGAGCTGAGGCGGAGAAACGGAAAGGGACGGCGGGCGGGGGGCGGGCAAAAGGAGGCCCATGGAAGGGTCTCAGCGGTCTGCCGGTTCCCCCTCCCCGCCCATCTCCTTGGCGCGGCCGAGGTGGGTTTCGAACTGGCCCAGCGCACGGGTGGTCTTCTCGTAGGTTTGGTGGGCGTTGTTGAGGTGCTTGCCCAGGGTCTCGTGGGAGTCCCGGAAGGACCGCACGTCACGCTCCAGCGTGGCGAGGAGGTCAAGCACTTGCCGGGCGTTTTGCTCCACGGCGGCTGCCTTCAGGCCCAGGGCAACGGTCTTGATGTAGGCGGCAAGAGTGCCGGGCGAGAGAGGGAGGACCGACTTGTGGTAGGCGTAGTCCCACAGGTCGTCCTCGTCCTTCTCACGGGCGATGAACGTCTCGTAATAGAGGGACTCGGCGGGAAGGTACATGAGGGCCAGGGGCAGGGTGCCCTCCCCGGGCCGGATGTAGAGGCGGGCGATGTCGTCCACCTTTTTCTTCAAATTGTCGCGCAGCGCCTTGCGAGCCTTGGGGCGCTCCTCCTGGGGGGCATCCACGTAGCGCTGGAAGTCCTCCATGGGGAACTTGGCGTCAATGGGCAGGAGCCCTTTATCCAGCCGTACCACGGCGTCCACCTTTTTCCCGTCAGAGAATCCGAACTGGTACTCCACCCGGTCCTTGGGCAGCATGTCGCCAAGCAGCGCTTCAAGCCCGAGCTCGCCCAGTTGGCCGCGGGCCTTGGGGGATTTGAGGAGGCGCTGGAGTTCCTCCATGTCTCGCCCCAAGTCGGCCATGCGGGTGGCGGCCTGCTGGAGGACGCCCATCTTCTCCGTCACCTGCGTGAGGGTGGTTTGGGTGCCCTCCATGTGTTTCTGAAGGATCCCGGTCTGTCCCTGGAGGGAGGCGGCCTGGCTGGCGAGTTGTTCGCGGAGGGCAGCTTCTTGGGAACTCAGCCGGTCCTGGAGAAGCTGCTGGACGGACCCGAGCTGCTGGGTCAGCAGGCCCTGGAGCTCGGCGCTTCGGCGGTCGAGGCCTTCGACGCGGCCCGCCATTTCGCCCCGGATACCGTCCAAGGTCCGCTGGGCCTCGGCGGCGGAGCGGCCCAGGGCGGCGAGGCGGGCGAGGGCGAAGACGAGGGCCGCTCCCAAGAGGAGGCACAGGGCGGCCAATCCAAGCAGAAGAACCGGGGATGTCACGTGGAGTCTCCGCGGGCTTTGGCCGGTACGGGATTGGACTCCAGCGGAGGAGGCAAGGCCCGGAGAGGCAGAAGGGCCTCCAGCCCCACGGCCCACTCGGACATGAGGCGCACCACGGGGCCACGGGTGAGGACCTTGGCGTAGCCGGGCGAAAGGCGGTCCGCGAGGCGGACGGTGCCTCCCGCGAGGTAAATGGCCGCCACGACGCCCAGGATCGCCCCCAGCACCCGGTTCACGCAGCCGAGTCCCGAGGCCTTGACCAGCCGGTGGACGATGGCCCCGGCCAGGACGAAGACCGTGAAGATGATGAGGAACCCCGCCGTGAGGGCCACGGGCCGCCGCAGGCGCTCCACGAAGAAGGTGAGGTATCTCGCCGCCGAACCGGCCGCGTACCCCGCGTAGAGGTAGCCAGCCAGAAGGCCCGCCAAACCGAAACCCAGACGGACCGCGCCCTTCCATATCCCTTCCACCACCAGGGCCAGCGTGAGCGCCAAGAGGAGGATGTCCCAAAGGGTCATGGGGTTCTCCAGGGGAGAGACCTATCAAGGAATGGCGAATGTGCCATGTCAAATCTTTCTTTTACATTCGCCATTCGCCATTCACCATTCGACATGTTCTTTGCCTTGTCCTCACCCTACCACGCCCTCCCCGGCGGGTCCAACGCCAGGAGCCTCTCGACCTCCATGGCCACGGAGAGCGGCAGCCCTTCGGCTCGGCGCAGGCGCTTGAGCCGGGCCAGGTCCGTCCCCGCCGACTGGCGCGCCCGGGTGATGGCGCGCGAGACCGGTTGGGCGGCCAGCTCCGCGATCCAGCCCGCGTTCAATGCCTGCCTGGCGTTCAGCTCGGCTCCCGAGAGAAGGGCGGGGATGCCGGCCCCGCTCCTACTCGGCAGGGTGGCCGTGCCGCCCCATCCTGTGAAGAGCCCGAGCCTCGGGCCAGGGTGGGCGAAACGGGCGCGGGGCGAGGCGATGACGTAATCGCAGCTTAGCGCGAAATCGAGGCCGCCGCCCATGCACGCCCCTTCTACGCAGGCCACGAGCCACAGCCTGCTCTCCCGAAAGCGGCGGAAGAAGGTCTGGCCCATGGAGGAGAAGTCATACGCGCCCGCCGCGTCCAGAGCCCCCAGTTCCTTGAAGTCCGCCCCCGCCAAAAAGGTAGTGGGAGACGCCGCCGCAAAGGCGATCCACCGAAGATCGCTCCGAGCCTCCCACGAGGCCACGGCCTGGGCGAGGGCCGAGAGGGCCGTCCGCCGGAGCGTCATGGGCCGGTGCGCACCGCCCAGGCGGACGAGGATGCCGCCGGCGGGAAGATCGCGATCGATGGAAATGGGGTCCGCAGTCATCGGGAAAAGAAGCAAAGATTCAACGCAAGGGGTGCAGAGGGCGCGGAAAAAGCCATGTGGTTCTGTCTCTTCATGTCCGTGGGCTCTTCAAACCCCGCGATGAGTGATTATCCTTGGCTTCAGGCCAAAGCGCGCCTGGGCTCCACCTCATCCTTGACGAAGGCGAGGACGTCCGCGGTGGAGGTGCCGGGCGTGAAGAGCTTGGCCACGCCGGCTTGGTGCAGGGCGGAGATGTCCTCGTCGGGGATGATGCCTCCGCCGAAGACGAGGATGTCCTCCGCGCCCTGCTCCTTCAAGAGGCGGATGACTTTGGGAAAGAGGGTATTGTGGGCCCCCGAGAGGATGGAAAGGCCGATAGCGTCCACGTCTTCCTGGATGGCCGTGGCCACCACCTGCTCCGGGGTCTGGTGGAGGCCCGTGTAGATGACCTCGTACCCCGCGTCCCGAAGGGCCCGGGCGATGATTTTGGCGCCTCGGTCATGGCCGTCCAGGCCCACCTTGCCGATCAGAAGCCGTAAGCGATGTTCCGGCATGATTCCTCCCTGCATCCCTCACTATAACCCAGCGCAGGACAAGGGAGAAGAAGGGGCGGGGGACGGGCGCCCATGGACGGACCGCGGGGCCCTCCCCATCCGCTCCTCAGCCGTTCACTTGCCCGCTGCCTGCGTGGGCACTGGCCCCCAAGCCGCGGCCATGGCCGCCTCCCAGCCCGCGCGCGCAAAAATCACCAGCAGGATGCGGGGCGGCTTTTCTCCCGTCACCACTGCCATGCCATGGTCATCTCTCCTCCATCGGGGTTGAGGAACCGGAACGTGGTTGCGGTACCCTTGGGGACGGCGGCCTTCAAAGCCGCGCCTCCCTTGAGTTTGATCTGGTTCATGTTCACCCATTTCTTGTTGGTCCATTCGATACCGCTGATGAACACCTTGATGCCGCTCTGGAGGTTGCTGCCGCTCACCATGATGCGGAACGGGTTGCCTGCCTTGGCCATGGCGGAGACCACGGGGGGCGGGACGTTCTTGAGAGTGACACTGTTGGACTCCACGCTGAACCGGCCATCGCGGTTGAAAGCGGCCACGCAGAAGCGGTATTCCTTGGCGGGGTCCAGCCCCGCCACCGTGGCTTGGTTGGATACCGCCGAATGGACCGTGAATTTGGTACCCGCAACCAACGGTTCGTCGGTGTAGTAGACCTCGTAGCCCGCCACGCTCGAATCGGGCGACGCCGTCCAGGTGAGGGTGGCGGTGGCGCCGGACCGTGTTCCCGACAGATTGGAGGGCGGGGCGAGCCCGCCATTGTTCACCACGACGGCCTCTCCGTAGTAGAGAACCACGGGCGGGTTCATCCCGTCGTCGGCCTTGGCGAAGACGTAGTAGGTTCCGTCCAGCACACCCGACGTGTTCCACGAGGCCGAGGCGCTTCCTGTCTTGGCGGAGAGGTCCTTCGCGATGACGGCGCCCGTCTGGCCCGCGGCATTCCGGCTGTAGAAGAAGGTTACCGCGGTGGCGTCCGTCGTGGGGCTCACGCGGACGGAGAGGGCCACCGTCCGCTCGCGCCGGCTCGGGGCATCCCACGTGAGTCCCGGCGGCGACTGCGGCGCAAGGGCGGTGAACTCGGCGTCCGAGCTCGACAGATTGTCAGTGCCGAGCGTCCACGCGCCCGCCCCCGCCGGCTCCACTTGGAAGAGGGCCACGGCGGCATCCGTGTCAGAGATGTACTGCACGCCCGGGAAGGACGAGGCATTCACCGGCGTGATGGTTTGCCCCTGGGGATTGACGAGGGTGATGGAAGGGAACGTCCCAGAGGCGCTTCCGACGCCGAAGAGAACGACCGCCTGCTCCGACGCCAGGGTGATGGATTTCTGCACGGCCAGGGGGCCGAGGATGTTCGTCTGGCTCTCCAAGATCTGCATGAGGTTGTTGT
>JBBIKI010000023.1:11297-36848 GCA_037445535.1 Acidobacteriota bacterium | reverse complement strand
GGGCCAGCCCACCATCGTGAACAACGTGGAGACACTGGCCCTGGCCACGGCCGTCCTGGCCAAGGGGGCCGAGTGGTTCAAGGCCATCGGGACAGACAAGTCCACGGGCTCCAAGCTCTTTTCCGTCTCGGGAGACTGCGATCGTCCTGGCGTCTACGAGTTCCCCATGGGCATTTCCATCGCCCGGCTCCTCATGGAGGTGGGCGGCGAGGCTGCCAAGGCCGTGCAGGTGGGCGGGGCCTCGGGCCACTGCGTTCCCGCCTCGCAGTTCGCGCGAACCCTGGCCTTCGAGGACGTTCCCACGGGGGGCTCCATCATCGTCTTCGGGCCCGGACGCGACATGCTCAAGGTGGCGCGCAACTTCATGGAGTTCTTCGTGGAGGAGTCCTGCGGCCAATGCACGCCGTGCCGCTACGGCAACGTGGCCCTCCTGGAAGGCGTCGAGATGCTCGAACGGGGACGGTGTTCCATGGCGCACCTGAACGAGCTCAAAGCCCTGGGCGAGACCATGCAGCTCTCCTCAAAGTGCGGCCTCGGCCAGAGCAGCTCCAACGCCTTCCTCTCCATCGTGACCCATTTCGAGAACGAGATCCTGGGCCGAACCGTGCCCGCCTGAGGGAGAAGACCATGGCAGACCAGACCCATACACTGCAAGGCGGCGGATCCCGGGCTCCCGTGAGCCAGCGGCCCCACACGGTGGCGCCAGGCAGCGCGGGCATCGGCTCGCAAGTTTCGGTCAGAATAGACGGCCGGGACCTGAAAGTCCCCTTCGGGACCACCATCCTGGAGGCGGCGCGCCTCTCCGGCATCCGCATTCCAACCCTCTGCCAGCACGACGACCTGTGCATCGCGGGCGTGTGCAGGATCTGCGTCGTGGAGGTGGAGGGCATGAGGACGCTCCAGGCTTCCTGCGCCTACCCCGTCACCCAGCCTATCACCGTCCAGACGCACACCCGCAAGGTGCGCCAGGTGCGCCGCCACATCCTGGACCTCATGCTCGCCCATCACTACGGCGAGTGCTACACGTGCTGGCGCAACCAGAACTGCGAACTCCAGGCCCTGGCCGACGAGTACGGCGTGGACTCCTTCCGCTTCGGCCACCCGGACAAACCGAAGGTCCCGAAGGACACGTCCAGCTACGCGGTTGTGAGAGACATGAACAAGTGCATCCTGTGCAGACGCTGCGTCCGCACGTGCATCGACCTCCAGGAGGTGGGCGTCCTTGAAGCCGTGAACCGGGGGGCGGCCACGGCCATCTCCACCTTCATGGACAAGCCCCTGGCGGACGTGGTGTGCATCAACTGCGGCCAGTGCATCAACCGCTGCCCCACGAGCGCCCTGGCGGCCAACGACCCCACGGATGAAGTGTGGGCGGCTATCGACGATCCCAGGAAGCACGTCGTGATCCAGACGGCGCCCAGCCCGCGGGCGGCCATCGGCGAGTGCTTCGGCCTGGCCGCAGGCACGGCCCTCACCTTCGAGCTCAACACGGCCCTCAAACAGTGCGGCTTCGACCGGGTCTTCGACACCAACTTCACGGCGGACCTCACCATCATCGAGGAGGGCACGGAGCTGCTTCTGCGCCTGCGCGACGCCCTCGTGGACAAGAAACCCGAGGCCGTCCTGCCGCAGTTCACGTCCTGCTCGCCGGGCTGGGTGAAGTACCTGGAGCACTTCTACCCCGAGATGATCCCCAACCTCTCCTCCGCCAAGAGTCCCCAGCAGATGTTCGGGGCCGTGATCAAGACCTATTACGCGAAGCTTCACGGCATCGATCCCGGAGACATCGTCACCGTGGCCCTCATGCCCTGCTCCGCCAAGAAGTTCGAGTGCAACCGCCCCGAGATGTGCGACTCGGGGTTCAAGGACGTGGATTACGGCCTTACCACGCGCGAGACGGCGGCCATGATCAAGGAGGCGGGCATCGACCTGCTCCACATGGCCAAGAGCGAGTTTGACGCCCCCTTCGGCAGCGCCACCGGATCAGGCGTTATTTTCGGCGCTACGGGCGGCGTCATGGAAGCGGCCCTGCGGACCGTCATCGAGCTGGTGTGCGGCGTGAAGGTTGAGAACCTCTTCGACCACGCCCGCGTCCTGCCCGTCAGAGGCTTCGACGGCATCAAGTACGCGGAGCTTCCCATTCAGGCGGTGGGGCCCGTTCCCGAGATTCTCAAAAGCCTGTTCACTGACTGGGACTGGCTGCGGGGCGCCACCCTCAAGGTGGCCGTGGCTCACGGCACGGCCAACGCCAAGAGAGTCCTGGAGGATATCAAGGCGGGGGGCAAGTTCTCTCAGTGCCACTTCATCGAGTTCATGGGTTGCCCCGGCGGGTGCATCGGCGGGGGTGGCCAGCCCATCCCCACCAGCCGGGAGATCCGCGCGGCCAGGGCCAAGGCCATCTACGCGGAGGATGAGGCCTACCCCGTGCGCAAATCCCACGAGAACCCTGCCGTTCTGGAGCTCTACGCTAAGTTCCTAACAGACGGCCCCTGCGGTCACGTGAGCCACAGGCTCCTCCACACGGGCTACACGGCGAGGGGGAAGTACATTGACTGATCCCGATCCCGCGGCGGGCGGATGCATCGGTCCGCCCCCCGCGTTGTGACTCTGCACCGGTGAGAGTAACCTGGGCCCTGGAAGGGAGCCCGTACGCCCATGTCCACGGAACCTCCGAGCGGCCCCATCCTCGTGGATTTCCCTCAGCCCGAAGGGCTCGCCGGAGGGTTCTCGGCCGCCGAGGAGGAGGCTCTCGCCCACATCAATCTCAAGGCCGCCGAGGGGACATCCCTCGAAGAGATCCTCCAGGCCCTCTTCGACCGCATCCAGGCCGTGATCCCCTGCGACCGCATCGGCCTTGCGTTCCTCTCCGACGATGACAGCCGCGTGGAAGCGCGCGTGGCCATCGCCAACTACGGGCCCCTCCGCCTCCAGAACGGGTATGCCGCGGACCTCCTGGGCAGCTCCCTCGACCGCGTCCTGAAGTCCGGCAGGCCCCGCGTCATCGGCGACCTGGCCCTCTATGCGCGGGCTCATCCCCACAGCGACGCCACCCAGCGTCTCCTTCACGAGGGGATCCGTTCCAGCCTCACCTGCCCCCTTGAAGTGGACGGACGCCCCTTGGGCTTCCTCTTCTTCAGTTCTCGCCGCCCCAACGCCTACTCGGAGCGCGAGGTCCTCCTGGAACTCAAAGTGGCGCAGCGGCTGGGCAGGGCGGTGGAGAAGGCCTACCGGATGGGCCAGGTGGAATCCTCCAAGCGTGCCTACATGGAACTCCTCGGCTTCGTGAGCCACGAGCTGAAAAACCCGCTCGCCTCCATCATTTCCGAGGGCAAGGTTCTGGAAGGCGGCTACTTGGGCCCCATGAACGAAACGCGGCGGAAGATGGTCACCAAGATGGTCCGGAAGGCCGAATTTCTCCTGGAGCTGGTGCGGGAATACCTGGACCTAGCCCGCCTCGAACAAGGGCACCTCCAAGTGAAGCCCCGGAAGGGCGTCAAGGTGATGGACGACGTAATTCTACCGGCCCTGGACCTGATTCAGCCGCAACTGGCCGAGAACGCCATGAAGCTTGTCAGCCACGTGCCCGAAGGAACGCTGGAAGCGGAGTGCGACCCGGCCCTCATGACCATCGTCTTGGTCAACCTGTTGGGCAACGCCGCCAAGTACGGCAAAGCCGGCGGCGCCGTCGAGCTTTCCGTGGAATCCCTTCCCGCCCTGCGCGTCAGCGTGACCAACGAAGGCCCGGGGTTCCAGGAGCAGGAGCGCGCCCTCCTCTTCAGAAAATTCTCCCGCTTGCCCTCCCCAGAGCTGGCTTCCCGCAGGGGCTCGGGCGTGGGCCTTTACACCACGTGGTGGATCGTGAACCACCACGGTGGAAAGATTTGGGCGGACTCGGAACCGGGGCGATGGGCCCGGTTCACCTTCGAGATTCCGCAGCCCTTGAATTCACCTGAGCATCCTCCGCAAAGGACCGAACCATGACACCCCCGAATGAAACGGCCTTCGTCGACGACGCGGCCATCGAGCGCACGCTATCCGCCCGCGGGCCTTGCGACACCGCGAGGATTCGCGAGATCCTGGCCAAAGCGCTGGCCCTGGGCGGTTTGGAGCCCGGAGAGCTGGCCGCCCTCATGGACGTGAGCGACCCCGAACTACTGAGCGAGATGTTCGCCGCGGCCAGGCGAGTCAAGGATGAGATCTACGGCCGGCGGCTCGTGCTTTTCGCGCCGCTGTACATCTCCAACCTGTGCTCCAACGAGTGCCTTTACTGCGCCTTCCGGGCCCGCAACACGGAGGTCAAGCGCAGGGCCCTCACGCAGGAGGAGATCGCCCGCGAAGTGCGGCACCTCATCGCCGAGGGCCACAAGCGAATCCTCCTTGTGGCCGGCGAGTCCTACCCGAGCGAGGGGTTCGAGTACGTCCTGAACTCCATACGCACGGTCTACTCCGTGAAGAACGGCCGGGGGGAGATTCGCCGCGTCAACGTGAACGTGGCCCCCCTCTCCCTGGAGGAGTTCCGGCGCCTCAAGGCGGAGAAGATCGGCACCTACCAGCTCTTCCAGGAGACCTACCACCGGGAGACCTACGCCAAGGTCCATCTGGGCGGCCACAAAACGAACTACGACTGGCGGGCCACGGCCATGGACCGTGCCATGGAGGCAGGCATTGACGACGTGGGCATCGGCGTCCTTTTCGGCCTGGCCGGCTGGCGCTACGAGCTTCTCGCGCTCATGGGCCACATTCGGCACCTCGAAGCCCGCTTCGGCGTGGGCCCGCACACCATCTCCGTCCCCCGCCTCGAACCGGCCTCCGGGTCCCTCATGGCGAGCCACCCGCCCAAACCCGTGTCCGACGTGGACTTCCGCAAGATCGTCGCCATCTTGCGGCTGGCCGTGCCCTACACGGGCATCATCATGTCCACCCGCGAGACCGCGAAAATGCGCCAGGAGACCTTCGCGCTCGGCGTCTCCCAGATCTCCGCGGGGAGCCGCACCAATCCAGGCGGCTACACGACGGACCAGAAGGACGATGAGGCGCAGTTCTCCCTGGGAGACAACCGCCACCTCGTGGACGTGATCCAGGACGTGGCCAAGCTGGGCTATATCCCCTCCTTCTGCACGGCGTGCTACCGCCTGGGGCGCACGGGCCGGGATTTCATGGATCTGGCCAAGCCCGGCGCCATCAAGGAGCACTGCGGCCCCAACGCCCTCTCCACGTTCCAGGAGTATCTGGAGGACTACGCCACACCCGAGGCAAAGCGCGCGGGAGAGGAGGCAATTCAGGGCCAGCTCGATGCCATGGACGCGGCCACCGCGGAACGCGCCAAAACCATGATCCGCAAGGTCAAGGCTGGGAAGAGGGACGTGTTTTGTTGAGTGAAAACAAAGGCCGCACCACCCAGGCACGAAGACACTTAGGAGAGCTGGAGGTGGACGAGCGTCAGCCTTGCCCTTGCTTTTCACATCCGTACTATATGCGGTGCCTTGACGTTTTGGTGGTGAGAATCTATCGAGGTTCTGCCTATGCAGTCCACGCCTAAGAACATGCGCCTGCACATCGGGATCTTCGGGCGGCGCAACGTGGGGAAATCCAGCCTCCTGAACGCCATCACCCGGCAGGACGTCTCCATCGTTTCCCCCCAGGCGGGCACCACCACGGACCCCGTGGAGAAGCCCATGGAGCTCCTCCCCCTGGGGCCCGTCCTCTTCATCGACACGGCGGGCATCGACGACGAGGGAGCCCTCGGAGAAGCCCGCGTGGAGCGCACCCGGGCCATCCTGGACCGGGCGGATGTGGCGGTGCTGGTGGCCGAAGACGGGCGCTGGGGCCGGTTCGAGGAGGGGCTCCTGGCGGAGTTCTCGGCCAGGCGTCTCCCCGCCCTCGTCGTCCTGAACAAGTGCGACCTCGGCCCTTCCGGCAAGGCGGAGCCCGCTCCCCTCAACCCGCGCGAGATCCCCTCCGTCAGGCTTTCCGCCACCACGGGCCTGGGATTGCCCGCGTTTCGCCAGGCCCTTCTGGATCTCGCCCCGCCCGACTTCTTCGCCGCGCGCACCATCCTGTCCGATCTGGTTCCGGCCGGCCGGGCCGCCGTGCTCGTGGTCCCCATCGACAAGGAGGCTCCCAAGGGACGGATCATCCTCCCCCAGGTCCAGGCCATTCGTGACCTTCTCGACCACGGCGCCATCTCGGTCGTCGTTCAGGAGCGCGAGCTGGCAGGCGCGCTCGCGGGCCTGAAGGAGCCGCCGGCCCTCGTCGTCACGGATTCCCAAGCCTTCCGCGAGGTGGCCTCCCTCGTGCCGCCCTCCATTCCCCTAACGTCGTTCTCCATTCTCTTCTCCCGGTTCCAAGGCGACCTGGCCGAGCAGGTCCGCGGCACGCTGGCCATCGGCCGACTGTGCGCCGGAGACCACGTCCTGGTGGCCGAGGCCTGCACGCACCACCCCATCGGAGACGACATCGGCCGGGTGAAGATACCGCGCTGGCTGAGGGAGCACACCGGCCTCCCCCTGGACTTCGCCACGGTGCAGGGCCACGATTTTCCGCAAGATCTGTCCCCCTATGCGCTGGTGGTGCATTGTGGCAGTTGCATGGGCAACCGGAGGGAGATGCTCTCGCGCATTTTCCGCTGCCGCCAGCAGGGCGTGCCCATCACCAACTACGGCCTGACCATCGCCTACTCTCTCGGCATCTTCGAGCGCGCCCTCGCCCCCTTTCCCGCGGCCCTAGAACTCTATCGAGGTGCGCGGGTCCATCAGGCCCATCCCGCGACATGAGGTGACCCATGCCCCCCACGGAACCGTGCCCGTTCTTCCGCACCGCCGGTGCTTCAGCCGCACCCAGGAGGCTTGCCGCCGTCCCCAGGATCCTGGCCATGGGCACGTGCCAGGCGCTCCTCCTGGCCTCAGCCACCCTCGCGGCCCAGCAGCCGCCCGCCGGCAAGGGCGCCATCGATCCCGTGATGGCCAGCCGCTGTTTCGCCGAAGCCAAGGCTGTCTCTGACAGGGACGCGGGGAAGCTTTGGGGCAAACCCCTTTACGGCGCCATGCTCTTCGTGGACGACGCATCGCGAGAGGTGGTGGCGAACCGGCCCGATTATCAGAATCTGCTCAAGCCGCAGGGCGAAGTCTTCGCGGGAACTCTCCCCAGCGAGGAGAACACCTCCAACACCTCCATGAGATGGGCGGGAATCACCTGGACCATGCTTCTCTGGCCCCTCCCCGAGGACACCTTCGAGCGCGACAAGCTCATGATCCACGAGTCCTTCCACCGCATCCAGGATGAGCTGGGGTTGGGCGGCCCGGACACCTCCTGCGACCATCTGGACACCCGCGACGGGCGCGTGTGGCTCCAGCTCGAATGGCGCGCCCTCAGGTCGGCCCTCCTGGCCCAGGGCGCGGCCCGCAAGAAAGCGGTCCAGGACGCCCTCCTCTTCCGCTCCTTCCGCCGGTCTCTCTTCGACCACGCCGCCATGGCCGAGAACGCCCTCGAAATGCACGAGGGGCTTCCCGAATACACCGGCGTCGTCCTCTGCGCCAAGACTCACAGGGACGCCGAGGCCTACGCCGCCGCCCGCCTCGCGGGAGCGCCCTCCCTGGCCACCTTCGTGCGCTCCTTCGCCTACGTGACGGGGCCCGCCTACGGACTGCTCCTGGACGACTTCAATCCGGGGTGGCGCAAAGGACTCAAGGCTGGGAGCGACCTGGGTACCTTGTTGGGCACCGCCTGCGGAGAACCGCTCCCCGCCGGTCTGAAGGCTGCCGCGGCGGGCAGAGCCACGGCTTACGGCGCCAAAGAACTCATGGCTTCGGAGGATAAGCTCGCGGCCCAAAAGGCCAGCCAGCTCGCCGCCTACCGCGCGCGGTTCGTGGACGGACCCGTCCTCATCCTGCCGATCGCCGAAGGATTCAACTACGCCTTCAACCCCACGGACCAGGTTCCCATGGCCGGCTACGGCACCGTGTACCCTTACCTCCGGATCTCCGCCGCCTGGGGTGTCATGGAAGCCACTCAGGGGGCGCTCATGCTGCTCAAGGATTCCATGATCACGGGCGCCCAGGTGCCGGCTCCCAAGGACTCTAAGGCCCGGCCCCTCAAGGGCGACGGATGGACGCTGGACCTCAAGGACGGCTGGGCCCTCGTACCCGGAATCCGCCCAGGAGACCTCACCCTCAAGAGGACCGCCCTCAGCCCCAACTAATCCGGCTGGGGTCAGATCTTGTATTCGTGCATTTCTTGCCTGCGGTCACCACCCAGGTCCGCCTCACGATGATTCGGGTGCCTTCACCCGTATTGCCCCACAAGGCGCCGGCGCTGAGGTGGAGTATGGCACGCTGCGATGCAAGGCCCATCAGCGTTGGGGGATATGATCGCGCATTTCGCGCCGTGGCGGCGCTCAGCCACAGTTTCAATTTGAAAAGGCGGGGAGTGGGTCAGATTGCGCAGAACCAAGCCCTCTGAATCCCAGCACCGTGACACGGGCTCCCATGTGCCTCACATTCAACCCTCACGGGCGTGGAACCCGTAGGAGTCGAGCGATGGTTTCATCCACCTTGGCATTTCCCCCACACCCAACCCTGTCCGAAGGGCCGTTCCCGACACCGGGCGTTTGTCGATCGGGTGGCGTTGGAGGAAAGGAAATGGACTGCGAGGCACCCACATGCCGAGCCTGCAAGAGATCTTTGACCAGCACCCCGGGGCCGGCCGCGACGCGCTGATCCCCTTGCTCCAGAGCGTTCAGGAGGCCCAGGGCTTCCTCTCGCGCGGCGCCATCACCGCCATCGGCCACCACCTGGGGTTGCCCGCGAGCAAAGTTTACGGCGTGGCCACCTTCTATAACCAGTTCAGGTTTCAACCTCTGGGCACCTTTCACATCCAGGTGTGCCGCGGCACGGCCTGTCACGTGAAGGGTTCCCTCGGTACCTTGGAATCGGTCCAGCGCCTTCTCGCCATCCGCCCCGGGGCGACGACCAAGGACGGCCTTTTCAGCTTGGAAACCGTGGCGTGCCTGGGCGCCTGCGGGCTCGCGCCGGTGGTCTGCGTCAACGGAGAGTTTTTTGCCGGGATGACGCCGGAGGGCCTGCGGAAACTCGTTGAGATGTTCAGGAAGCGGGGGGCGGCCCATGAGCCAGGCACCTGAGTTCACGGGGACGGCTCCCTGCTGGGCCACGCCTCCCCAGGCCCTGACCGAGCTGGCCTCCTGCCTGTCGCGCGAGGGCGCGCCGCAGAGCTTGGCCCTGAACGAGCGCCTGAGCCTCCTGAGGCGAGACCGGCTGCTTCGCCCGGCGGTCTTCGTGGGAACGGGCACGTGCGGTTTGGGCGCAGGCGCCGGAAAAACCCTCCAAGCCATCCGGAACCATTTCAAAGCCCGACACATTGAAGCGGACCTCATTGAAGTAGGATGCATCGGCCTCTGTTCGGAAGAACCTCTCGTGGACGTCCAGTTTCCCGGGCGCACCCGCCTGAGCTTCCGGGCCGTGACCGAGGAGCGGGTCCCAGCCCTCCTTGACGGGATTTGGGCAGGACAGGTCAAGGGCCCTTCCCTCCTTGGACAATTCAGCGGAGAAGGATTGGAACCTTGGCCCAAAGTCTCATGGCTCCATGAACACCCTTTCTTCGCGCCTCAGACGCGGTGGGTTCTGGCTAATTGCGGCCTCATGGACCCTTCGAGCCTGGACGAAGCCATCGCCCGCGGCGCCTACGGTGCCCTCCTGAGAACCCTCCGGGGCTTCAAACCCGCCCAGGTGTGCGACTGCGTGGAGCGCAGCGGGCTTCGGGGCCGGGGCGGCGGCGGATTCCCCACGGGGCGCAAGTGGCACGTGGCGCGCGCCCAGGCCGCCTCTCAAAAATACTTGATCTGCAACGCCGACGAGGGCGACCCCGGAGCCTTCATGGACCGGGCCGTCATCGAAGGCGACCCGCACCGCCTCGTGGAAGGCATGGCCATCGCGGGGTACGCGATCGGCGCCAGCGTGGGGTACGTGTACATCCGCGCCGAGTACCCCCTGGCCGTCAAGCGGCTCACCCAGGCGATCGCGCAGGCCAGGGAGCGGGGCCTGCTCGGGCAAGCCATCTTGGGCAGCGCGTTTGAGTTTGACATCCGCCTCAAGCAGGGAGCCGGCGCCTTTGTCTGCGGCGAGGAGACGGCCCTCATCAACAGCATCGAGGGCAAGCGGGGCATGCCCCGGCCGCGGCCGCCGTACCCCGCCGAGAAAGGCCTCTTCGGCCGCCCCACGGTCATCAACAACGTTGAGACCCTGGCTAACATCCCCGGGATCCTCCTCCGAGGCGACGCGTGGTTCAGCGCGCTGGGCACGGCGGGCAGCAAGGGGACCAAGGTCTTTGCCCTCTCGGGGAAAGTGACCCGCACGGGCCTGGTGGAAGTGGCCATGGGAACGCCCCTCCGCCAGATCGTCTTCGACGTGGGCGGCGGCATCCCCGACGGGAAAGCCTACAAGGCGGTGCAGATCGGAGGCCCCTCGGGCGGTTGCATCCCCGCCTCCCAATTGGACATTCAGATCGACTACGAATCGCTTAAGGCGGTGGGCGCCATGATGGGCTCGGGCGGTCTGGTGGTCATGGACGAAGGCACCTGCATGGTGGAGGTGGCCAAGTTCTTCATGGACTTCATCCAGCGCGAGAGCTGCGGAAAGTGCATCCCCTGCCGGGAGGGAACCCGGCGCATGCTGGAGGTTCTGGAGAGCATCACGAGGGGCCGGCGCGGAGAGAAAGGGGCTGACGCTCTCCTGCGCTTCCAGGGCATCATGGCCCTCAACGAACTGGCCGAGGTCATCAAGGACAGCAGCCTCTGCGGCCTGGGCCAGTCGGCGCCCAACCCCGTCCTCTCAACCTTGCGCTGGTTCAGGGACGAATACGAGGCCCACGTCTACGACCGCCGCTGCCCCGCCCGCGTCTGCCCTCAACTCCTCACCTACTCCATTGACGCGGACTCCTGCAAAGGGTGCACCCTCTGCCTGAAGAAGTGCCCTGCCGGCGCCATCATGGGCGCTCCCAAGAGCCCCCACTACATCGTCCAGGACAAGTGTATCGCCTGCGGGGCCTGCCTCACGGCCTGCAGGAGCCGCGCCGTCCTGGTGCATTGAAGGAAGGCCGAGGCCATGCACATAGAAATCAACGAACGGCCGGTTGAGGCCACGCCAGGCGAGACGCTGCTCACGGCCATCCGGAGGGCGGGCGTACGCGTCCCCACGTTGTGCCACATGGAGGGCCTTCCCCCCACGGGCGCCTGCCGCCTGTGCGTGGTGGAGGTCGAGGGACAGCGAGGGCTCATACCGAGCTGCTCCTACCCCGTGTACGAAGGCATGAAGGTGCGGACCCACTCTCCGCGCGCGGTGAGGGCCCGCCATACCATCGTAGAGCTGCTCCTCGCCAATCACCCCGACGACTGCCTCTACTGCGTGCGCAACGGTTCCTGCGAGCTGAGGAAGCTGGCGGAGGAGCTGGGCGTCCACCAGCGCCGGTTCACCGGGCTGAGCCGCGAGAGCCGCGTGGACATGTCGGGCCCCGCTCTCACGAGGGAGCCCTCCAAGTGCATTCTCTGCGGAAAGTGCGTACGGGTTTGCGAGGAGATCCAGGGCGTCGGCGCCATCGACTTCATCGGACGCGGCAGCACCACCAAGGTGGGACCCGCCTTCGACGAAGCCCTGAACCTGAGCAGCTGCGTCCTCTGCGGGCAGTGCGTCATGGCGTGCCCCACGGGCGCGTTGCACGAACAGAGCCACGTGAAGCAGGTCCTTGACGCCCTCGGCGACCCCGGAATGACGGTGGTGGTCCAACATGCGCCGGCCGTCTCCGTGACCCTCGCCGAGGCCTTCGGCCTTCCCGCCGGCCAAGACGTGGACGGAAAGATGGTGGCCGCCTTGCGCCGTCTCGGCTTTGCGCGAGTCTACGACACGGCCTTTAGCGCCGACCTCACCATCATGGAGGAGGCCTCCGAGCTCGTGTCCCGCATCAGGTCCGGCGGCCCCCTTCCCATGATGACGAGCTGCTCCCCCGGCTGGATCAAGTTCGTGGAGGAGTTCTACCCCGAGTTCACAAGCCATCTCTCCACCTGCAAGAGCCCCCAGCAGATGCTCGGCGCCATCCTCAAGAGCCACGACGCGGAGAGCCGCGGGATGGACCCGGCCAAGATCTACTCCGTGGCCGTCATGCCCTGCACCGCCAAGAAGTTCGAGGCGAGCCGGCCGGAGATGATTCACGACGGCGTGAGCGACATCGACGCGGTCCTCACCACGCGCGAACTGGCCGAGCTGATCCGCATGCACGGCCTGGACCTGGACGCCCTGCCGCCGGAGAAGGCGGACGACCCCTTCGGCGGGCGCTCTTCCGCCGGGAAGCTCTTCGGGGCTTCGGGCGGCGTCATGGAGGCGGCTCTGCGCACCGCCCACTACCTGCTCACGGGCGAGGAGATGGAGACCCTGGAGATCGCTGAATGCCGCGGGCTGGAAGGGGTGAAGGAGGCGCGGGTGCAGATGGGCGGCCTGAATCTGGGCCTGGCCATGGCCAGCGGCCTGGGCAACGCGAGAAGGCTCTTGGAGGAGATCCGGGGCGGGCGCACGGGCCTGCATTTCGTGGAGGTCATGTCGTGCCCCGGCGGATGCATCGCCGGCGGAGGACAGCTCATCGGCGTGAATCCCAAGGCCGTGGCCTCGCGCATGAAAGCCCTCTACGACATCGACGCCCGAGCCGCGGTCCGCGCCTCCCACCACAACGAAGGGGTACGGGCCCTCTACGAACGGTTCCTGGGCGAACCCCTGGGCGAGAAGAGCCGCCTTCTCCTGCACACGCGCTACACCCCGCGCCACGTCGTCACGTGAGGCGGAGGGCAGCCATGGCCACCCAGGCAACCCTCCAGTGGGTCTCCACCATCCCCGAACGGTGCCGCGTGTGCTACACATGCGTTCGCGAGTGCCCCGCGAAAGCCATTCGCATCACGGCCCACCAGGCCAAGATCATCCCGGAGCGATGCATCGCCTGCGGCAACTGCGTGCGGGTGTGCAGCCAGCACGCCAAACAGGTGGTTTCCTCCGTGGACCGCGTCTTCCATCTCCTGGCCTCCGGGCAGCCCGCGGCGGCCATGGTCGCGCCCAGTTTTCCCGCCGAGTTCGCGGAGACCGATCACCGGCACGTGGTGGGCATGCTTCGGGCCTTGGGGTTCCATCATGTCCACGAGGTGGCCTTCGGAGCCGACCTGGTGGCCCTCCGGTACCGCCGGCTCCTGCAAGAGACGGAGGGCCATTACATTTCCACGGCGTGTCCGGCGGTCGTGAGCTACGTGGAAAAGTACTTTCCCGACCTCATCCCGCGGCTGGCCCCCATCGCCTCGCCCATGGTGGCCTCCGCCCGGGCCCTCCGCGAGCTTCACGGCCCCGGCGTGAAGACCGTCTTCATCGGTCCCTGCGTGGCCAAGAAAGTCGAGGCCGGCAAGGGCGGGAGCGGGGTGGACGAGGTCCTGACCTTCATCGAGCTCCGCGAGCTCCTCCGCCGGCAAGGCGTCGAGCCAGGCTCCGTCACGCCCAGCGACTTCGATCCGCCCCGCGGAGGCCTCGGCGCGCTCTACCCCATCGCGCGGGGCATGCTCCAGGCCGCGGGCATCAGCGAGGACCTCCAGAAGGGGGACGTGGTGGCCGCTGACGGCCGCCACGACTTCCAGGAGGCCATCAAGGAGTTCCAGTCCGCCGACCTCGACGCGAGGCTCCTGGAGCTTCTCTGCTGTAACGGCTGCATCATGGGATCGGGCATGAGCTGTACGGCGCCGCTCTTCCGGCGCCGGGCCAGGGTGAGCCGGTACGTGCGGACGCGCGGGGGCGGACCCGGAGCACGGGAGGCCGCGGAGACGGCCCGCCGCTTTGGAGCCCTGGACTTGAGCTTCACGTTTCGCGCCGACGACCAGCGCCTCTCTCCCCCGTCGGGAGACGATATCGCCGCCATCATGACTCGCATGGGCAAGCTTGCTCCCAAGGACGAACTCAACTGCGGCGCATGCGGCTACGACACGTGCATCGAGCACGCCGTGGCCATCTACACGGGCTTCGCCGAAAACGAGATGTGCCTTCCCAACACCATCGACGAGCTGAGGCGCGCCGTGGCCGAGCTGGCCGAGACCAACAGCCAGCTCGCCAGTACCCAGCAGGCCCTCATGCATTCGGAGCGCCTGGCCAGCATGGGCCAGCTCGCGGCTGGCATCGCCCACGAGGTCAACAATCCCCTGGGCGTGGTCCTGCTTTACGCCCACGCGCTTCTGGAGGAGGCGGCTTCCGAAAGTCCGCTCAAGTCCGACCTGGCCATGATCGTGACCGAGGCGGACCGGTGCAAGAAGATCGTGTCCGGCCTCCTCAACTTCGCGCGACAGAACAAAGTCTTCCGCCAGGAGACGGACGTTGAGGACTTGGTGGCCCAGGCCATCAAGACGATCCCGCTCCCCGAGGGGGTCAGGCTGCGCGTCGTTCACGAGAGGCCGGGCCTGAAAGCCGACCTGGACCGAGATCAGATGGTTCAGGTCCTCTCCAACCTCGTGAAGAACGCCTACGAGGCCATGCCCCAGGGGGGTCTCCTCACGGTGACCACGGGGTCCGCCGGTGCATGGGCCTCCCTTTCCGTCAGCGACACGGGCACGGGAATCCCGCCGGATGACCTCCATAAAATCTATACGCCCTTCTTCACCACCAAGCCCATCGGCCGGGGCACGGGCCTCGGCCTTCCCGTCACCTATGGCATCGTGAAGATGCACCGCGGGGATATTCAGGTCAAAACCAACGCCGATGCCGCCACCGGGCCCACGGGCACGACCTTCAAGGTCATGATCCCCCTGCATGGCGGAGGCGATTAGCGCGGCGGGACGAAGAGCAAGCCGCCGAAAGGGCAAGCGCATGGACAAGAGGGAAACAACCATCCTGGTCGTGGACGATGACGAGGACTTCCGCCTCCAGATGAAACTCCAGCTCGAACCGGCAGGATTTCGGGTCGCCACGGCGGGCTCGGAGATCGAGGCCGAATCGGCCCTCGCGGCGGGCCGCCCTGACGTGGCCATCCTCGACGTCATGATGGAGAACATGGATAGCGGCCTAGTTCTATGCCACAAGGCCAAGAAACGCTATCCGGACTTGCCCGTGATCCTTGTCACCAACGTCGTGGGGGACACGGGGGTCCTCATCGACCTTGCGACGAAGGACGAACGGTCCTGGATTCAAGCCGACGCCGTGCTCGACAAGCCCGTGCGCCAGGAGCAGCTCCAGCGGGAGATCAAACGGCTGTTGAAGACTTGAGCGGAACCAAGCCCCCTGCCAGCGTTGACGGAGGCCTCCATGGCCACTGAAACTTTCCGGGTCCTCGTGGTGGATGACGAGCCAGGCATGAGATCGGGCGTGCAGCGCGTGCTGAAGGCCTTCCGGGTCTCCCTCCCCGAGGAGGAGACGCAGGTGGCCTTCGAGCTCTCGGAGGCGGATTCAGGCGAGGAGGGGCTGCACCTTATCCGCACGCGTCCTCCGCACATCCTCCTGCTGGACCACAAGCTTCCGGGTATGCAGGGGCTCGACGTGCTGGACGTGGTGGCCAGGGAGCACCCGGAGATTCTTCCCGTCATGATCACGGCCTACGCCTCCATCGAAACGGCCATCTCCGCCACCCGGCGCGGCGCCTTCGATTTTCTCGCCAAGCCTTTCACGCCCGGCGAACTTCGGGCGGTCCTCCACAAGGCCGCCAGGCACCTCGTCCTCCAAGAGCGCGCCGCCCGGCTCGCCAAGGAAAAGCTCCAGGTCCGGTTTCAGTTTATCTCCGTCCTGGCCCACGAACTCAAGGCACCCCTCGCCGCCGTGGAGGGATATCTCCGGCTCCTTCAGCAGGGCTCCGTGGCACCGGGCTCTCCAGCCTGCAGCCAGGCCGTAAACCGAAGCCTGGAGCGCCTGGACGGCATGCGCAAACTCATCCTGGACCTTTTAGACCTCACGCGCATCGAGTCGGGCCATGGGCGAAGCAAGCCAGGGGTGGTGGACCTTCTGGAGGCGGCGCGCAGGTCCGCGGAGGGCGTTCTTCCTCAGGCCGGGGCCCGGGGCATCCGCGTCAATGTCCAGAGCGGGCCTCCCGTTCTCGTGCACGCCGGCCCGGAAGAGGTGGACATGATCCTGAACAACCTCCTCACCAACGCCGTGAAGTACAATCGCGACGGAGGCGATGTGGAGGTGACGGTGGCCCAGGACAGCCAAGGGACGAGGCTTCGGGTGCGCGACACGGGGATCGGCATGTCCGAGGAGGAGGCCGGGCGCCTCTTCCAGGAGTTTTCGAGAATCAAGAATGCCCGGACACGAGACATCCCCGGCAGCGGCCTCGGCCTCTCCATCGTGCGAAGGCTTGCAAGGCTCTACGGCGGCGAGGTGGCGGTGCAGAGCTGCCCGGGAGAAGGGAGCACCTTCACCGTCACTCTGCCCTCGAATATCCCTTGGGCGGAATCCGGAATAGCCTCGCCCGGCCCCGGCGTTCCTTGATCATGGATCGCGAAGAGATTTTAGGTTGGCTTACGGAACAAGGCCCCGCGAAGCTGGAGGAGCTGTGGGTCCGCGCCGACGAAGCCCGCCGGCGGGGCGTGGGCGACGCCGTGCATGTGCGCGGGCTGGTGGAGATCTCCAACCACTGCGTCCGGCATTGCGGTTATTGCGGCGTGAGCCTCTACAACCCCCATTTAACTCGCTACCGAATGACGAGGCAGGAAATCATGGCCTGCGTCCGGCTTGCCGGCGAGCTTGGATACGGCACCGTGGTTCTCCAGGCGGGCGAGGATTACGGCCTCACGCGCGAGTTCATCGCGGCCCTCGTCCGCGACATCACGTCCCAGACTCCGCTGGCCGTGACCCTCAGCCTGGGCGAGCGGCCCGAAGCGGATCTGGAGACCTGGAGAGAGGCGGGAGCCAGCCGGTACCTCCTCCGTTTCGAGACCTCGGACCCGGACTTGTACGGACGGATTCACCCCTCCCTTCCCGGCCGCCCTTCGGACCGGCTCGCGCTGCTCGCCCGGCTTCGCGAGTTGGGGTACGAGACGGGAAGCGGCGTCATGACCGGCATCCCGGGGCAGACTTACGGGAGCCTGGCCCGCGACATCCAGCTTTTCGGGGAACTGGACTTGGACATGATCGGCGTGGGCCCCTTCATCGCCCACCCCCACACGCCCATGGGGAAGTCCGCGTGGACCGCCCCGCCCGGAGAACAAGTGCCCGCCACGGAGGATATGACCTACAAAGTCCTGGCCCTCTCCCGGCTTGTCTGCCCCGAGGCCAACATTCCCGCCACCACGGCCCTCGCCACACTCAACCGCGCCTCGGGCAGAGAGCGGGGCCTGCGCCGCGGCGCCAACGTGATCATGCCCAACCTCACGCCTCCTCAGTACCGCGTCCTGTACGACATCTATCCCGCCAAGGCATGCATCCACGAGACGGCCGTGGAGTGCGGCGGCTGCCTGCGCCAGCGCATCGAAGCCCTGGGCCGCACCGTGGCCCTGGGCCCCGGAAGCCGCGTCCGCCGGCCGTCCAGGGCGGCGGGCGACACTGGAGAAGCGCCCACCCCTTGACACCCAACCCGTTTTGCTTTATGGTCCCCTCGTTGGAGGTTTCAAGGATGGTAAACGCGGCGCGTACCCTAAGCACCTATTCGTATTGGTGGTGGCCCTCGGGGTCGGGTGCGCGCGCGCGGGACGCGGCCTTCTAGGCGCTCATTCGCGATCGGCTACCCGGCCCACCGGAAACGGTGGGCCTTTTTATTTGCCCTCAAAGCGGGCGGAAAGGCGAAAGGCACCCATGACCGAGGCTACCTCGACCCTGATGGAGACGCGCGGCACCGCGGCGGCCCCCGCGGTTCTCAAGATCCCCGCCGATCTCACGACACCCGTTCGGGCCTTCCTCTGCTTAACGGCGCCGGGAGAGGACGCCTTCCTGCTCGAATCGGTGGCGGGCGGGGAATCGCAGGCGCGGTATTCCTTTCTTGGCTTCGCCCCCGCGGAGCGCTTCGAGGCCGGAGAGGCGGCGGTCCTTCTACGCGGGGATGCGTCCATTCCTCTGGACGGAAGCCCCACTTCAGCGTTTTCCTCCTGGCTCGATTCCATCCCGGCGCCGGCGCAACCGGGGCCGGTCCCCTTCCTCGGCGGCGCCGTAGGCTGGATGGACTTTTCCTGCTTGGCCTACGCCGAGCCCATCTTGGCCCCTTCCTTTCCGGACGCACGCCCAAGGCGTCTCGTGTTCGGACTCTTCACCACGGGCTTGGTCTTCGACCACCTGCGCCAGGAAGCCTGGCTCTACCGCTTTCCCCGCAAGGATGAGGGCGCCGAAGACGCCACACGCATTCTCTCGGAAACCCGGGACCGGCTAGAGGGCTCCGTGGGCGGGCGCGTGGGTGCCACGACGTGGTCTCTGGAGTCCTCCCCGGACCACGCCCGCTTTTCTCGAAACCTCGCCGCCATCCACGAGGCCATCCTCGCGGGCGACGCATACCAGGTCGTCCTATCGGAACCCTTCGAGGGCGCCTTTCACGGTGACCCCTTCGGCGTGTACCGGCGCATGCGGCGCCTCAACCCCTCCCCGTACCACTTCTACGTTTCGCTGGGCGGACGGCAGGTGGTGGGCGCGTCTCCGGAAATGCTCGTGCGCGTGGAAGGCCGCGCGGTAAGCACCGTGCCCATCGCCGGCACGCGGCGGCGCGGCTCCGGCCCTCAGGAAGACCGCCGCCTGGAGGAGGACCTCCTGCACGATCCCAAGGAGCTAGCCGAACACGCCATGCTCGTGGACCTGGCCCGCAACGATCTGGGCCGGGTCTGCGACTTCGGATCGGTGACGGTCCCCGTCCGCGGCGCCGTGGAGAGGTTCTCTCACGTGATGCACCTCACCTCCGAAGTCCAGGGCCGGCTGCGCGAGGGCCTGCCGGCCCTGGACGCCCTCTGGAGCACGTTCCCCGCGGGCACCGTGAGCGGCGCACCCAAGATCCGGGCCGTTCAGATTCTGAGCGAGTTGGAGCACGAGGACCGAGGCGTCTACGGCGGGGCTGTAGGCACGGTGGACGCTGCGGGTAACCTGGAGACCTGCATCGCCATCCGCACCGTTGAGTTTGAAGCGGGGCGCGCGCGGTTCCGCGCCGGCGCTGGCATCGTGGCCGACTCGGTGGAGGAATCCGAATGGAGGGAGATCCACCACAAGGCGGGGGTCATGCTCGCGGCTCTCGGAGGAAGCGATGAGATGCCGAGATTTGGGGATTAGAAGATGAGAATTCTCTTCGTCGACAACTACGATTCCTTCACCTTTAATCTCGTGTCCATGATGGGCGCCCTGGAGCCGAACTTGAAAGTCGTCCGAAACGACGAAGTGACGGTGGAAGAGGTCCGCGCACTTGCCCCTTCGGGCATCGTCCTCTCTCCGGGGCCAGGAACGCCTTCGGATTCGGGCGTTTGTCCTGCTCTCGTAACGGCGCTGGCCCCGTCCGTGCCGATCCTCGGCGTGTGCCTCGGCCACCAGGTGATCGTGGAAGTCTGCGGCGGCAAGGTCGTCCGCGCCGCCAGGCCCATGCACGGCAAGGTTTCTCCGGTTGCCCACGACGGCTCCGGCCTCCTCCTGGGTCTGCCAAGCCCCTTCGCCGCCGGCCGGTACCACTCCCTCGTCGCGGAAGCCGCTTCGGTCCCGGCGAGCCTTTGCGTGCAGGGCACGACGGCGGAGGGCGAGATCATGGCCGTGCGCCACCGCGAACACCCGTGCCACGGCGTCCAGTTCCACCCCGAATCCATCCTGACCCCCGAGGGAGCCATCCTCCTGAGAAACTTCGTCCATCTTTGCAGGGAGCGCGCCCATGCGTAAGGACCTTTTGGCGAAGGCAGCCGCGGGAATACGACTTTCCAGGGATGAAGCCCGGGAGGTGGGGCGGGATCTGGCGGGAGGAAGGAGCGAACCGCTGCAGTGCGCTGCCTTCCTCGCCGCCCTCGCGGCACGGGGAGAAACCCCCGAAGAGGTGGCCGGGCTGGCGGAGGCGTTCCGCGAGGCCGTCACGCCCATGCAGGCTTTTCCCGAGGCCCTTGACACCTGCGGTACGGGAGGCGACGGGAGGCACACGTTCAATCTCAGCACCGCCGCCGCCGTGGCCGCCGCCTCCCTCGGCGCCCGCGTGGCCAAGCACGGGAACCGCTCCGTGTCCTCCTCGTGCGGGTCCGCCGATCTGCTGGAAAGCGCCGGGGTGCCCATCAACGGGACTCCCGAGCAGGCCGAACAGCGGCTCGAACACCTGGGCTTTTCCTTTCTCTTCGCCCCCCGCTTCCACCCCGCCATGGCCCACGTGGCCCTCGTCCGCAAGGCCCTGGGCGTGCGCACCGTCTTCAACCTACTCGGTCCCCTTCTTAACCCGGCCCAGGTCCGCAGGCAGGTGGTGGGCGTGTACGGCCGCAACCGCCTCCCGCTCATGGCCGAGGCTCTCGCCACTCTGGGAGCGGAACGGGCCTTCGTGATCCACGGGTCCGGCGGCTACGACGAAGCCGTCCTCCACGGTTCCGTAGCGGTGGCGGAAGTGAACGGGACCGCCATCACCAACTACGACCTTGGCCCCTCCGATTTCGGCCTCCCCGTCGGCCGTCCCGAGGACCTCGCGGGAGGTAGCCCCGATCACAACGTGCGGATGCTCCTCGGCCTTTTTGGCGGAGCCGGGCCCCGTGCCCTTCGATCCGCGGTGGCGGCCAACGCGGCGCTGGCCCTCAAAGCCGCCGGCCTCGTGGAAGACTTGCGGGAAGGCGCGGGACGCGCAGAAGAGGCCCTGGGCACGGGAAGCGTAGGGAGCTATTTCGAGCGGCTGCGAAGCGACGGGATGGAGGCGGAACGTGCACAGGTTTCTTGAAGAGATCCTGGCCCGCCGCAGGGTGAGGATTGATGAAATCCGAAGGTCCATGACCGAGCCCTTGGGCGGGCCCAGCGATGGGGCCTCGCCTCCCGAGAACCCCGCCGCCTCCCTGCGCGCCGGCACGGGCCTGATCGTGGCCGAAGTCAAGAGGGCTTCACCCAGCAAGGGCCCCATCGCCCCCGAAGCGGACGCGGCGGAGCGCGCCCGCGCCTACGAGCGGGGCGGCGCGGGAGCCGTGAGCGTCTTGTGCGAGCCGGACTTCTTCGGCGGCTCGCGCCTGGACGTCCAGAGGGCCGCAGCCGCCGCAGCCGTCCCCGTCCTGTGCAAGGACTTCGTGCTCGACCCCGTCCAGCTCAGCATGGCCCGCGCCGACGGAGCGCGGTGGGTCCTCCTCATTGCGAGGATTCTGGGTCTAGGTCTGGCTCCCATGATCCTGGAAGCACTGGCCACGGGCCTCGAACCGCTCGTGGAGGTGCACTCGGAGGAAGAGATGGCCGATGCCGTCAGCGCGGGGGCCCGTCTTCTGGGAATGAACGCGCGCGACCTGGACACCTTTGAAGTGAATCTCGGTCTTGTCAAGAACCTAGCGCGCCTGTGCCCGCCCGATCGCGCCTGCATCGCCGAGAGCGGCATCCGGGGCGTGGAGGATCTCCTCGATCTGCGCGCGGCGGGAGCTCATGGCTTCCTCATCGGGGAAACCCTCATGCAGCTTCGCGATCCCGTGCCCCTCCTGCACCAGTTCAGGCTGGCCCTGGATGAGCACGCGGCGGGAGCACGGCCATGACCCCTTCGGCGGCGGTCCCTTCCCTTCGATCGCCTTGGATCAAGGTCTGCGGCGTGCGCTCCTCCGCCGACCTTGAAGCCTGCGCCAAGGCGGGCGCGACCCACGTGGGCGTGAACACCTGGCCCCGGAGCCCCAGGGCCGTTCCCCGGCGCGAGGCCAGCGACCTTGTCCTCGGTGCCCTCTCGCTCGGGCTCGTTCCCGTCGTCCTTCACCTCCCCGGATCGTACCTCCCGCTCGCCGCCGCGGCCCGGCTCGGGGCACCCTTGCTCCAGCTTTACGCCAGGCCCCCGGCCCGAGACCAGGCAGCCCTGGCCGAGCTGGGAGTGTCCGTGATCGAGTCGCGCCCCGCCTCCGCCCCTTCCGCGCAGGCCTTGCCATGGGGACGGGTCTTGCTTCTAGACGCGGCGGGACCGGGTGAGCCTGGCGGCACGGGATCTCCTTTCGATTGGACCCTCTGCGGCCTCGCGCCCAGACCCTTTATTCTGGCCGGAGGACTGGGACCGGACAACGTGGCGCGGGCCGTGCGCCGTGCGCGGCCCGCCGGGGTTGACGCGGCTTCACATCTGGAATCGAAGCCGGGCGTCAAGGATGCCGGCCGCATCCGGGAGTTCTGCGCCTCGGCCCGTCAGGCGTTCAAGGAGATCGCTCATGCCCTTTGACCTCATGGACCGCCCCCGGGACTTCGGCCCCTTCGGCGGCCGCTTCGTACCCGAAACTCTCATGGCTCCCCTCATCGAGCTCGAAGCGGCCTTCGCGGACGCTTGGGCCGATGCCTCCTTCCGCCTCTCCTTCACCTCTCTGCTCGCCAGCTACTCGGGCCGCCCCACGCCCCTGACGCTGGCCCGAAGACTGAGCGGCGCCGCTGGCCTCGCCGCCGTGCACCTCAAGCGCGAAGACCTCGGCCACACGGGATCGCACAAGATCAACAACGCCATCGGCCAAGCCCTTCTGGCCAAGCGCATGGGCAAGACGCGCATCATCGCGGAAACGGGCGCGGGGCAGCACGGCGTGGCCTCCGCCACGGTATGTGCCCTCTTGGGCCTTGACTGCACGGTTTACATGGGCCACGTGGACATGGAGCGGCAGGCTCCCAACGTGGCCCGCATGCGCCTCCTGGGCGCGCGCATCCAGCCCGTGAGCACGGGGCAAGGCACCCTCAAGGAGGCCGTCAACGAGGCGCTGCGGGACTGGGCGGCCCGGCCGTCGGACACGTACTATCTGCTCGGTTCGGCCCTTGGACCCCGCCCCTATCCGACGATGGTGCGCACCTTCCAATCCGTCATCGGCGAGGAGGCAAGGCGCCAGTTTCTCGCCGCCGAGGGACGCCTTCCCGACGCCGCCGTGGCCTGCGTTGGGGGAGGCTCCAACGCCATCGGCCTCTTCTCCGCGTTTCTCCATGACCGGGAGGTCAAGCTCGTGGGTGTAGAAGCAGGCGGCGAAGGTCCCGAGCCCGGCCGGCACGCCGCCCGCTTCTCGGGCGGCTCGCCGGGCGTTCTCCACGGGACCTTCTCCTACCTCCTGCAGGACGACGAGGGACAGGTCTTGTCCACCTCCTCGGTGGCGGCGGGCCTCGACTACCCCGCTGTGGGGCCCGAGCACAGCCACCTGTTCCGCTCGGGGCGTGCCACCTACACGAGCGTCAAGGACGATTCGGCCCTCACGGCGTTCCGGCGGCTCAGCGCCTTGGAAGGTATCATTCCGGCCCTCGAGAGCGCGCATGCGGTGGCTTGGGTGATGGAACACGGCGCCGCTACCTTCGGCTCCAGCGCACGCCTGCTCGTGAACCTCTCCGGGCGCGGCGACAAGGACATGGGGAACGTGGGGGAATGAGTGCAAGGCGCGAGACGCTAAACGCGAGACTCGAAGGGCATGACAGGAGATTGGAGATGCAGCAAGGCAAAGAAACCGCTTCGCCTTATCGCGTTTCGCTCAATCGCGACTTTTTCCCGCCACCCGCGGAGGCGCCCAACCCATGAGCAAACTCCGTTCCGCACTTGCCTCCGGGCATGCGCTCATGCCGTACCTGACGGCCTCCGATCCCTCCCCGGAAGCCTTCCTGGACGCGGCCCTGGGAGCCGTGGAAGGCGGGGCAGCCGCGCTGGAGGTGGGCATCCCCTTCTCCGATCCCGTGGCGGACGGTCCCGTCATCCAGCGGGCCCACCAGCGGGCGCTATCGGCCGGAGGCGGCGTCGCGCCGACGCTGGATCTGATCGGCCAGTTGCGAGCCGTTTGCGGCGTCCCCCTCGTCCTGTTCACGTACCTCAACCCAATCCTGGCTTACGGTCTGGACCGTTTCACGTCAGAGGCCCGTTCCGCCGGCGCGGACGGCCTCCTCGTGCTGGACCTGCCGCCGGAGGAAGAGCCCGGATGGTTTGAGTCGTTCGCAGCGGGCGGCGTCGATCCGATCCTCCTGGACAGCCCCAACACGTCGCCCCAGCGGTTCGGCCGCGTGTCCGAACTCGCCCGCGGCTTCGTGTACGTGGTCTCCCGGGCGGGGATCACGGGAACCCACGCGGGGGCTTCGGAGGGGCTGGAGCTTCGGCTCGCGCGCCTTCGCTCCGTCTGCCCCCTTCCCATGGCGGTGGGCTTTGGCGTCCGGACACACGGGGACGTGGCGGCCATCTGGAAGAACGCCGAATGCGCCGTGGTGGGCTCGGCCCTGGTGGACGCCCTGGCGGCCGGGCCCCTCACGGAGCGCCGTGAAGCTGCCCGCCGCTTCGTCGCGCGCCTCCTAAACCGCGAGACCACAAGTGATTTTAACGAGGAGATGACACCATGATCGTCAAACTCGCGACGTCTGCCTCCCTCTCGGCCCTGAGCGCCGTCCTCGCCGCCCTGGCACGGCAAGGATACGAGACCCGCAAGGTGTGCCTGCCCTACGGCCTCTTCGCCGTGGGGCTGGGCGACGGCGCGGGCGACGCCGTTACCCTCGGAACCATGGAAGGGGTCGAGTGGGCCAAGAAGGAAGGTGGACGCGCCGTCCTCGCCGCCCGGGACGTGACGCGGGGTAGGACCGAGGTGAGGCTGGGACGGGTAGCCCTGGGAAGCGATACCCTGGCACTGATTGCCGGTCCCTGTTCCGTGGAAGACCGCGACCAGATCCAGACCTGCGCCCGCTTCGTGGCCGCCTACGGCGCCACGGCGCTCCGGGGAGGCGCCTTCAAGCCGCGAACCTCCCCCTATGCCTTTCAGGGCTTCGGGCACGAGGCGTTGGAGATGCTCGCGCAGGCGGGCCGCTCCTCGGGGCTCCCCGTGGTCACGGAGGTCATGGAGCCGGGCGAGGTGCAGCCCATGGCGCCCCTGGTGGACTGCTTCCAGATCGGAGCCCGCTCCATGCAGAACTTCCCCCTCCTGAAAGAAGTGGGCCGGGCGGGCAAGCCCGTCCTCCTCAAGCGCGGGCCTTCGGCCACGGTGAAGGAGTTCATCCTCGCCGCGGAGTACATTCTGCTGGAGGCCAATCCGAACGTAATCCTCTGCGAGCGCGGCATCCGCACCTTCGAAACCGCCACGCGCAATACCCTGGACCTGAACGCCGTGCCGGTCCTTAAGGCCCAGACCCACCTCCCCGTTGTCGTGGACCCCTCCCACGGCACGGGCCGCCGGGACGCCGTCATCCCCATGGCCCGGGCCGCCGTGGCCGCGGGAGCCGACGGCCTCATTGTGGAGGTCCATCCCGACCCCGAGCAGGCCCTCTCGGACGGAGACCAGTCCCTCACCCTCGCGCAGTTCCGCGAACTCGTGGAGGAGATCACGCCCGTGGCCGAGGCCGTGGGCCGAAAAGTCGCGAGCCCGTCGGCCCTCTCCTTCGGCGACGAGCGCCCCCACCGCTCCCGAACCACAGGCTGGGGGTCCGTCTGAAGGCGATGGACGGGAGGTGAAAGTTGAATGTTGAGAGTTGGGAG
>JBBIKI010000023.1:0-11197 GCA_037445535.1 Acidobacteriota bacterium | reverse complement strand
GGTCCGTCTGAAGGCGATGGACGGGAGGTGAAAGTTGAATGTTGAGAGTTGGGAGGTGAGAGTTGAAAGTTAAAGGATGAAGCGCCGCTGATTCGCCAAGAACAAACAACAATGGGGTCAGGTCTTGTAATGATACATTAGGCCATGCCAATCTTGGGTTACACGGCCGTGCGAGGGCGCGGGGCATCTTACGGAACCACGAGGGCCGGGCGCGGCCCTTGAGATTCTTTGACGTACCCTGGCCCTACGCGGCCTGTTCAGCCAAACCTGCTGTTTGATGGCATTACCACGCCACCAGAAGCTGCAACATGCCGAAGGCCACCCCATGACGCTGGCATGTGTGATTACAAGACCTGACCCCGTTCGTCTCTCGTCCCGCATTATCGCTTCCGCCTTGCGGGCAGGCCGGCCTTCGTGGTATAGGGCTCTGCTGGAGCGTTCATGAGCCTGCCGCCGCCGCACCCCTGGACCGACAACGAGCTGATCGGGAGGGGCATCTCGTTTCGGGGTTTCGCCCTGCCCGTCTCGGACCATCCCTTCCTCCCCGAGGAAGGCCAGGTGGATAACATCCGGCGCGCGGTGGAGGCGGCGAGCGCCGCCGCCGAGGTGGTGGTGGAGGCCTTTCCGAGGGACCCGCCGCTTCGCCGCCTCTTTGGCTACGGCGCCTTCCAGGAGTCTTTCATCCTGAAGGACCCGGGCTACCGTCCCCTCATCCCGCTGGGCCGCTGGGATTCCTTTCTCTTCCCGAGGGGCCCGCGCTTCATGGAGTACAACACGGACGGCACGGCGGGGTGGCATTACTCGGCGGCTCTCACGAAGCTGTGGCGCGAGCGCCACGGCATGCCGCAGGAAGACTACCCTCTTACCGCCCGCCTTCTGGACACTCTCCTGCACTGCTTCCGGCAGTGGGACAAGCGCGGCACCGAGCGGCCGCGCATCGCCATCGTGGATTGGGCGGAGGTGGGAACCCGGTCCGAGCAGGAGGCCTTGGCCGCCTTCTTCACGGCTTCGGGCTACCCCGCCACGGTGGAGGACCCCAGGGCTCTTCGCCTCACGGAGGGCTCGCTCATGGGGCCTTCCGGGGAGGTGAACCTGGTCTACCGGCGCGTGGTGAGCGAGGAGGCCTTCCGGCGCGCGGGCGAAATCCGCCCTTTCCTGGATAGCTACCTTGAAGGAGCGGCTTGCTTCGCGGGGAGCTTCAGGACCGACCCGGCGTGGAGCAAAGCCCTCTTCGTGGTCCTTTCGGACCCGGCCTTCGCGCGCATCCTACCGCCGCCCCTGGCCTCCGAGCTTGGCTCGTGCATCCCGTGGACGCGCCTGCTTCGTCCCGGTCCCGTGGACCACGATGGGAAGACCCGGGACATGGAGGACCTCCTCCTCTCAAACCCGGGCGAGTTCGTTCTCAAACCCGTACGAGGGTACGAAGGCCGGGGCGTGGTGGTGGGCTCACTCGTCCCCTTGGACACGTGGAAGGAGGCCGTCCGAGAGGGCGCGAGCCACGGTGGCTTCCTGGTCCAGGAGATGCTTCGCCCCGAACCCGTGGCCCTTCAGGGAGGGCCGCCGCGCTACGTCCAGCCGGGCCTCTACGTCCTCCTGGGCCGCCTGGCGGGCTTCCTGGCCCGCACCAGCGCCACGCCCCTCATTGCCCCGGAGTATCCCGAGCGTTATTGCCCCATCGGCGCGGAGATTCCCTGGACCGCCGAGGAGGGAGGCCTTTCGGGCTCCTCCGCCGCCGAGGCGGAGGAGGGCTTGGGGGGAGCTGACGAACCATGACGAGGCCCTTCCGCGACTACGGCGCCTGCCAAGGCGCCGCCCGCACGGACATGTCTCCCGGCGCGGACCGCATGGCTCGAATGAAGGCCGTCACCGACATTCTGTGGCGCCATCTTCAAGGCCGAGGGGTGGACTGGCTCGGCTTCTACGAGATCGCAGAGGCGGGCAACGCTCTGCTCCTGCGCGTCTGCCGCCCCAAGCCCGCGTGCTCACCCATCGGGCTCCACGGCGTCTGCGGCAAGGCTTGGCGCGAACGGGCGCCTTGCGTGGTGGAGGACGTCCACGCCCTGGGCGAGGACCACATCGTCTGCGACCCCGCCAACCTTTCCGAGGTGGTCGTCCCGTGTCTGGAACCGGACGGCTCTTGCTGGGGCGTCCTGGATTTGGACAGCCGCTCACTCTCGGCCTTCACCGAAGCGGATGGGGTGGGGCTGCGTCAGGTCCTTCTCGCGGCTGGCTTGACGGCCTGACGGTATCAGTCGAACGCGAAACCGCCTGTTGCGAAGACCCCGAGGCACGCGTCCACCACGGCCGGATCGTAGAGGACGCCCGAGAGGGTGGACACCTCCGACAGCGCATGCCCGATCCCGAGAGCGGGCCGGTAGGGCCGGTGGCTGGAGATGGCCTCCACCACGTCCGCCACGCCCAGGATTCTTGCCTCCAGCAAGATGTCGCTCCCCTTGAGGTGGTTGGGATAGCCGGATCCATCCATGCGCTCGTGGTGCTGGAGGACGATCTCCGCGGCGGGCCCCTCGAAGGAGATGCCCCGAAGAAGCCGGTGACCCACTTCGCTGTGGGTCTGGATGATCGTGCGCTCGGCATCGCTCAGGCTGCCCGGCTTGGAGAGGATGTCGGAGGGGACCTGGATCTTGCCGATGTCGTGAAGAAGGCCCGCCACTCGTAGCGTCTGAACCTGTGAGGGAGGCAGATCCATCCGGCCGGCGATGGCCGTGGCGAGCTGGACGACCCGCCGCTGGTGGCCGCTCGTGTAAGGGTCCTTCACCTCCACGACCGCCGCCAGAGTCTGGACGGTTTCGTCGAGGAGCTTCTCGAGCTGCCGGAGGCTCTCTTCGGACCGTTCCTCCGCCAGCTTCCGCTCCGTGATGTCCTCACAG
This sequence comes from Acidobacteriota bacterium, assembly GCA_037445535.1. Taxonomy (GTDB): domain Bacteria; phylum Acidobacteriota; class UBA4820; order UBA4820; family DSQY01; genus JAKAJA01. The sequence continues at coordinate 8,309 of JBBIKI010000023.1, read as the reverse complement.
ACCACCAGGACCACTGGCTCGCCGTCCGTTCCGCGGATGGCCCGGCCGGAGGCCTTGAGCATCAGCTCGCCTCCATCGCTCCGCACGTGGCGGCGCTCCCATTGGGCCACCTCGCCGGGCTTGGCCAGCCGCCCGGCCAGCAGCGAAAGAGCGTCCGCACGGGCCTCCTGGTGGAGGATGCTCAAGAGTGACCGCCCCACCAACTCCTCGGCGCAGTAGCCGAGCTGCCGGGCGCCGAACCGGTTGACCGAAAGGATGGTCCCCCGGGCATCAAGCGTGAGGACCATGGAAGGGTTGTCTTCGTAAAGGGCGCGATACTTCTCCTCGCTGTCCCGAAGGGTCTGAATGGTCCGGAGCCTCGCGATGGTGGGCCCAACCTGGCCGGCCAGGACCATGAGCAGGTGTTCGTCCTCTTCCGTGAAGGCGTTCAGCTCCGTGCTTTCACTGTTGATGACGCCGATGATCTGATCGCCCACCTTGAGGGGAACCGTCAGCTCCGAGCGCGTATCCTGGTCCCCCATGCGATAGATGGGATCGAGGCTGACGTCGGGGACACGCCTGGGAAGGCCCGAGAGGGCCACGGTTCCCACGATGCCTTCGCCCAGGACCAGTTCCAGCGCCGTGCTCCCCCTGCGGCGATGGGCGGAGGGGTGGTCCCGCAGAAGGCCGGTCTTGAGATCGTAGAGGATCACGCCGAAATTGGTGATGGAGAGGGTCCCGCAGATGATGTCCGTGACGCGCTCGATGAGGGCGTGTTCATCCGCCGCTTCCACGCAGGCAGCGGCCACCGCCCGAAGCGCCGCCAGCTCGCCCGCCTTGCGCTTCCCCCGGGGATGCCTCTCGTTCTGGCCTTGAACGGGCATGCTGTTGTCCTCCCCCCGGAACAGAGTAGCAGAGTTGCGGGGAAGAGGGAAAAGGTTGGCCCGCGTCGCGTCAGGACTTGGGCGGAGGAATCTGAAAGGTGCCGTCGAGCCGGGATTCCATCTCCTCCAGCCGCCGCTGCAATTCGTCTAGAGCCGCCTCGAACGCATCCCGCCCCAGCTCGCCTCGCGCCAGCCGTGCCTCAAGGGCCGCGCGCTGATTGTCGTACCAGCGACCGGGATCGAAATTGTAGGTCAAGGGATCCTCGGCTCCCCGGCTTCGCGCCGGTGGACAGTGTACGCCTTCCGAACCAGTGTTCGGAGGGCGCCGCCGGTGGTATCCTCTATGCGTGGGGATGATGGTGACAGGGACTGGCAGGCCGGGCCGAACGGCGAAGGGGACGGGTTCGCGCGAGGGGCCGCACCCGTCGCCGGTTCAAAGGACCCGTGGCCGGGCTGCCGGAGTGCAGTTTTAATTGGGAGGATTGCATGTCGGAGGTCGTAAGGTTTTCCTTGCTGTACGGGCCCTATGTCCTGGGTGTGGCCGCCATTCTTCTCCTGATGAAGGCCGTGGTCATCGTGGGCGGGACGCAGATCGCGGTCATCGAGCGCAAGTATTTCGGAAAGGACATGGCCCAGGGCCGGGTGGTGGCCCTCTCGGGCGAGGTGGGCATCCAGGCGCGGACGCTTGGGCCGGGACTCCACATGCTCGTCCCCTTCCTTTACCGTGTGAGCAAGGTTCCCTTTACGACCATCGCCCAGGACGAGGTGGGCATCCTGGAATCCATCGACGGCGACCCTGTGGAACCAGGGAAGATCTTCGCAAAGGTGGTGCCGGGGCACAACAGCTTCCAGGAGGGCGAGCAGTTCCTCAAGAGCGGGGGCGAGAAGGGCCCGCAGATCCAGATCCTGCCGCCCGGCACGTACCGCATCAACCCCGTCCTCTTCAAGGTGACGCGGGCCAAGGCGATCGTGGTAGACAAGGGGCGCATCGGCCTCGTGACCGCCATGGACGGCCACTCCATACCGCCGGGCCGGCTTTTGGCCCAGCACGTGGAGGGCCACGCCAATTTCGAGGACGGCCAGGCCTTCCTCAACCTGGGGGGCCAGAAGGGGCCGCAGATCGACATCCTGCTGCCCGGCACTTACCGCATCAACATGGCGCTCTTCAAGGTGGAGATCATGGACGCCACCGTCATCCCCGCCAAGAGCGTGGGCCTGGTGACGGCCGTGGACGGCGAACCCCTCCCCGACAAGGAGTACGTGGCCAAGCCGGTGACGGGCCACAGCGATTTCCAGGACGCCTCCAAGTTCCTCCACGCGGGCGGCCAGCGGGGACCGCAGTTCGACGTGCTCAAGCCGGGAACCTACTACATCAACCCGCTCGCCTTCAAAGTGGAGCTGGACAACGTGGCGGTGGTGGAGCGCGGCCAGGTGGCCGTGGTGGTCTCCAACGTGGGCGAGGAGCCCGCCCAGGTGCGCCAGCTCATCGAGGAGGCCGCCAAGCGGGAGGGCACGGAGGGCGGCGAAGGCGCGCGGGAGGCCCTGGAGGGCCGGCTGGACCTGGGCATCGAGCGGTACGTCGTGCCGAAGGGCTTCCGGGGCATCCAGCAGGAGGTGGCGGGGCCCGGCTTCTACTATCTGAACCTGCGGGCGTTCATGGCCTACATCGTGGACACGACCAACATCACCATCGACTGGGACGACAGCAAGGAGACACGCTTCGACCCGCTGAAAGTCATCTCCCGAGACGGGTTCCAAATCAGCGTCTCCGTCAAGGTGGTCATCCGCGTTAGGCCGGACCAGGCGCCCTACATGGTGGCGAAGATCGGCTCCATCGAGAACCTCATCCTCCACGTGATCCATCCCATGATCGATTCGAGCTTCCGCAACCAGGCCTCCTCCACCTCCGCCATGAACTTCATGCAGGACCGCCAGGAGGAGCAGCGCAAGGCGGAGGAACGGGCCAAGGCCGAGCTGGAGAAGTACCACGTGGAGTGCGTCTCGGTCCTCATCTGCCAGATCAACCTCCCGCAGGACCTCATGGACACGCAGACCAAGAAGATCATCGCCCAGCAGCAGCAGGCGATGTACCAGGACCAGCAGAAGGCCGAGCAGACGCGAATCGCCACGGAGAAGACGCGGGCCGAGGCGGACCAGCAGAAGAACCTGGTGGAGGCGGAGATCGGGGTGAAAATCGCCGAGCAGAACAAGGAGAAGGCCATCCGTTTCGCCGAGGGCGAGGGGGAGAGCATCCGCCTGCGCGCCGTGGGCGAGGCCTCGGGCATCAAGGCCAGGGGCGAGGCAGAGGGCGCCAAGATCCTGGCCATCGGCGAGGCCACGGCCAAGGCCTACGAGCTGCAGAACAAGGCCGTGGGCCAGCAGGGCGTGACGGCCATCGAGATCGCCAAGCAGATCTCCTCGGGCAACGTGAAGGTGACGCCGGACCTGCTCGTGCAGGGCGGCGACCACCTCGGCGGGCTCCTCTCGGCCTACCTCACCAACCTCATCACCGCCAAGGGACAGTCCGGGGCCGCCGCGAGCGAACCTCCCAAGCAGGCGGGAAAGGTGTAGCGGGTTGGCGCCGGTGGTTGGAGAAAAGGCCGCATCGCCCGCTCCGGGGAACGATCCGGAGCAGTGGGAGCTGCTGAGAATCTTCGAATCAATGGAACCGGCTGAGGACACCCAAGCTCTCTTGCACGCCGTTCCTCTGCCCTGCGCCCTCCTGGACCGGCGCGTGGCGCCTCCGGAGGTTCTGGGCGAGGCGGCGGCGGGAGTGTGGCTCCAGGTTCCCCGCGAACGGCGCGCGGAGGCGGAGGCGAGGCTGGCCCGGCGGGACGAGGAAAGCGGCGGGGACGCCGGAGGGGACGTCCGCTGCACATCGTGCGATTCTACGGAATTCTGCGCCGTGACGCCCAGCGAGTCGCCTTTGGGAAGCTGGTGGCTGCGTTGCCAGAACTGCGGTCGCCGGACCCCCGTGGCCGAGGCCGTCTATCTGAGCGACACCTTCCCCATCCTTCCCGCGGCCTGTCCGGCGTGCGGATCGTTCCGAGTGACGGCGGCGGATCCGCCGCCGCGGGACGCCTTTGACATGCAGCAGGCGGAGGACGGCCCGTGGTGCGCGTGCGAGAATTGCGAGCACCGATGGCCATCGCCCCTGGAAGCCAAGGGACCGGGAACGGCCGCCGCCGGGGGGAGCGCGGAACCCTCGCGGCGCCATGAGCTGGAGGCGGTGCCGCAGGAGATCGTGGAAGCGCCTCCCGAGGCGCCCGCGGAGGCCTCCCCGGAGGACGACGGCGACACGGCAGGCCCGCAGTGCCCGAGATGTTTGTCCCGTCACCTGAGCATGAACGACGTGCTGGTTGCAAAGGGCGGTCCGGTGCGGTTCCTCTGCACCGTGTGCGGCGAGGTGTGGGACCAGGCATTCCCGGCGGGCGCTCCCCTTCCCGATTTGCCCGTCGTCCGGGACGGCGACGCCGTGGCCGGCGCGGCGATACACTGCTCCCAGTGCGGGAGCCCGGAGACCGAACCTTGCGAGCCGCCTCCCTTCGCGGGTGAGAGCGCCCTCGGCCTGCTGTTCAAGCGTTTCCTGGGCGCCCGGACTTGGCACCGCTGCCTGCGGTGCGGTTTCCAGTGGGAGCCATGAACCCGCACACCCGAATGGCCCATCCCACGGAAAGGGATCGTGCCCTTGAGAGCGCTCCTTCAGACCGATGGGTTGTCCTTCTGCTCCATCGCCACCTCAAGGTGGCTCCAACGGCAATAGGAGGGGCGATCGGCGTGAGGCGAGGACGCATGGCCGAAGACTTGGCGCCTGCCCCTTATGTTCGCCGCCTTCCCTGTTCATGGATCTTGTTTCGTGATGCCATGGCGGCGGCTGCGGAGTGAACTTGGACGAAAACCTGGAGGATTGCGCCATGAATGGGAACGCGGACCAAGTATCCGAGAAGCATTTGCATACGGCATATGAGCGGCTCAGCGAACGAGAAAAGCACGTCGCTCACCACATCGCCAATCGAACCCATATTTCAAGAAATGTTCTCAAGGACTATTCCGAGCAAATGACGTACGGCCAGAGAATGGCGGATCGAGTCGCGAGCTTCGGGGGCTCATGGACCTTTATCTCGATCTTCGCGGCCGTCATGGTTGTCTGGGTCGGCCTGAATTCGTTCGTTCTTGTCACACTCCGAAAAGCATTTGACCCTTACCCTTACATTCTGCTGAATCTCGTGTTGTCTATGCTCGCCGCCATTCAGGCCCCGATCATCTTGATGTCTCAGAACCGGCAAGCCGCTAAGGATCGGCTGAGCGCGGAGCACGACTACGAAGTCAACCTGAAGTCGGAGCTCGAGATCATGACGCTCCACGAGAAACTTGACTCCCTCAGGGAGAAACAATGGCGTGAACTCATCGCCATGCAGCAGGACCAGCTTTCGCTTCTGAGCCAGCTCGCGGAAGACTTCAAGAAGAATCCATAAGCGATGGTTTTGAGCGCCCGTCGGGCATGACGGGAGCGGCAAGAGGCGGATCTCAAAGGGGGAGAGAACCCATGACTCAGGATGATGAACATCTTCGGCTTGTGTCCATCTTCCATTACACCGTGGCTGGCATGGCCTGCATGTTCATGCCCTTCGGGACGGTTCTCGGGGTTTGCACGGTCATCGTGCTCTCCAAGGAGAGCGCCAAGGAATGGTTCCAAGCCTCTTCCCTGACCCTCGCCCAGTCCCGAGGCCTTCAGGACTCTTAGCATGCTGGGCTTCCTCATGATCGGGGTGGTCTACGCCTTTACGGCCGCGGCCCAGCCCGGGCCCTACCAGACGTACATCGTGTCGCAATCCGTGACGGCCGGTTGGCGGCGCACGTGGCCCGCGGCCTTCGCCCCGCTCCTGAGCGACGGCCCCGTCGCCGCTCTCGTCCTCGTGATCCTGGTCCAGGTTCCGAAGGTGCTTGTCTCGGTGCTCCAACTGGGCGGCGGTGTCTTCCTCCTCTTCCTCGCTGCCGGTTCGTTTGGCGCGTGGCGCCGTTTCAGTGCAGAGACGAAGCCGGAGCTGCGTTCGGGAGCACAGAGCCTCCTCAAGGCGACCCTGGTCAACTTGCTCAATCCCAATCCGTATATCGGCTGGAGCCTGGTGATGGGGCCGCTCGCCGTGAAGGCCTGGCACGAAGGGGGACTCCGCGCCTTGGCGTTGCTGGCCGGCTTCTACACCACAATGATCGCCGTCACCGTGGCCATCATCGTGGCCGCAAGCGCCTTGGGCGGCATCGGGGAGAGGGTGCGCAGGATGGTGCTGGGCATGTCCGCCGTGGCCTTGGCCTGCTTCAGCGCCTACGAGCTCTGGCTCGGCGTCCGAGGCCTCCTGGGCGGGTGAGACGGTTCCACCCAGCCTTCATCGCCACGTTGATCGAGCTCTGGCCCCACAGGATCTCCCATTTGGCGCCCCCGCGCGTCTCATCTGGCCGCGTAGGCCGCTCCCCGCTGGAGGGCAGCCGTTGATCAGGACTTCCCGGCGGCGGGGCGGCCGAGGTTCGGCAGCCACGGGATGAGGGCCATGCTGGGGATGGTCACCAGGAAGGTGAAGCCGAAAAAGAGGGGCCAGCCCATGAAGGCGGCGAGGTAGCCGGAGAGCACGCCTGCGAGGGTGGAGCTGATGTTCATGACGCTGGTGGCGATGGAGAAGTGCGCGGCCTTGTTCTGCGCCTTGCAGGTGCGCTGGATGAAGACCATGAAGACGCTCGTACCCATACCGGCGCCGAAGGCTTCCATGACGACGAAGGGCCCCACGACGAAGGGGCTGGCGGCGCCCATCTCGGGGTGCCCCACGAGATGACCGTAAACGAGGGCCAGGGCCATGTACAGCAGGTGAGGCACGTTCTGCGCCAGCATGAGGGGCCAAATGACGCGCCTGAGCGTAAACTTGGAGATGAGATACCCTCCCAAAATACCCCCGGCGATGGACGCGGCAATGCCGAAGGTGCCGTAGAGGATGCCGTACTGCGCCCGGTTGATGCCGATATCTTTGAGGAGCGGGTAGACCATGGCGAGGAGGGCCGATTCGCCCGTTCGGTAAGTCAGCAGAAATGCCAGGGCGACGCCCATGCGGGGCTGGTCCAGGTAGTCCACGAAGGCTTTGGCGTAGAAGGAACCGGAGGCTTCGAGGCGGCGCTTGAGCCGGCCCAGGTTCACCAGGAGCACGAGGAGGATCGCCACCAGTCCGGCGGTGATAAGACCGGGGAGGCCGATCTTGCCGAGGAGCGGCTTGGACGGCGCGATCCACGCCTGCACACGCGGCATGCCCCACACCCACCACGCCGCGCCCACCGCCGCCGCCGCCAGCACGAGGCCTCCCAGGGCCTTGGGGCGCAGGAGCACGCGCAGAAGTTCGTGCATGGGACGCTTGGGCGTCTCGCGGGCGGGCAGCAGGAAGACGTGAACGAGGAAGAGGGCGAACATGACGCCTGCGGCGAGCCCGAAGGCCGCGCGCCACCCGGTGACGCCCGAGAACCACACCACGCCGCCGCCGCCGGCGATGAGGGCGAGCCGGTAGGCCATGGCCTGGTAGCCCACGAAGCGCGCCTGGCTCTCCCGGTCCAGCGCCTCCAGGTAGAAGCCGTCTACGGCGATGTCGTGCGTGGCGGAGAGGAAGGCCGTGAGGAGGAACAGAACCGAAACGGCCTCGAGCGGGTTCGCGAGCGAGGAGCCCGCCGCCATGGCGAGCACGGCAAGCACGAGCGCCACTTCCGCGCCCAGGAGCCACCGGCGCTTGGTGGAGAAGGCATCCACGGCGGGCGCCCAGAAGGCCTTAAGGACCCACGGCAGGCCGTAGAGCGACGTGAGGCCGATGGCCTGGAGGCTCGCCCCGTGATCCTTGAAGAAGACCGTGGAGATCTGCCGCACGAGGCTGTACGGAAAGCCCTCGGCAAAGTAGGTCGTAATCGCCCAAGCCGGCGGCCACGCCCGCTGCCCCTCGTCCGCTTGCACCCGCCCCGCTTCATCCACCATCAGACTGACTCCGGAGAAACCCCTTCACCACGGAGACACGGAGAACACGGAGGAAGATGAAAGACAAATCTTGAGCACACCATCCATGCAAACAAAAGGAAGTGGACTCGACGTCCTTCTCGCTTTCTCTGCGATGTTCACTGGGACATGCTCGCCTGATCTGCCTCGCTTTGTTCTTACGAATCTCAATCTTTCGCCAGGTCCTTGTCTCCTCTTTTCTCCGCGTCCTCCGCGTCTCCGTGGTGAATCTTCTCCCTATCCTTTCCCGTGTCTCAGGGGCGAGCCTTATCCTTTGAGCCGCCCGAGGAGGCGCACAAGCCCGTCGAGGACGGTGAGGGGGTGGGGCGGGCATCCGGGGATGACGAGGTCCACGGGAATGTCCTCGGGCATGCCCGCGACGGCGGGGCTTCCCGCGAAGGTGCCCCCCGAGAGGGCGCAGGCACCGGAGA
>JBBIKI010000022.1:4571-37170 GCA_037445535.1 Acidobacteriota bacterium | reverse complement strand
TACATGCAGCGCGGGAGGCTCGGCTCCGGCGTCTCGTGATGATATGTTAGATGTGATGATCATTTAGCCCGCCCCTTCGAAGGGCGTACAGTGACTTTGAGCGAGTTGCTGCGCGCCTGGGCCCTCAAGGGGCCGGCGTGAACTTGAGCACGCGGTCGGGGATGACCTCCCCCCGGGACGGTCCTATCTTTGTGCCCGGCTCCAGGTAGGCCCGGAAGACGGGAGCCACGGGCTCGTCGCCGGCGATGCCGGTCCCGCAGTCGCTTCCGAGCTGGATGCAGTGCTGGGACAGACAGCCGCCCGTGCGAGTGATCTCGTAGGCGTAGAGCGCCGGGTCGGCGCCGGGAAGGTACTCCTGCGCGCTTCGGGCCATCATGTCGTTCGTCACCACCGCGGGCGCGGCCCTCTTGTACCAGCCCATGATGGAGATGTTCGAGTAAAGGGCCTTGTTCGCGGCCGGGTGCTGCACGCCGTAGGCCACGAGAAACTCGCCGGGCCCCAGGATCAGGGAGGGCTGCCCCGGCAGGAGCTGGCCGCTGATGATGTCGTAGGCCGGGGAGACGTAGATGGTGTCCCGGTTGTCCGCGAGGCAGTTCTGCATGTTGGAGATGCAGTTGAAACCATCGGGGAGGATGGCCATCTTCACGGGCGCAGACCTGTAGCCGAGGCCCGCGTAGTGGGCGGAGATGGCCTGTCCTAGCGCGTCCACCTGCGCCTCCAGAGGGGCTTCCGTCTTCCCCGTGCCGCGCACGCGGAGCTTGGGCAGCGGGATGGGGTCGAGCTGGGGGGCGGGGACCGGCGCCGAGGGCGTCACGCGCAGCAGAGTCATGGGCTGGCTGTAGTAAGGGTCCACGTTGGTGCCCGGGCCCGGCGCCACGCGCAGGAGGACCATGAGGGAGTCGCTCTGGGAATCCAGTCCCAGCCTGGTGAGGGCCGGCACCGCGGGCAGGACGTTGATGCTCTTGGCCGGGTAGCCCGCCGCCTCTAGGGCATCCTCCACCTTGCGCAGGACGCCCCGGTCCGCGGCCACCACCACCACCACGTTCTTTTGGAATGGGTCCTGCCGCCCGCCCTCCAGGAGGATCGTCTCCTGGTTGATGGTGTCGCCCAAGCTCGCGAAGACGGGAAAGCGGCTCTGCGCCGACGCGGGCTGGGCCCTGTGCTGGGTCACCCCGCCGGCATCCGCGTAGGTGCAGTCAGGGACCGGCCCCATCCCCGCCACGTAGCGGTCGTAGAGATAGGCCGTGAAGCCGAAGTACTCCACCTTCGGCGGCGTCTTCGCGATGAGCACCGCCGCCTCGTCGGTCCGCAGGCGCCACGCGAAGCTCCACCCCGGAGGTAGGCTGGAGTCCTCGGTGAACCACTCGGCGTAGGGGTTCTTCACTGAGGGGTCTTGGCCCGGTGCCGGGGGGAGGGCGAAGAAGCCGTACCGGCTCGATGCGTTGTTGCTGTAACAGCTCGGAAGCTGGCACTGGCAGCACATGGGCAAAATGTCCGGGAACCAGACCCGCCCGTCCTGCCAGAGGAAGCCCTTCTTGGCCAGGTGATGCTTGAAGGCGTCCACCCGGCTGCTTTCGGGGGCGCCTTGGGCCCGCGCCACTCCCGTCACGAGAAGCCCGGCGGCGAGCACCGCCGCGAGAGCCAAGGTGCGGTTCGTACCCTTGGCCATGAGACACCCCCTTTTCCTCCGCGAGGAAGGGCGCGGCGGCTTCTTTGTGTGCCCTCAGTGCCAACTGCGGAGCCGCACGCCCGATCCTTGCCGATGCTACAGCATGATCACCGGACCGGAGCCTTGTCAAGCAAGACCGGGGCACATCGGAGGATGAAAGGGCAGCGCGCGCTCGGTCCTGGCGAGAAGAGGCGAGAAGAGGATTGACGAGGAATTGGTGGGGAATTATCCTTGAAGGCAATGGGTTCTTCACGTACCAGGCGCCACAAAGACCGCCGAGTGAACGGGGGCCGCTTCTAAAAAGTAAGATCCCGCGAAGCATTCGGCCAGCAGGCCGGCGAGGAGCACATGACCGAGCACAAGCCGCCCCAGCCGGGGATCGCGAAGGAGATCGAAAACAGGGAGTGGGTGGAGTCGCTGGACAACGTCTTCCAGGAGCAGGGCCCGGAGCGGATCCGCGAGCTCCTCTGGCACCTGCACATCCGGGCCTCGCACTACGGTGTGAGGCCCCGCTTCACGGCCAACACGCCCTACCTGAACACCATCCCCCGCGACCTCCAGCCGCCCTTTCCTGGCAACCGGGAGATCGAGCGGCGCATCAAAAGCATTCTGCGGTGGAACGCCATGGCCATGGTGGTGCGCGCCAACCGGGAAGAGCACGGCATCGGCGGCCACATCTCCACCTACGCCTCGGCGGCGACCCTGCTCGAAGTGGGGTTCAACCACTTTTTCCGGGGGCGCACGCGGGACCAGGAGGGGGACATCGTGTACTTCCAGGGTCACGCCTCGCCGGGGGTGTACGCCCGGGCCTTCCTGGAGGGCCGCCTGAGCGAGGACGACCTGAAGCGCTTCCGGCGGGAGCTCCAGCCGGGCGGGGGCCTGTCGTCCTACCCTCACCCGTACCTCATGCCGGAGTTCTGGGAGTTCCCCACAGTGTCCATGGGCCTCACGAGCATCATGGCCGTCTACCAGGCGCGCTTCAACCAGTATCTGGTGGACCGGGGCCTGAAGGCGGCGTCGGACCAGAAGGTCTGGGCCTTCCTGGGTGACGGCGAAACGGACGAGCCCGAGAGCCTGGGCGCCATCACCCTCGCCTCGCGGGAAAAGCTGGACAACCTCATCTTTGTGATCAACTGCAACCTCCAGCGCTTGGACGGTCCCGTTCGCGGCAACGGCAAAATCGTGCAGGAGCTCGAAGCAGCCTTCCGGGGCGCCGGCTGGAACGTCATCAAGGTGCTGTGGGGCGACGACTGGGACCCCCTCCTGGAGAAAGACCGCGACGGTCTTCTGGCCCGGCGGCTCGAGGATCTCGTGGACGGCCAGATGCAGCGCTATACCGTCTCCGGCGGGGCGTACATCCGCCGGGATGTTTTTGGAAAATCCCCCGAGCTGCTCGCCATGGTGGAGAGCTACTCGGACGAGGAGATCCGCAAGATGCGCCGGGGCGGCCACGATCCCGAAAAGGTCTACGCCGCCTACAAGGCCGCCGTGGACCACCGGGGCTCCCCCACGGTCATCCTTGCCCAGACCATCAAGGGGTACGGCTTGGGAGAGGCGGGCGAAGGCAAGAACATCACCCACCAGCAGAAGGTGCTCAACGAGCAGGAGCTGCGGGAGTTCCGCAGCCGCTTCGGCATCCCCGTCTCCGACGAGGAGCTGAGCGAGGTGCCCTTCTACCGCCCGCCCGAGGGCAGCGAGGAGATGGCCTATCTCCTGGAACGGCGCAAGGCCCTGGGCGGCTTCGTGCCCAGCCGGAAGGCCGACGTGACGCCCGTGGAGTTGCCCTCCGGCGAGATCTACCAGGAGTTCTACGAGGGCTCCGGCGGCCGGGAGTTGGCCACCACCATGGTCTTCGTCCAGATCCTGTCCAAGCTCCTGAACGACCCCAACCTGGGCAAACTCGTGGTCCCCATCGTGCCCGACGAGGCCCGCACCTTCGGCATGGAGAGCCTCTTTCGGAAGGTGGGCATCTACGCCCATCCAGGCCAGCTGTACGATCCCGTGGACAAGGACATCCTCCTTTACTACAAGGAGGCGAAGGACGGGGCCATCCTGGAGGAGGGCATCACGGAGGCGGGAGCCATGTCCTCCTTCATCGCCGCCGCCACGGCCTACTCCACCCACGGCCTCCACACCATCCCCTTCTTCATCTTCTACTCCATGTTCGGCTTTCAGCGCATCGGCGACCTCGTCTGGGCTGCCGGGGACATGCAGGCGCGAGGGTTCCTCCTGGGCGGCACGGCGGGGCGCACGACCCTCGCCGGGGAGGGCCTCCAGCACCAGGACGGCAACAGCCACGCCCTCGCCCTCACGGTGCCCAACCTCCGGGCCTACGATCCGGCCTACGGCTATGAGCTGGCCGTCATCATCCGCGACGGCATCCAGCGCATGGCCGTGAACCAGGCGGGGGCCTTCTACTACATCACCCTCATGAACGAGTTCTACGCCCAGCCGCCCATGCCCAAGGCGCCGGGCGGGCAGGCCTTCTCCACGGAGGACGGCATCATCCGCGGCATGTACCGGTTCAGGGCCTCGGCGGCCAAAGGCCCCAAGGCGCACCTGCTAGGAAGCGGCACCATCCTCAACGAGGCGGTGAAGGCCCAGGGGATGCTGGAGGAGCACTTCGGTGTCAGCGCCGACGTCTGGAGCGTGACGAGCTACAAGGAACTCTACCGGGACGCCACCGACGCGGAGCGCTGGAACACGATCCACCCCGAGGAGGCACCCCAGACGCCCTTCGTGGCCAAGGCCCTCCAGGCGGAGCGCGGCGTCTTCGTGGCGGCGAGCGACTACCTCAAGGTTCTGCCTCTGGGCGTGGCCAAGTGGTTCCCGGGCCCGCTGCACGCTCTGGGCACGGACGGCTTCGGGCGGAGCGACACCCGGCCGGCCCTGCGGAACTTCTTCGAGGTGGACGCCCGCTTCATCGCCCTCGCGGCCCTGCACCAGTTGGCCCTGCGCGGCGAGGTGGACGCGGGCACGGTGAAGCGCGCCATGGAGGAGCTGGAGATCCCGCCCGAGAAACCCAACCCGGTGTGGTCGTGAGGGGAGGGCCGCCGTGCCCTCCCTCTCGCGGGCCGGGCGGCCACGGTGGGCCGCCCCTACGTTAGGATGAATCCATGATCAAAGACATCACACTGCCGGAGCTGTCCGAGGGCACCCACGCCGCCGACGTCGTGAAAGTGCTGGTTCAGGTGGGCGACACGGTGAAGGTGGACCAGTCCCTCCTGGAACTGGAGACCGATAAGGCCGTCTTCGAGATGCCCTCTCCGGAGGCGGGGACCGTGGTCGGCGTGCTCGCCCAAAAGGGTACGAGCATCAAGGTCGGAGACGTGGTGGTGCGCGTGGAAAGCGCCGCCGCCGCTGCGGCGCCCGCGGGTCCGCCCAGGGGCACGGTGGCCGCCGGGCGCGCCCCAGCCCCCCCGTCCGTCCCCGTCTCGGACAGCTCTGCCCCGGCCCCGCCTCCCAAGGCCTCCCCGCCGCCGGTTCAGGCCCTGCTCCCCGTGGCTCCCGCCGAGGAAGCGCGCCCTTCGACCCCCGCGGCGCCCTCCGTCCGCAGGCTCGCCAGGGAGCTGGGGGTGGACATCACGAAGGTGACGGGGACGGGGCCGCGCGGGCGCGTTTCTGCGGACGACCTAAAGATACACGCCAAGCTCGTCATGGGGGCAGAGCGGCCCGAGCCGGCGGGAGCGGTACCCGCGAAGGCCCTGCCTGACTTCGCCCGCTTCGGCCCCGTGCGCCGCGAGCCCATGAGCAAGGTGCGCAGGATCACCGCCGGGGCCATGGCCCGCGCCTGGGCTACCGTCCCCCAGGTGACCCAGTACGACAAGGCCGACATCACGGACGTAGAAGCGTTCCGGGCCAAGCACGCCGCGCGGGTCGCGGCGTCGGGAGGCAAGCTCACCATGACCGCCCTCCTGGCCAAGGTGGCGGCGGGGGCCTTGAGAGCCTTTCCGCGCCTCAATGCGAGCGTGGATACGGACCGGTCGGAGGTGGTCTTCAAGGACTTCATCCACGTGGGCATCGCCGTGGACACGGACCGGGGCCTGATGGTCCCCGTGGTGAGGGACGCGGACAAGAAAAACATCACGGCCCTTGGGGTGGAGATCGCCGCCCTGGCCGAGAAGGCGCGCACCAAACGCCTCGCGCCGGAGGAAATGGAAGGGGGCACCTTCACCATCTCCAATCTGGGCGGCATCGGCGGCGTGGGGTTCTCCCCCATCGTCTACTGGCCCCAGGTGGCCATCCTCGGCGTCTCCCGCGCGCAGACCCAGCCCGTCTGGCGCGAGGGCCAGTTCCTCCCGCGGCTCATCCTGCCCCTGTCCCTCTCCTACGACCACCGGCTCGTGGACGGCGCCGAGGGAGCACGGTTCCTCCGCTGGATGTGCCAGGCCCTCGAAGAGCCCATGCTGCTGGCCCTGGAAGGGTAAGCTCCGGCACCCCAGGGGGCGAACCCGCGGCGCTTTAGGGCCAGGTCTGGTCAGGACATCCTCTGGCGGCCGCGGGGAAATCCATGCTCGCTGTGGGTAAATTGTACCCAATTAATGGGGTATATAGCCCTGTGCGGAGACGTGGGTCTGGTTTCGGCTTTTCAATCCCAAGTGTGCGGGGTATTCTGAATCATCATGCGAGGAAATATGTCTCGCATGAGTAGCTTTTTTCGCCAAGTGGGTCATGCCTGCCGGGGGAAGTGCCCCCCGAGGCGCGTCGCTCGCCGTCCAACGGCCTAGGGGGAACCATGCTCCATCTCGACACGGGAAACACCGGCTTCATGTTGCTCTGCTCGAGCCTCGTCATGCTCATGACGCCGGGCCTGGCCTTCTTCTACGGCGGGCTGGTGGGCCGGAAAAACGTTCTCGCCATCATGATCCAGAGCTTCGTTTCCATGGGCTGGACTACAGTGTTGTGGTGGGCCGTGGGTTTCACCATGTGCTTCTCCGGCGACATGAAATCGGGCAGCGATTTCGCCGGGATCATCGGCAACTTCGATTGGGCCTTCCTGAGGGGCATCACCCTCGACCTGCCCTCGCCCAACACTACGATCCCCATGATCGTGTTCTGCGCCTACCAGATGATGTTCGCCATCATCACGCCGGCGCTCATCACCGGGGCCTTCACCAACCGCGTCACCTTCAAGGCCTATATGCTCTTCCTCACGGGGTGGCTCCTCTTCGTCTATTTTCCCTTCGTCCACATGGTCTGGGGCGGCGGCCTCATGGCCGTGTGGGGCGTGAAGGATTTCGCGGGGGGCATCGTCGTTCACAACATCGCGGGCATCGCCGCCCTGGCTTCGGTCTTGTATGTGGGCAAGCGGAAGGTGCTTGACCGCGGGCCCCACAGCATCCCCCTCGTAGCCCTGGGAACGGGTCTCCTGTGGTTCGGATGGTATGGGTTCAACGCCGGCTCCGAGTTCCGGGTGGATTCGGTGACCGCCGTCGCGTTCCTCAACACCGACATTTCCGCTTCCTTCGCCGCCGTGGCCTGGCTGGCCATGGACTGGATGACCTCCAAGAAGCCCAAGTTCCTCGGCCTCCTCACGGGCGCCGTTGCGGGCCTTGCCACCATCACCCCGGCCGCGGGCTACGTCTCGCCCACCACGGCCGGACTCATCGGCCTCATCGCCGGTGTGGTGTGCTTCTATGCCGTGGCCCTCAAGAACAGGATGGCGTGGGACGACGCCCTCGACGTGTGGGGCGTCCATGGCGTGGGCGGATTCCTGGGCATCATTCTGTGCGGCGTCTTCGCGACTACGGCGTTCAATCCATCCGCCTCGGGCGGCGTGGACGGCCTGCTTAGGGGCAACGTCCATTTCTTCCTGGTGGAGCTGGGGGCCGTCCTCTTCTCCTCCGTGTGGGCCTTCGTGTTCACCCTGGCCATGCTCTGGGTCATCGACAGAATCACCAAGGTGAGGGTAGAGGAAGCGGACGAAGCGGTGGGTCTGGACGAAGGGTTGCACGGGGAACAGGCCTACCTCGAAGGCGTTTGAGCGTGATTCCCCGCGGCTTGCGCATGGGGAAGCGGGTGCTCGTTGGGGCGGTCTGGGGGGTGGCAGTCCTTGCCGCCCCCTTCCTGCTCCAGGCCCAGGCACTCGTCGCTCCGGCTCAGAGCGGTCCGTGGTACAGGCAGGTCCAGATGGACATCTTCGGGTCGCTTTCGTACACCTACAACGAAAATCACCCCGCCTCGAACCTCAACGGGTACCGGGTGTTCGACTTCGACGACGGCCAGGGGAAGCTCGACGTTCTATCGCTGACGGCGCAGCGGGCCGCCGTCAGCCCTGGCGATCTCGGGTTCCGGGTGGACCTGGGCGCGGGGCAATCCATGCCCCAGATTACGGCCGCGCGCGGGCTCTTCCGAAATGCGAGAACGGGAGAGGCGGGCCACTTCGACGTGGAGCAGGCCTATGTGAGCTACATCGCGGACATGGGGAGGGGGCTTCGTTTCGATCTGGGCAAATTCTTCGCGCCCATCGGGTACGAGTCGGTGGACCGGTACGACGCCTGCAATGACAACTTCACCCACTCCTTTCTCTTCGGCTACTCGGCCCCCTTCACCACCACGGGCCTCAAAATGACCTACCCCTTCTCCGGCAAAGTGACGGGGATGGTGATGGTGGTCCAAGGATGGGACAACGTGAGCGACAACAACACGGGCAAGAGCGTGGGCGCCCAAATCGGGGTGGCGCCCACGTCCGCCCTGAGCTTGATGCTCACCTACCTCGGCGGTCCCGAACAGAACCACACCAACGCCAACTGGCGCAACGTGGTGGACTTCTGCGCCACGTGGAAAGCCACGAGCGCCGTGACGCTGGGGCTGAACGCGGACTATGGCCACGAGCGGGACGCCCTGGCCCAGGGCGAGAGCGGGCACTGGGACGGGGCCGCCCTCTATGCCGCGTGCGGACTCACGGACCGCTTCACGCTGGCCCTGCGCGCGGAGCGGTTCAACGACCATGAAGGGGCGAGGACGGGCACCCCCCAGCGGCTGGACGAGGTGACGCTGACGCCCTCATATAGAATCGATCAGCACCTCGTCGTGCGAGCGGATCTTCGCCAGGACTGGTCCAGCCGTGCTGTCTTCCAGAAGGGGACATCGTTTACGAAGAGCCAGGCCACGGCGTCCCTGAACGTTGTGCTGGTCTACTAGGCCACAGGGCTGCGTGTGGAAGGGCCACGGCGCCAGCCCAGCCCGGACTACTTCAGCTTTTCCCTAAGGGTCTTGCGGTCGATGCCCAAGATCTCCGCCGCCCGGCTCTTGTTCCCGTCCACTCCGGCAAGAACGTCTCGGATGTAGTCCGCCTCCACCGCCGCCAGCGGTTTGACCGGGTGGGATCCTGGTGGTCCAACGAACCGCAGGGGTGGAATTGCGTCCCGCACGTCGAGCGCATCTGAGGCGCACTCTCGCACCGCCTTGGAGAGGACCGATCTGAGCTCACCTACGTTGCCGGGCCAGGGGTAAGCCCGCAAGGCCTGGCGGAGGGCATCCGAGAGGGCTGGCGCGGGCCGGCCCAGGGAGTGCGCCTCCTCAGCCGCCCAGTGTTCGGCCAGGATGAGAACGTCCGAGCCCCGCTCGCGCAAGGGAGGAAGGGCGATGGTCTCCCACTCCCTTAAGGACGCCAAGTGGCGCGGGAGCAAGCTCCGATCGATCAAGGAGGAAAAGTCCGGCCCGGCTGATGCAAGGATCCTCGCCGTCCCGCCTCCGCCCCCGGCGGCCTCAATGACGGGCCCGAAAGCCTCCGCGGAAAGGCGCTCGATGGCCCGCAGGTAGAGGCTTCCTCCCTGGGCCAGCGGCAGGGCCCGGAGGACCTCCCCGGCAAGCTGGCCGGGGGGAATCGTTTCACAGTTCAGAGGGAGGAAGACCTGACCTTCTCTGGGGCTGGCTTGGTGAACCGCCCGGGCCGCCGCTTCCCGTCCCGTGCCGGGCTCGCCCAGGAGCAAGGTGGGAGCGCCGGACGCGGCGGCCCGCTCCATGGCGTCAAAGGCGCGGCGCATGCCCTCGGACCCTCCCACCAGCCCAAACCGCTGGGGCGGCGTTCGCGCCGTAAGCGCCTTCATGGCCCGCCCCTTCCCCAAAGCGCGGTCCACGGCGGCGAGAAGTTCGTCTCCTGTGAAGGGTTTGGCCAGATACTCCTCGGCGCCCTCCTTGACCGCTTCAACGGCGCTCTCGATGGTGGCGTATCCGGTGATCATCATCACCTGGATGTCAGGGTGTTCCCCTCGGACGAGACGGAGAAGATCCATACCGCTCATGCCGGGCATCTTCACGTCCGTGATGAGCAGGCCCGCATCATGGGCGGCCAGAAACTCCATGGCGGCTCTCGCGCCGAGGGCGGTGTGCACCTCAAACCCCCGGCCAGAAAGATTCCTTGCGAGGACTTCCAGCGTGTCCGGCGAATCGTCCACGAGCAAAATACGATCGGGCCTAGTTTTAGCGCGCATGTTTGCCGGTTCCTTCCGAGAGTCCCGCCAGGAGGCGGGGGAATTGGATCTCAAAGCGGGATCCTTGATCCGGCCGGGTCTCGACCTCGATCCTGCCGCCGTGCTCCGCGACAATGCCGTGCACGACAGCCAGCCCGAGCCCCGTGCCCTCCCCCACGTCCTTGGTCGTGAAGAAGGGCGTGAAAATCTGCCGCTTAACCTCATCGGACATCCCCTTGCCCGAGTCCTCCACGACGAGAGTAACGATGTCCCCGTCCGCCGCCGTGGCGACAAGGAGCCTTCCACCCTGAGGCATGGCATGGACGGCGTTGGCGGCAAGATTCATGACGACCTGCTGGAGCAAATTGGCGTCTCCGTTCACCGAAGGCCGGGCGGGGTCGAGCCTTCGCTCGACCTCGATCTTGGCCTCGGCGCATCGCCCCGCGAGGAGGTAGAGGCCCTCATGGACGACCCGGTTGAGGTCTACGGGGAGCTTCTGGGCCGGGGCCTGGCGCGCGAAGATCAGGAGCTTTCGGACGATGTCCCGGGCCCGGAGGGACGCCTTCACGATTTTTTCCAGGTCACGGCCGGTCTGATCGGGGAGGCCGAAGTTCTTCTGGGTGAGCTGGGCGAAACCCAGGATGGCGCCCAGGGGTTCGTTGAGCTCGTGGGCCACCCCGGCGGCGAGGCGGCCGATGGTGGCCAGCCGGTCGGCGTGGCGGAGCTGCTCCTCCAGGCGATGCCTCTCCTCACGGGCTTGCAGCCTCTCGAGCATGAGGGAAACCTGGCGGGCGGCCTCGTTGATGAGGGATCGCTCCTCCTTCAAGAAGGGGCCCTCGTCCGCCGGCGGACGCTGTTCGCTGTAGCAGACCTCTACCCTGCCCCGAGGAACGCTACCGACTAGAATGGGGGCGGCCAGCCGCTCCCCGGCCTCCTCAAACCCGCCCGAAAGATAGGCCTGCCCGTCGATGGTCATGCGGGCGGCGGCGCACTCCGGATACTGCCAAGCCGGAGGAAGGAGAGCCGCCACGTGAGCGGCCATGTCGTCCACGCGCAGGTCCCGCCGGCCGGCCACCTGGGCGATGCCATACAGGCAGGTCAGTTCTTTGACCCGCTCACGCAGAGCCCACTGCGTGGTGTCCTGCTCCCTCAATTGTTCAGCGGGTCCAGCCATAGTGCCCTCGATGGGTTAGTATAGCGCAGGGCTCTGGGGCATTGAGCCCGGTGTCTGGGTGGCCGGCGGGGTGAATCCCTCGATGCCGGCCGTGGCAGAACTCGATGGGAGCAAGAGCGATGATCAAGAAGCGATCTCAACTGGTGGGCGCCCAGAAAGAAGGCCTCCGCGGCGGGCTTGGACGAGCGCTGGCGGAGGATTATCTCCAGAAGGGAGAGATGGCGGGCGTCCTGGCGGCGAGCCGGATCACGCTGGAGCCGGGCGCCTCGGTCGGGGAGCACCTGCACCCCAACACGGAGGAGCTTTACCTCGTGCTGGAAGGTGAGGGCACGGGATATCTGGACGGTGAAGCCTTCGAGGTAGCGCCCGGCGATGCCTGGCTGTGCAAGGCGGGACACACCCACGGACTGAAGAATGGCTCCGCGGCCCCCTTGGCCTTCTTCGCCGTCATCACCCAGTAGCCTTGGGCGTTACGGCAGCACGCTGAGGGTGTTGGGGGGGCTGGTGGTCTCCCGCCCCAACGCGTCCCTCCCGGCAACGCGCCAGTGGAGGGTGGAAAACCTGCCCGCCGTTCTGGCCCAGGCCTTGGCGCTCGGGGTCCACGAGGCGCTGCTCAGCCAGGGTTTGGCGGGGGTCTTGCTGGAGAGGCGGAGGGTGCCGAAGGCGGCCGTGTCGCTCACCTCCACGCGGAACCGTTCGCTGTGCTCGGCCGACCACGAGAAGGCGGGAGGCACGGCGGGGGACGCGCTCGATCCGTCCGCCGGAATAAGCCCGTCAGGAGGGACCGCCCCCGCTAGAGTGAAGGAGCCTCCGGCGCCGGACAGCGGCCCCGAGGTTTTGCCCACCACACGCCAATAGATGGTTACGGGTGAGGCTGCAGCCCCCCGTGCGGTCCTAAGAACTTTCATCCAAACCTCATGGGAAGGCCTCCACGTGGTGGCGGCCAGCCACGGGCGCCCGGCCGTCTTGGAGCTGGCGACGAGAGCCGAGAACGTGTTGTCCAAGGCGAACTCCACGCGAAACCGTGAGTCGGAGCCGTGGGTCCACGAGAAGGGCACGGGCGGAGTGTCGGCGAAGACGGTGAAGGTTCCTCCCGTGTTCTGGGAGGTTACCGTGACCTGGTCCTGAGCCATGTTTCCCGCCGAGTCCTTGGCCTCCACCGATACGACGTGAGTGCCGTCCACGCTTGTTTGGCTGTACCAGATCAGGGAGTAGGGCGGGCCGGAGGCCGTTCCTAAAGGGACGCCGTCCACCAAGAAGCGCACCGTGAGGTTCTGGGGGAAATCGTCGGAGGCGTTGGCCGACACGGTGACGGCACCCGATACGGTGCCCGGCGAAGGCGAGGTGAGGGCCGCCGTGGGCGGGTCGTCGCGCCGGTAGAGGTGGCGAGGGCCTCCTCCCACCTGGGACCATGGAGCCGCGGGATCTGGGCCTGCCGAGGCCCCATAGCAGAGAATCCTGTTGGTTCCAGAGGCGAAGACCAGCCGGGGACCCGATGAGGTGTCGGCGAGGACCAGATCGGCCGGGATGTCGGGAAGCGTGATGGTGCTCAAGGTGGTCCCCGTGGCCGCGTCCAGGAGATAGACCTTCTGGTCGGCCGTACTCGACACGTAGAGGGTTCCGTCGGCGCCGAGGGCCGGGTCGAAGGTGCTCCCGATGTCCAGGGGAGTCCAGACCGGGCTGCCGTCGGCCAGGCCGTAGGCACCTACCTGGTAGGCGGACACCACTTCAGGAGCGCCGGAGGCGCCTTCGGGGGAGAACGATCGCCCCGGTTTCGCCGAGGCCGCCGCCACGAAGTTCTGGCCCGTCACGCTGGTGTTGATCAAGATGATCGTCAAGGTCGCGGGGGCGAACGTGTATCTCGTGAGCTGAGGGGTCACCGTGTAGGTTCCCGCGGGCAGACCGTCGAGGGCGTAGGCGCCGTTGGTGTCCGTGGTGGCGGTGGCGCCAAAGGTCGTGATGGTGACACCCTGAAGGCCCGCCCCCGTGTTGAGGGATACGGTTCCTGAAATGGTGTACCCCGCTCGCGCGGAAAAGTTCTGCCCCGGCACATTGGCGCCGCTCACGGTGACGGGCAGTGTCGTCGGCGTGAAGCCGTAGCCAGCAAGTTGCGGCGTCAGGGTATAGGTCCCGTTCACAAGTCCAGTGAGGGTGTAGTTCCCGCTGGTGTCCGTGGTCGCCGTGGCGGTGGACGTGCCCGTGGCGGTAATGGTCACCCCGCTCAATGCGCCCCCCGCGGCCAGGGTGACGGTCCCGGAAATAGTGTAGGTCTGCGCCGGGGGGCTGGAGAAGTAGGCGTTCAGGACAACAGAAGCCGATCCCACCGCGGGAGACGCCGCCTCCGTCGTGAGGGTAGCGCTGCCCGTGCCCGCCCACCGCTTCTTCCCCGAGGGGAGCCGGCACCAGGGAGAACCCGAAGCGTCCACGAAATAGACGTTGTCCTCCGCGTCCACGGCCATGGGGGTTGAAACCATCTGCTTCAGCGGGGTCACGGCCAGAACTTGGCCATCCGAACCCAGGGCGAAGAGGTTGCGCGTGGAAGCCACGTAGATTTGCCCCGAATGGGCGATCACGGGGCTGTACACCACGGGGTCCCCCGTGTGGAACGACCACCGGATGCTGCCGTCGGGCGTCAGCGACACAAGGTCTCCCGAGATGGTTCCTATGTAGAGGGTTCCGTCGGCCGCGATGGCCGGGGTGGAACTGAGATTGGAGTGAAGGGGAATCCTCCAGGAGAGATTGCCGTCAATGCCGTACGCGGCCAGCTCCCCCTGGCTCGTGGGGAAGTAAAGGATGTTTCCCTGGAGAGCCATGGCCGCCGAGGGCAGGCCTCCGGGGTTTACGGCCCACTGCAGGGTACCGTTGGGGGAAAGGGCCCGGATCTGGTTGTCGGCCGTGGCGAAGTAAACGGATCCGTCCGCTCCCACCGTTGGGGTGAAAAGGACGGCCGTGGGCGCCACGTAGATCCACTTGGGTCCTTGGCCTGACGCAGCCCACGCTGGGAACACGGCCGCCGTAAGGGCCAACGCCAGGGTCCAGCCTCCGAGATACCTAAGCAGCATGGTACGCTCCCGCATGAATGCCCGCGATGTCCTGCCTTCCAAACGATAACACCCCATATCTCAGACGACGCGCGAGCACGAAGTTTGTCTAGCGGGCTGCCCGCACTTTGAATCCAAGCGCCTGCCGCTGGGCATTCCGTCCCCGCAGTTGCCCGAGGGAGAAGCCTCTGTCATCATAGTACCAGAGCCTGCACGAGAAGGAGGGGGATGCCCATGTTCCGTTTGGCCTATTCGCTCAGCGGCGAGGAACGGTCCCTCCTGTTGGTGAAGGACCGGGCCACCATCGGCAGGATGGCCGACAACGATCTGGTTCTCCCGGACCACACCGTCTCCCGCAACCACGCAGAACTTTCAAGGACTCCCGAAGGGTGGGTCCTGCGTGACCTGGGCTCCCGGAACGGCACCCAGGTGAATGGCGCCCTCGTCCAGAAGGCCGTGGTTCTCCCCGGCAGCACCTTGGTCTTCGGACGCTTCGAGGTGCGCTTCGAGGAGGAGGACCCGGAGGTCCGCATGGATTCGGCGGAGCCCGACGTCCCCATCGCGGAGGGGACCATCATTCGCTCCGTGGAGGAAGTGCGGGACATGCTCGCGGCGCCTCCCGTCCCCGAACCCATGGCCTTGGACTCACGGGACATCGACCGCCTGGCGAGGACGAGCCGAATCCTGGCGGTCCTCTCGGAGGTCTCGCGGACCCTCCTCTCCGCCGATACGGTGGAAGCCGTTCTGGAGAAGATCATGGACGTGATCTTCCAGTACGTGCAGGCCCAGCGGGCCGTCATCCTTCTGCCCGATCCGGTGACACAGGATTTGCACCCGCGGTGCATCCGCCAGCTCGGGGATCAGAAGGATGCGATCCAGATCAGCCGCACCATCGCGCGCAAGGCCTTCCGCGAGGGAGTGGCCATCCTGTCGCAGGATGCTCAGGTGGACCCGCGGTTCGAAGCCGGCGAGTCCATTCGCTTCTTGGGGATCCGTTCGGCCCTCTGCGTCCCCCTCAAGGCGGAAAATAAAGTGTTGGGCCTCATCTACGTGGACACGCCCATGAAGGTGAAGGCCTACGAGGAGTGGGACCTGGATCTCCTCACGGCCCTGGGGGGCTATGCCGCCTTGGGCATCCGGCAGGCGGCCCTGCGCGCCGCCATCGAGGCGGAGCGCATCGCCAAGAGCCGCCTGGAACGGTACCACTCGCCCTCCGTGGTGGACAGGATCGTGACGGGGGGCGCTGGGGGCGAGGCCTTCCGGCTGGACGTGCGGGAGGTGGAGGCCACGGTCCTCTTCGCGGACCTGGTGGGATTCACGTCCATGTCCGAAACCATGGCCCCACGGGACGTGGCGACTCTGCTGAACGCCTACTTCTCCACCATGACGGACGTGGTGTTCAACCATGAGGGCACCCTGGACAAGTTCATAGGCGACTGCATCATGGCCATCTTCGGCGCCCCCATCCCCGCGTCCGACCACGCCCTGCGCGCCGTGCGGGCCTCCCTGGACATGCGGGCCACCCTGGCCGCCTTCAACGCCCAGCACCCGGGCCGTCCTCCGCTCAACTTCAGAATCGGGGTGAATACGGGATCCGTGGTGGCCGGGGACATCGGCAGCCTGCGCCGCATGGAATACAGCGTCCTGGGCACCACGGTGAACGCGGCCTCGCGCCTCCAGTCCGAAGTGGCCGAGCCCGGCCAGATCGTCATCGGGGAGGAGACCCGCCGCCAGCTCGGGGACGCCTTCCAGTGCAGGAAGATCGGGGACGTGAAGGTGAAGGGGCTTCGGACGCCGCTGCCGTGCTACGAAGTGATCGGAGAGGTGAGTAGGCAAGCAGGTGATTAGGTGAAGGTCCAAGGGTGAGCACTAGTTCTTTTGTACCGGATTTTCGGCTCCCTGCTCCCCGCTCCCTGCTCCCCGCTTTCTCCTCTCCCGCCAGATCTCGATGACGGGGGGCAGGAAAGAGACCAAAATGACCGCGATGATGATGACGTGGAGATACTTGTCCACGCCGGGGATGGTGCCCAGGAAGTACCCCGCCGCCGTCATGGAAAGGATCCAGCCGATGCCGCCGAGGATGTTGAAGGCCAAAAACCGCCGGTAGGCCATTCGCCCCACGCCGGCCACCACCGGGGCGAAGGTGCGGACGATGGGTATGAACCGGGCCAGGACGATGGTCTTCCCCCCGTACTTAACATAGAAACGCTGGGCCCGCTGGATGTGCGCGGGGTTGAAGAGGAGAGATTTGGGACGGGTAAAAATCAAGGGCCCTGTCCTGCGCCCGATGGCGTACCCCGTGGTATCTCCCGAGATGGCGGCGATGCACAGGAGGACCATGAGGGTGGCCAGATCCAGATAGCCTTGCCCCGCGAGGATGCCCGCCGTTACGAGAAGAGAGTCGCCCGGGAGGAAAAATCCCACCAGCAGGCCCGTCTCGGCGAAGACGATGCCGAAGAGCACGGGGTAGCTTCCCCAGAGGATGAGGGCCTTGAGTTTCTCCGGGTCGTGAAAGGCGCCTAGAAGTTCCTTGAGCAGGTCCATGCTAAAAGATCCCCCTGAGAAACGAAGGGGTAGGGTGAACGACCGAAGGGGGAATGTCAAACAAGGGACAGGAACCATCCCTCCTCAGAGCTTGGCCGCGGGTTAGGTATGGTGCTACCGTGCCTAGGGTTGCATGCTGGACCACGACGGCCGCACCCCTGCGCCCGGCTCAGGTCCCAGGCAGGAACGTCCAGGCCCGCGCGGGCGTTAGGGGACCCTGAAGGAGACCGCCATGTCCTCGAAAGTTCTCATCTATACCATGACCGTTTGCCCCTACTGCATCGCGGCGAAAAAGATGCTGAAGAAGAAGGGCGTCCATTTCGAAGAGGTGAACCTGGACCAGCATCCGGAACGCTGGGGCGAGTGCGAAACGCGCTCGGGCCGGGAGACGGTCCCGCAGATTTTTTTTGGCGACCGCCACATAGGGGGATGCGACGATCTGGACGCGCTCAACAAAAGCGGCGAGCTGGACCGCCTGATCAAGGAAATGGGTTGAAGGCTGAGGGATGAAGATTGACGCAGGTGGAAGGGGGGGCCTTAATCCCCTGATCTCCTAACTCCCTCATACCTTCATGACGATTTCGTAGGCCCGTGAAGGGAGGTTCACATGAGCCGGTACACGAAGGAGCACGCGAAGAAGGGGCTGGACGCCGGCCTTCCGGCCATCGAGACGTGGCCGAACCAATTCCCGGGCTACGAGATCACCATCGAGTCGCCCGAGTTCACCTCCGTCTGCCCTAAGACGGGCCTCCCCGATTTCGGCCTCCTGGTTCTGCGCTACACGCCGGGGAAGGCCTGCCTCGAGCTGAAATCGTACAAGGAGTACCTCCTGTCCTACCGGAACCTGGGCATCTTTTACGAGAACGTGGTGAACCGGGTCCTGCGCGACGTGGTGGCTGCATGCGGGCCCGAGAAGGCCAGCCTGACGGGCGTCTTTAACGCGCGCGGCGGCATGAGCGCCTCGGTGGTGGCCAGCTACACGAAGGAAGGGGGGTACGGCTCATGAGCGGAGGAAAGATCACGCTGGGCATCGAGAGCCCCATCGGCCGCCTGGACGTAACCCTCTCGGAGGATGCCGTCCACCGCGTCGACTTCAAAGGTGTAGCCCCGGACGGGCCCGTACCCAAGACCGTGGCGCCCCTGTTCAAGCGAGTCCGGAAAGAGCTCGAGGAGTATTTCCAGGGGCGCCGCGAGGCGTTCGACCTACTACTGGATCCCGAACCTCCGGGCACCGATTTTCAGAAGAACGTCTGGGCGGCCCTTCGGGAGGTGCCCTTCGGCGAAGTGATTAGCTACGGAGACTTAGCCCGCTGGGCCGGGCGTCCCAAGGCCGTCCGGGCCGTGGGTTCGGCCTGCGGCGCCAACAGGATCCCCCTCTTCATCCCGTGTCACAGGGTCGTGGCCAAAGGGGGCCTGGGCGGCTTCGGCGGCGGGCCCAAGATGAAGAAGCAGCTGCTTAAGCTAGAAAAGGGCTAGCCCCGCGGCGTTTGGCGCGAAATCGGCGGGAGGAGCAAAGGAAGTAAGAGGTGAAAAGCAAAAAGTGAAAAGTGAAAGGGACGGGGCCGACGCTGTGCTGCCGCCGTCAGCCTCCGCCACCTTTCACTTCTAACGCCTCACGGCTTACTTCGCCTTGCCGCAGGCAGCCTTGCTCGGGCACTTGCCGCAGTCGTGCTTGGCGGCGGCGGGACCGGCGCCCTGGACCTTCTCGAACTTGGCGTTTGGAGACACCTTGGCGATGGCCTTTCCCAAGGTTTCGGGATTGGTTTTGCCGGGTTCGAAGGTGACCATGAACTTGCCGCCCTCGGCGTCGGCCTTGGCGGCCACGACGCCCGCTTCCTTGGCGAGGGCCGCGTTGAGGTTCTTGACGAGAGTCTCGTCCTTCAAGCCGGACACGGCAAAGACGGCGGTTTCGGGGCCCTTCGCGGCCTCCGCCTTGGGCGTCTCGGACTTCGCGGGGATGGTATCTCCCGCGAAGAGGGGAAGGGCGCAGAGGGCGAGCAAGGCGAGGGCGGCGACGGCGAGTTTCTTGATCGGCATACTGATCCTCCTGTATAGGGCGAAACCGGTTGATTGGATGGACGGCCCTATCTCCCGCATCATGTGATGTGGTGGACGCTACTTCCCGGCCTTCGCGCCGTCCACTTCCACGACTTTGTATACCCCAAAGAGATACTCCCCGGAGCTTTCATCATACACCGGCCCTTCGATGGCCGCCCTGATGGCCGCCACGCTGGTCATGTTTCGGAGGAAGGTCACGTCCAGGCGGTTGCGCGAGGCGTAGGCCACCAGGCGCACGACGCCGGGCACGTCCTTGAGCTGGTTCGCGGCGCGCTCGGCCGTGTCCGCGCATTTGACGCCGTCCACCACCAGGACCACCGTTTGCCGGGGGCCGGGTCCCGCGGGGGCGTAGTCCCTGACCACGCTCGGGACGGCGAGGAGCCGCGCGCCCCCGATGCCGAGAGCCGCGAAAAAGACCACGAGCGCGGGGACGGCCCACGGCCGTATCTTCATCGCCCCACTCCCTTCAGGCACAGGCTTAGGGCGCCGGGCGACGGGCACGCGCCGGTGCATTCGAGGCACAGCGTGCACTCCCCCGAGCGCACCTGGACTGGTCCCGACACGTCCAGCGCCTGGGGGCAGGCCCGGTCGCAGGCGCCGCACCCCGTGCAGGCCTCCTCCGACCGCTCCATCCGCAGGCGCCCCACGGCGGACAGGGGCCAGAGCACGGCCCCCAGCGGGCACAGATACTTGCACCAGGCCATGGGGACAAGGAGCCCGAGCGCCAGCAGGGCTCCGAGGATGCCGTAGCTCCACATCCGCACATCGTGGCCGTGAACGCTGAAGAGCACGTAGTAAGGATCGTAGCCTCGGAAGACGAGCTCTCCCGTGGCCCAGGTCGCCGCAAGGATGGTGGCCGTCACGGCCGTCCGAAGAAGGACCTTGAGCGCCGCGTCCACCCGGGGTGGTGTGCTCCAGAGCCCCTGAAACGTGGCTCGCTTGAACAGGCGCCGGCCCAGGCGCCCCGTCCATTCGAAGACCGCGCCCAAGGGGCAGGCCCATCCGCAGAAGGCCTTCCGGGCGATCAGGGCGAGGCCCGCCAGGGCTACGAAGAGCGCCAGGTTCAGCTCCCCGGCGGCGCACGTGAACCGCTTGCGCGCCAGGAGGGCGTAGGCCGTCTCCAGCCCGCCAAAGGGGCAGTAGGCTTCCACCGAGGTTCGGGCCCATCCCATGGCGAACCGCACGCCCGCGATCGCCACGGCGAGGGTCACCCCTGCTTGGAAGAGGAATCTCAAACGCCTCAAGCGCAACCCCCCCGGGGAGCGAAACGCGGGGCAATGCCTCACCCCGCCACAACCGGAGCCTATCAGTCCGCCGGGCCGGCTGTCAAACGGCGGGGGCTGGAAGAAGGAACTCAGGCGGCCGCGGCTGTTCTGGCGGGTCGCCTTTTCATGGTGAAATCGCCGAGCATCACGGGCACGGCCACCTTGAGCATGAGCGTGAACACGAGAAAGCCCAAGGCGAATATGCCGGAGGCCACGCCGACCTCCGTGAGCGAGGGCCTGTAGGTGTAAATCTCGCCCAGCGTGTCGGGCGTGAGGCCCGGAATGATGAGCCCCATCCCCTTCTCGATGTAGACGCTGGCGTAAATGAGCACGCACCCGATGTTCAGCGTCACCCAGTTCTTGCGCGTCTTGGGAAGGAGGAAGAGCAGGAATGCCACAAGGCCGCACAGGACCGAAGTCCAGGCGAAAGGCACCAGCGTGTAGTGGCCGCGCAATCCCAGATAGAGGTACCGGATGAAGACCACGTCATCGCTGTTCGTGTAGAACTCCTTGAACGCTTCCGCCGCCGTGAGAAACAGGTTGAACCCCATGGTGTAGGCCATGAGCTCGGCGATTTTGAAGATGGCCTCGTCCTTGATCTCCAGGCGCGTCGTCTTGCGCAAAATCTGAAGGAGGATGAGCAGGATGGCCGGTCCCGAGCAGAAGGCCGAGGCGAGGAACCGCGGCGCGAGGATGGCCGAGTTCCAGTAGGGCCTCGCGCCCAAGCCGTTGTAGAGGTACGCCGTCACGGTATGAATGCTGACGGCCATGGGGATGGAGAGAAACACCAGAGGGTACACGAATCGCTTCACGTAGTGCCTGTCCGCGTACGCGCAGTAAAGCAGGTAAGTGACTACCACGTAGTTGAGGAGGAGGTAGCTGTTGAGCGCGATCACGTCCCAGGCCAGCAGGGAACTCGGGAAATTGAGCAGCCCCACGAGGGGCATGATGTGCCAGAACCGGCCGGGCCGGCCGATGTCCACGAGGACGAATCCGAGACACATCACCAGCGCGCTGATGGCGAGGAGCTCGCCGAGGATGGCAATCTCCTTGATGGGTTTCCACTCGTAGACGTAGGCGGGGATGATCAACATGATGGCCGCGGCGGCCACGCCCACGAGGAACGTGAAATTGCCGATGTAGAAGCCCCATGAGACCTGGTCCCGCATGTTCGTGTGGATGAGGCCGTCCCGGAACTGCCCCAGGTAGGCCACGATCCCCAGACCCATGAGGGCGAGGAGGAAGGCCACCCAGCCGTAGTAGGCCCGGGGTCCCACCACGGTGAGCCTCAGGCTGTCGAGACAGAATCGCCTGAAATTGCGGATGGTCTCCATGGCCTAGACCCCGTAGAAGTAGAAGAATTTTGGTTGGGTGTTGAGCTCTTCCTTGAACAGAAAGACCCGCTTGTTCTCGATCACGTAGCGGATCTCGCTCCCCGGGTCCAGAAGGTTGCCGAACTTGCGTGACCCCGTGGGGCAGATCTCCACGCATGCCGGATAGCGCCCCTTGCGCGTGCGCTGGATGCAGAAGGTGCACTTCTCCACCACGCCCTTGGGCCGGGGCCTGTTGCCCAGGTACTCCGTCGCGGGGTTGATCTCTTCGGGGGGGAGATGGGGCTCGCCCCAGTTGAATCGCCGGGCGCCGTAAGGGCATGCCGCCATGCAGTAGCGGCAGCCGATGCACCAGTTGTAGTCCACCACCGTGATGCCGTCCGGTTCCTGCCACGTGGCCTTCACCGGGCAGACCTTGACGCAGGGCGGGTTCTTGCATTGGTGGCACTGGACGGGCATGTAAAAGTGTCCCTCCTGCGGCACGAGGGGCGGGTCGTAGTAGGGGTCCGCGCGGAGGACGTTGACGCCTTCCGCTTTATCCATCTGCAAGACACGGATCCACTGGATCTGCGGGTCCCTGGACTGGTTGTTCTCTTTCACGCAGGCATAGACGCAGCGGCGGCAGCCAATGCATCGGCTCAGGTCGAGGGCGTAACCGAAGAGGACGCCGGGCATGGGAGGCGTGGCGGCCACGGTGACCTTTTTGCGGAACTTGGCGGTGTATTCTTTTTCAAGGCGCGCGATGATCTCCGCCAGCTCCCTTTTATCCAGCTCCCGAAAGTTGCGCTGGAGGAATTCCTCCGTGGTCAGGTTCCCGCAGCCCGTGAGGGCCGCGGCCACCGCCGCGCAGCCCGCGGCCCGGATGAAGCGGCGGCGCGAGCCGGGCTGCGGTTCTCCACACGCCAAGGATGAGCCGGGGGTTTTGGGGGTGTCGCTCACGGGCGTCCTCCTTCCACGGCCACGATCTGATCGGGCGGCACGGGGGGCGGCAGGGGCTTGAGCGGCTTGAAGTGCGGCGAGTGCGGGTTGTGGCAGTTGACGCACAGGAGATACTGCTTCTGCCCGTTCCAGTAGCCCGTCCGCTTGCCGTGAACACCCACCTTCCAGTCCCTCAGCTTGTTCCCGTGGCACTGGCCGCAGAGGAGATAGGACTTGGTGAAATCGATCAGCTTCCCGTCCACGAGGTGAAGTCGGTCCCGGTGTTCGGCGCTGTGGCAGTCGAGGCACCACCGGTTCGGGCCGTGGTTGAGGACGATGTCGTCGTGCATGTCCACGAGTTTCCGGGGGGTGGTGTTGAGCTTCACGGTCTTGCCATCGTGACACTGGGTGCACGGGAATATCCCCTCCGAGAAGGGCGGCGGGGGCACCTGAATCTGATTCGGATCAACATCGCCCGGAGCGTTCTTCGCGCCCGTGGCGGGCGTGGCCGCAGGAGGATCGGCGGCCCGGAGCGCGGGCGACAGCATCATGAGGGCGGCGGCCACGGCCAAGCGAAGGCCCCCGCTCTGCCACCCGCTTCGTGCCTTATCCCTGGGCACGGGGAACCTCCGCGTCGCGAGCCTTGTCCCAGGGCGGCAGGAGTTGGACCAAAATGTAGAGGATCACGAAGGGCAGGATGAGGAGGATGATGGCAGGCAAGAGCCCCTCGCGCGACCACAGTCCCATCTTGTACGTGGTGTAGCCGAGCAGGCTCTTGGAAAAGAGCTGGCCTCCGATGACCACGTTCCACCGCATGGCGAAGATGCCCACGAGGGTGAGAAGGCCCGCGGCGCCGTAAATGGCCCGCCGCGCCTGTTCCGTAAGCTTCACGATCTGAACCAGGGCCAGCAGGCCGATGGGCAGCAGCGTCCCCGCGATGATCTGGAGGATGATCTGCGAGAAGTACAGCTTGGTGTGAACCATGAAGTCGAGGGTTTTGAAGGACTCGTCGGCCTCGTAGATGCGGTGGACCAGGTCCAGCATCTCCAGGGAGAAGTCGATGATGAACGCGTAGAGCAGGTACCGGGCGATGGTGTCCAGACAGGGCATGTCCACGGCGGTCCTGCGGTACCAGCTCACGAACTGGTACATGAGCATCACCAGGGCGATGCCGGAGACCATGGCGGAGAAAATGAACACCACGGGCATGAGGGCTGAGGACCACCACGGGTTGGCCTTCACGGACCCGAAGATGAACCCCACGTATCCGTGCAGAAGGATGGCCGAGGGGATGCCCACGATGGTGATGAACTTGCCCACCTTGTCATCGATCTGCAATGACCGTTCGCTGATGTTGCCGGAGCCCAGGGCCATGGCCCGGTAGAGCATGCGTTTCAGCCCCGTGGAGGCGCGCGCCATGAGGACGATGTCCTTCCGGAAGTCCAGCCAGATCTCCAAGACCAGCACGACCATGAGGTACCAGAGGTAGACGAAGCCGAACATGGCCATGGCGGAGGTGGTGTGGGGGGTCAAGTACATCTCGAAAGATCGCTCGGGGTGCCCGAGGTGGAGCTGGAGCGGCAAGGGCGCCACGATCATGAAGGCGAGGGCCGTGAGGAGCGCGAGGCGATAGGTGGGCTTCACCGCCTCCACGTTGAAGACCCGCTCCAGGGAGGCTAGGATGAAGGCCCCGGCCACGAGGCCCGTGATGAACGGGTAGAGGACGATGAGGATGCTCCACTGGAGCTGGAGTTCATCCGGGTAGATGTAACCTTGGACCGAATGCAGCAGGCTCTCCATGGCGCCCTCCTAGCGGACCGACCCGTCCAGGCCGTTGTAGTAGGCTTTGGCCCCCGTGGCCATCTCGGGTTTCAGGACGTGGATCATGTGGTCTTTGAGGAAGTCGTGAATGGGGTCCTTGGGGTCCTTCAGGTCCCCGAGCTTGCGCGCGCCCATGGGGCAGACCTCGCAGCAGGCCGTGGTGAGGCCCTTCGTGATGCGGTGGTAGCAGAGGGAGCACTTGTCCACGGTTTCCGTGCGCGGGTCGATGTAGCGGCAGCCGTAAGGGCAGGCTTGCACGCAGTAGCGGCACCCGAGGCAGTAGGTCTTGTCAACGAGGACGACCCCGTCGGGGCTCTCGAAGGTGGCCCCCACGGGGCATACCTGAACGCACGGGCTGTGGGCGCAGTGGTTGCACATCTTGGGCACGAAGAAATTCTTGGAGCCGTCGCCCGCCTTGTATTTCTCCGGAAAGCCGTCGTATCCCCCGTTGGGCGAGTCCACTTCGGGGTGCCCGGGATCGTCAGGGTGGACGTGGTAGCGCTCCACCCACGTGCGGAAGCAGTCCGGCTCCAGAAGGACGCCGTTTTCGGCCTTGCACGCCCTCACGCAGTTGCCGCACCCGATACACTTTCGGATGTCCATGGCCATGGCCCACCAGTGGTCGAGCAGTTTGTAGGTGGGTGCCTTCTCGGGCTCGCCCGCGAGGACGAAGTCCCACGCCTGGGCCGCGGCCCCGCTCAGCACCAGGATGAGGCCCGTCTGCTTCAGGAATGCCCGGCGATCGGTTCCCATGGGGTCCTCCTAGGAGATTTCCGGATGGTGAGGGTTGTGGCAGCTCGTGCAAGGTCCGCCATCGCCGTGGTCCTTGGGATCGATCTGGGGGAAGCCAGCGGGTTTGGCCACGTTCTCCTTGTGACAGACCAGACAAATGGTTTTGCCGTCGGGCAGCTTGGGCTTGAGGGTGGAGGGGTCGCCGGCGGAGGCGTGAGCCTCCAGGGCCCCGTGGCACGCCTCGCAGCCGATCTGTTCGTGCTTGCTGCCCTTTCGGGAAGCGACGATATCGTCGTGGCAGTCGCCGCAGGCTTGGCGTCCCGCGAAAACGAGGGGGTGAGCCATGTTGTCCGCCAGCGCCCCCGTGCGGAAATGGCCATAGGTGCCGAAATCCTTGGGCACCATCACGGCCCGCACTACGAGAAAGACGGCCAGCGCCCCCGCGAAGAGGATCCCCATCCGCACCATGTGTTCCCGGTCCCTGAGCCACTCCCTCATGGATCGCCCTCCTCAACAGGATGGGATGAGACGCGCCCCCGGGTCTGAATGCTAGGCCTTTCCCTTGAAGTCGTGGCAGTCGCCGCAGAAGGTGGGTGCGTTATGGTCTTTCTTGTCGTCGTGGCACGCCAGGCAGGTATCGCGGGAAGTGATCTTCCACACGTGGGGCTTGTGGCAGTCCGTGCAGGAGGCGTCCGGGTGGCCGCCCTTCTGGTGGAGCCCCGGAGGCTTGCCGTGGCAGGAGGCGCAGTCGGCGATGGGCAGCTTGACCCCCGGGGCGCTGTGGCAGGTTAGGCAGTCGTCCATCATGGGAGCTTTGGCATCCAGTTTGTGGCACCCGGCACACGCCAGCGGAGGGCGGTACCCCGCCGAATGGCAGCGCGTGCAGAGGATCTCCGCGTGCTTGCCCTGGAGGGGCATGGGGTGCCAAGTTTCGTTGCTGGTGGGCACGGCGGCGCCCAGAGGCCCCAGGGGGCCGCGCTGGGGCAGGGTGTGGCAGGTGGTGCATTCCCTGCTGAGGACCTTGCCGTCCTTGGAAACGTGGTTGCCGTCGTGGCAGCGGAAGCACCCCGGCCAGTCGCGGTGGCCGATGTTCATGGCATAGGTCTTCCAGTTCACGTTCATGTCCGGAAAGACGCTGTGGTCGTAAATGTCGCAAGCGGCCTGCACGGCTTCGTCCACGTCGGCCTTGCGGGTCTTCATGACCTCGGGATACTTCTCCGCGTAGAAGGCGTTCACGGCCTTGGCGATGCCCTCGCGGGCCTCGGGGCGGGTCTTGTAGTCCTTCACGAGCGTGTCCACGAGAAGTTTCTTGATCCACGGGAGATCCCGGGGGATGACCCGGCCGGCTAAGGCATTGTCCACCGCCGAGTCAGGAGCGGGGAAGATGTGGGAGGGCCGGTTGTGGCAGTCCATGCAGTCCATCACGTGGCGCGGCATGGCGGCGAGATGTTCGGGAGTGGGCGGGCGTGTCTTGTCTTCATACACGGTGACCTTGCCGTTGTGGTCCTTCACCTGAACCCATGGGATCGTCTGGTATTGGACGTCCTCAGGGGCGAAGGTGACCGTGTTGTTGATGATCATGTGCCAGTGGATGCCAGCGCTCAGGCCGAGCTTGGGGCTGCCGCCGCCGGTCTTGACCACGAGGCTGATCTGCTCGGGTGTGTTGGCCTCGTCGTACCGGAAGTGAGGGATCTGCAAGAGCTGGGCGCCGAAGAATTTTCGGGGCCAGTGGCACTCCTCGCAGGTCTCACGCGCCGGGCGCAAGTTTTTCACGGGAGTGGGGATGGGCCGCTCGTAGCTGTGCGTGAGGACGGCCCACACCTGGTAGGCGCCCGAGATCTTGGACTTGACGTACCACTGAGCGCCCGAGCCCACGTGGCAGTCCACGCACCGCACCCGAGCATGTGGTGAATTGAGGTAGGCCGTGTACTCGGGCTGCATCACCGTATGGCAGATCCGGCCGCAGAAGGTGACCGATTCGGTGAAGACGAAAGCGTTGAACCCCACGAATGCCATGAGAATGGCAAGGAGAGAGCCGCCTACAAGCACGATGCCGAACCATTTTCGTTGGGCCGGCTCGTTCAGATCCAGCCTGGGGTAGGGGAGCGCTTCGGTAGTTTGAGCCTTCCGCCGCCGCAGGCTTTCTCGGCGCATGCCGTAAAGGACAAGCACCACGCCCACGGAGAGGAAGGCGGGGAACACCATGTAGGTGAAAATGCCCAGGTAGGGGGCCGGCTGCTTGATGCCGAAGCCCCATAGGATCGTGGCGAGAATCAGGAGAGCGTTGAAGGCGACGATGAGAAATCCGAAGTAACTCAGCGTGTTGCGATATAGCTCTTTGCCCCTCTCTGACACGATGCGGCCCTCCTAGCCTATGGTTCCCTGGTCTTCCCCCCCCATTGTGCTTGCAGAAATTACTTTACTGGAGGGCCGCGCGATTTGAAAGGGGGAATCGTCTCCCCAGCGTTAGGGCAGGGTTCCGCCGGAGGTGGGAATAGGGTGATATGGCGCCATTGGGCCGGGGGGCGGCCATCGCCAAAAGGCGATGAACTCCTTGTCCATAGGACATTTTATGCGTTGCAGCGCGGAGAGCGCTGCGCGGCCAAGCCAAGGCTTACCCCTCCAAGAAGTGGGGTATATGCCCCCGAGAGTTAAGGGGAGGGTTGGAGTCTCGTGGCGCCCAAAAAGGGCCTCGCCCCAATCAGGGCTTGGCGCCCCCGGCGATCCAGGCCTTGATGGTGTCCATGTCCTGCTGGTTCAGGTGCCCGGCGAAGAAGAAGCCCTTGGGCATGCCGCTCCCTTTAGGGGCGCGGTGCTCCAGCTTGAGCCAGAGGTACGAGGCCTCGGGGTCCCCGGGCTTCACCCGCGCCATGCCGGGCACCTCCGTGGAGGGCACGTTCACGAGGGCGGCGTAAGCGTTGCCATCGCTCAGGTTGAGCTTGGCCTTCTGGTCCTTCATACCGTGGCACTTGGCGCACTTTCGGTCGAAGATGGGCTGGACGGCGGAGGAAAAGGAACTTCCGCTGGTCTGAGCCAGGGACGCGGCCATGCTCAGGGCAAGACCCACCCACGCCAGGACGACCACCCGGTTTTTCATGAACGCCTCCTAGTAAACCAGATAACAAACCTTGAACCACCTTCATGCCGTGCGTGGCTGGGAATGGGAGCCACGGGTGGGGAGTTAATGAAGTGCCGCAGGGCAACAAGGGGCCATGGATACGAAGATTGAAGGGATTCTTCGGTACCACGAGAGGACCAAACACCACCAGACGCGCTACGCGCCCGGGCCGGCGGGCCTTGACTGGCCCAATCAGCCGGACCCCTTCAGGGTTTACGAGGGCGCCCCGCGCCACGAGTGGCGGCTGGGGGCCAGTGAGCTCGGCACCGCCTACGCCGCCCTGAAGCGGCCGGGATCGGTACCGCCGCGGCCCCTCACGGGAGACAACCTGGGCATCCTCTTTGAGATGTCCTTGGGCCTTTCGGCGTGGAAATCCGTAGGGGCTGTCTCCTGGGCCCTGCGCTGCAACCCGTCCAGCGGCAACCTGCACCCCACGGAGGGCTACCTCGTCTGCCCCTCCATTCCCGGCCTGGACCGGGGCGTCTACCACTACCTTCCCAGAGAGCACGCCATCGAGCGCCGCGCCCAGCCAGGAGAAAGATGGGACGAGGCGTTCTCACCCGGCGGCGTGATCGTGGGCCTCTCTTCCATCCCCTGGCGCGAGGCCTGGAAATACGGCGAACGGGCCTACCGGTACTGCCAGCACGACGCGGGCCATGCCCTGGCCTCCCTCAGGTACGCCGCGGCGGCCCTGGGCTGGGAGGCGTACCTCTTGGAAACGTGGGCCGATGACGACGTGGCCGCCCTCTTGGGCCTGGGAGGGGAAGGGCCGTTGGCGGAGGAGCGGGAGGTGCCGGAACTACTGATCCGGGTGGGTCCAGAGCCCGGTTCTCCGGAGCCCGCCCGGCTCCTGGAGGCTCTTCGGGATATGCCCTGGGCCGGACAGGCCAACACCTTGAGCATCCGCCCCGTTCATTGGCTCGCCATCGATGAGGCGGAGCGTGCCGTCAGGAAGCCGAGGACGCGGTGCCGGCGGGAGGAGCCCATCCCTCCGCTCCCGTTTCCAGCGGGACCGGTTCCCGGTCCCCGCGCGGCGGACCTCTTCAGGGAGCGGCGCAGTGCAGCAGCCTACGACGGGACCACCGCCATGCCGGCGGCGGCCTTTTTCTCCATCCTCGACGCCCTCCTTCCCAGGCCACGGGTTCCTCCTTTCGACGCAGTTTCCTGGCCGCCCCGCCTCCACGTCTTGGTATTTGTCCACCGCGTGGAAGGTCTGTCCCAGGGCCTTTACCTCTTGGCTCGCAGCGCGGAGGGAGAAGAGGTGCTTCGGGAAACCGTAGGCCCGGGTTGGGAATGGGCCGGCGTTCCGGGGTGTCCTGTCCACCTCAGGCTCTGGCGCCTGCTGGCTGAGGACGTGACCCGCGTGGCGCGACTCATCTCTTGCCATCAAGACATCGCCGCCGATTCGTGTTTTTCCCTCGCCATGCTCGCCGAATTCGAGGCAGCTTTCGTGGAGGGGCCGTGGGCCTACCGAACCCTCTTCTGGGAAGCGGGAGCCATGGGCCAGTCCCTCTACCTGGAGGCGGAGGCCTGGGGGTTTCGAGGCACCGGCATCGGCTGCTACTTCGACGATGAAGTCCACCGCCTCTTGGGGTTGAGAGGTGACGTCCTTCAAGACCTTTACCACTTCACCGTGGGCGGGCCCCTCGAAGATGGCCGGCTCACCACCCTGCCTCCCTACAGCCACCTCCAGCGGTGAAATCTTCTTGCCGCCGGGGCTTCCCTTCGATACAATGGACCTTCACGACGTCCCGAGCGGAGGGGCAATGGATCGGGAAACCCGTCGGTTCAAACAGATCACGGCCTCCATCCGCCCATGATTCGCTTGTATCACGTGGACAAGACCTACCGCGGCGGCCACCACGCCCTCGCCGGGGTGACGCTCACGGTGCACCCGCGCCAGTTCTGTTTCGTCACGGGCTCCTCGGGGGCCGGCAAGAGCACGTTGCTCAAACTCATCATCCGGGAGATCAGGCCCTCCGCCGGGCAGATTCTCGTGAACGGCCGGAGCCTTGAATCGCTCACCTCTCGCCAAATGCCCTCCTTTCGCAGGCGCGTCGGTGTGGTCTTCCAGGACTTCCGCCTCATCCCCTCTCGGACCATCTACGAGAACGTGGCCCTCGTCCTCACCATCCAGGGGGTTCCCGCCAAGGAGCGCAAGCGGCGCGCCTTCGAGGCACTTCGGTGGGTGGGCCTGCAGGGCCGCATGTCCTCCTTTCCTGAACAGCTCTCGGGGGGGGAACAGCAGCGCGTGGCCATCGCCCGGGCCCTCATCAACCGCCCCGTGATCCTCCTGGCCGACGAGCCCACGGGCAACCTGGACCCGGAGCTTGCCCGAGAGATTCTGACGCTGTTCAAGGAGGTGAATGCCTCGGGTACCACCGTGCTGGTGGCCACCCACGACAAGCACCTCATCACCGAGTTCGGCGGCCGCGTCATCCTCCTCGACAAAGGGCGGGTCGTGGAGGAAGGGGAAGAGCCGAGATGAGAAGGTCAGGAGATGAGGGAATGATGGGCCGAAAGCAAGACGTGCCGTCCCGTTCATGTGCTTCGGCACCCCCTCAGCTCCTCATGTCCTCGTCTCGCCTGCCTTTCGAAGGCTTCCCGCCATGACCCTCCTGCGCACCTTGATTTACTACCTTCAGGAGGCATTTCTGGACCTGCGCCGCCATAAAGCGCTCTACGGCTTCGCGTGGTTCGTAGTGACCCTCTCGCTCTTCGTTCTGGGCTTCTCGCAGTACCTCACGGGGAACGTGAACGCCATGCTGCGGACCTGGGGACGCGACCTGGAGGTGAGGGTTTTCCTCGACGACGGCGTGTCCCCCGGGCGGGTTACGGAGCTCACGCGCCTCTTCGAGAAAGACCCCTCTGTGGATTCGGTGGTCTATGTGTCCCCGCAGGAGGGCCTCAAGGTCCTGGAGCGCATCGCTCCCGCCTTCAAGGCCACGGGCGCGGGCGAGGCGGACAACCCCCTCCCCGCCTCCCTCGCCCTGCGCCTCAAGCTCCCCCTGAATTTGGACCTCGTGAAGCGCCTCGTGGCGAGCGCCGGCCAGATGCCGGGCGTGGCCCAGGTCCTCTTCGACTGGGATTGGGTGGAGAGCCTGAGGACGTACTCCCGTTTCGTGTCGCTTCTTGGGTGGGTCCTCTTCGGCGCCCTCGGCGTGGCGGCGGTCTTCACGGTGGCGGCCATCTGCCGGATCATCGCCCTCAACCGGAGAGAGGAGATCGCCATCCTCCACTTCGTGGGAGCAACGGGCGCAAGCATCCGCGGCCCCTTCGTGGTGGGCGGCATGGCCCTGGGGGCGCTGGGAGGCGTAGGTGCCCTCCTCCTCCTCCTCCTCGTTCACCTGCTCATCGGCCACGTGGCAGGACCCAACGCCCTCCTGGTGGGATGGGTCTCCCACGATTTCCTAGGCGTGGGGGACCAGACCCTTCTGGTGGGAGCCGGGGCCCTCCTCGGGGCGGCGGGCGGCATGGCGGGACTGGGGTCCATCGAGCATTGGGCGCAATAAGTGATAGGAGGGGCCGCGTTTCTCAGAGCGTGCTCCAAGGGAGGACCGGGCATGGCTGAACGGAACGGGAACCTCGTGACGATTCGAGAGTATTTTGTCCCCATGGAGGCCGAATGGGCGCAGAACGTCCTGGCCCAGGCCGGAATTTGCTGCCTCGTGCCCGACGGTAACCTCAACCTCTCCGTGCCCGGAACCCCCGTCCGCCTGCAAGTCCCCGCCGCCGCCGCCGAGGAGGCCGAAGCCGTCCTGGCTGAGATGGAGATGCACCGGAAGCCTTTGGACGAGGGCGGAGCCCCCGAGGATGGGGCCGGGCCGGAGCCCCAGGAGGACGACGAGGACGCCGAGCCCGACGCCGTCTCGGCCATCGACCCCCACGATCTCTGTCCTCTGCCCCCGAGCGCGTCTTTGTGCTGTCCCGCGTGCCAGAGCGAGGCGGTGAATGCCTCCGAGCCCCCTCCAGGCGTTAGGACGAGCCTCTTCGAACACCTCGTTTCGGCCGCCACGGGCAAGGGGTGGCTCAGGTGCGCTGCCTGCGGACATACGTGGGAGGGGTAAGGAATAGTGAAAAGTGACAAGCGAAAAGACAAGGAAAGGGATGGGAGACTCCTGAAGGGGACGAGGGATTCGTATAAACTGACCGCCCCTGGAGGTGGCGCATGGCTTTGATCTGCAGCAGGGTCCAACGGTTGCTTGTGACGCTCGCGGCGGCCCCGGTGGCCGCCGTGATCACGCTTGGCCTCCTGGCATCCACACCCATGGCTTGGGCCCAAGGGCCCCGCATCCTGGTGGAGGTGCCCGTGGCCGGCGATGCCCAGCTCCTGCGCCTGTCGCAGGCCGGCTTCGACGTGGCGGGATTCAATCGCGACGCCGGGACCGCGGGGATTGTGGTGGACGGCGCCGCGATGGACCACCTCACGGCCCTCGGATTCACCTATACGCTCAAGGACGTGAGCCATCCCCTCCGGGGACCCGGCGAGGCGCTGGCGGACTACACAGATCCGG
>JBBIKI010000022.1:0-4471 GCA_037445535.1 Acidobacteriota bacterium | reverse complement strand
TACGGCCGGTACGGCGCCTTCGCCTTCGTCATCGAGGTGAACTGCTGCTCCTTCCAGCCCGACTACGCGCAGTGGCGCGATGTCACGGTGGCGCGCCAGAGGACGGCGTGGGAGTTCTTTCTGGACAAGACCCTCACCTACCCTTCGATCCAGGGACGCGTCACGGACGCCGCCACGGGGGTGCCGCTCACGGCCACGGTGGTGTTGCAGGAGGTGGCCCTGGGCCACGGCGAGGTTCCCAGGCAGGCGAGCGCCCGGGGGCGCTACGCGTGGCCCCTCCAGGGCGGCCGGACCTATCACGCCACCTTCTCCATGCCCGGGTATCTGGAGCAGGCCCGGGAGGTGGCCGTGGGGACGGGACCCGCGGCCCTGGACGTGCAGTTGGTCTCAAGCGCCCAGGCGGCCGTTCCCCGGGATCCCTTGCCCGCCGACAAGGCGGGGAACCAGGACCGCCAGGTGGTACTGAGCTGGACGTGCAGCGAGGCCACGAGCTACGAGGTGTACTTCGGGACCACGACGGTGCCGTCCCTGGTGGCCACCGTGTCACAGCCGAGTTACGCACCGGCCGCCCTGGACATCGGCAAGACCTACACATGGCGGGTGGTGGCTCTGAGCCCCCTCGGCAGGACTTCGGGGCCCTCCTGGTCCTTCTCCACGCGCCCCTACGGCATCACCGGCGCGAAGAAGGCCGGCAATCCCTTCCGCCTCCTGGTGGACGGCCAGGGCTTCAAGGCGGGGGTCGCCCTCACAGCGGACGGCGCCTCCGTACCCGTCACCGTCATCAAGAATCCCACCCGGCTCGTGGCCAAGGGGACGGGGCTTAAAAGCCTGGTGCCCAAAGGCAGGACCGTTCAGCTCGTGGTAAGGGACGGGAACGGTGGCGCCTCGGAGCCCTTCGCCTTCCGCTGGTAGGACGGCCTCGCGGGCCTACCCGAAGAACTCCCGGCCCAGCCTTCGGGCCTCCTCGATGTAGCGGCGCCGGATCGTGTCGTCCGCTTTCACCACATCATGGAAGAGGACGTGCTCGACGGTCTTGATCCCGCAGACCTTGAGGGTCCAGTCGCAGAAGGTCTTCTGAAAGGGCTTCTCGAAGCCGAAGGTGCGGTAGAGGAGGGCGCTCGATCCCGTGGTCGTGAGCACGAGGGCGCGCTTCTGGGGGAGGAGCCCTTCCACGAGGCCCGTCGCTTTGAAGCGGAAGGCCACGTTCTCCTCGAAGATCCGGTCCACGAAGCCCTTGAGGATGGCAGGAGGGCCGAACCACCAGATGGGAAAGATGAAGGCCAGCCCCCCGGCGGCCAGGAGGCGCTCCTGCCAAGCCCGCACCTTGGGCTCCTGCGCCCCCGTTCCCTTGTGCGCCAGCTCGTCAGAACTCAACCTGGGATCGAAACCCTCGGTGTAGAGGTCCCCCACGTCGGGCTCGTGGCCCACGTCACGGAGTCCCTCCACAAAGGCGCGCAACAGGGCCGCGTTGAAGGAGTCCGTCCGCGGGTGGGCGTAGACGATGAATACGCGCATGGCGTGAGGGGTGCGCCGGAGGGCTCCGGGGCTCAGCCCGCCCCGAACCGGTCCGAGGAGGCGAAGGCCGCGAGGATCTCGCCGATGAAGACGCGGTGGTAGTCCTTGTCCGGGTAATGCTTCTCC
Source organism: Acidobacteriota bacterium (assembly GCA_037445535.1). Taxonomy (GTDB): domain Bacteria; phylum Acidobacteriota; class UBA4820; order UBA4820; family DSQY01; genus JAKAJA01. The sequence continues at coordinate 2,830 of JBBIKI010000022.1, read as the reverse complement.
AGGGCCCGGTCGAGGAACCGCGCCGGGTGCAGGTCCAGACTCGCGAGGGTCCGGCATTCCAAGGCCAGTTCAGCCCCGGCCACCCTGGGCACGGCCACGGTTTCGGATGCCTCGGGGGTGATGCCGGCCTCCTCCCACTTGTCCGTGTCCCTTCCCGACCTGCTCCCGCACACGTCCAGGGCCTCACGAAGGGCGCCGGGCAGGACGTTGAGGGTGAACTCCGGGTGGCCGTTCAGGAGGCCGAAGGTAAAGCGGGTGGGGCGGACGTACACGGTCACCACGGGCTTGTTCCACAGCGTCCCGAAGCCGCCCCACGAGACGGTCATGGGGTTCGGCTTGGCGGGCCCGGCCACGAGGAGGGCCCACTCCTGGTCCAGGAGGTGGAAGGGACGAAGGCGCACATCGTCCAGGGCCAGGCGCTTCATGGTGCGCTCCTGGCCGGGGAGGCCAACCCCGCCCGTTTCCTGTCTCGCTTGAGGGTGGAGGCGATCTCGTCGAGGCACACCTTGGCCACTTCGGAGGCCGTGTTGGCGAGGGAGTATTTGCCCTTGTGGTCGCACTGGGCGGACCACAGCAGCTCACCCGCAGGGCCCTTCACCACCACGGACATGAGCCCGTTCACGTAGGTTCTGGGCCCCTGCAACGAGGTGCCCGAAGCTACCTGGGAGGCGCTGCTGGGCGACATGGCCGAGCCGAATCCCGAGGAGGTCCAGCTCGATGTCATGCGGGTCTTGACGGAGAACGTGATCTGCACGTGGCCCGCCACGGGGGCGTCGCCGCCCAGGGGCACGAGCGGGCTGAGGGCTTCAAAGGCCATCGTGTAGACCACGGGATCCAGATCCGGGGAACCGGTGTTCACGGAGAGGGTGTAGGAGCGTCCCGCCGCCAGGGCCCGCAGGTCCGACTCGGGGGAAACGCGCACGGCGGCGCATCCCGCCAGGGCGAAGCACCCGGCCAGTAAAGCAAAAAACCGTAACGCTCGCATGGGACATTCCTCCCTTAAGGGGCCGGAGTGGCGGGAACCCGGCGCGTTTTCGCGGCCATGGCCGCCCGGATGGCGGGCATGGCCTCCCGCGCCGCCGCCTCGCCGGCCTCGATGAGGCGCTTCTTTTGGGAAAAGTCGTCGAAGGCCACCCCCGCCACCTGGGGCGTGATGACCACGTCCGCCTCTTTGGCCCGCAAGGCTCCTATCTCTGAGGACATGAGGGTGACGGCATGGAAGGCGACTTCGACGGGGTTGGTGGGCTTGGTGGCGGGAGTGCCGGGGGGAATGGCCACGGCGATCACCACGTCGGCCCCCTGCCTACGGGCGATGTCGGCCGGGATGGGATCGGTCACGCCGCCGTCCACGTAAACCCTCCCCCCGAATTCCACGGGGACGAAGACCCCGGGGATGGCGCAGGAGGCGTGGACGGCCTGGGCCACGGAGCCCCGCTCGAAGGCCACCGTCTTGCCGGCCATGAGGTCTACGGCCACGGCGGTGTAAGGGACTTTCATGGACTCGATGGTTTGGTGCTTGAGGTGGGCGCCCAGGAAGTCCTCCAGGCGCTGGCCCTTCACGAAGCCGCCTGAGAAGACGGCCATGGCCTGGTAGTCGAAGAGGTCGTCGCCCGTCACGGCCAGTGCCGTGAACTCCGCGTCCAGCACGCGCCCCGTGTCACAGTAGAGGGCACCCACGAGGCTGCCCACGGAGGTCCCCACCACCAGGTCCACGGGGATCTTTTCCTGCTCCAAGACCCTCAGCACGCCGATCTCCGAAAAGCCTCGTGCCCCGCCCCCTCCCAGGGCCAGACCCACCTTGGGCGGGATCTCGCGGTAGGCGACGGGCTGGGGTTCCACCGCCGGCGGCTTTTGGGCGGCGCAGGCGATAAGGACAGTGAAAAGTGAAACGTAAAAAGTGAAACGCAAAAAGTGGAGAACAAAGTGCAGCAGAATCGGGGGCCGGCGGGGAAAGGAGCGGAGTGTTGAATCGCAGATTTGGACGGGCATGGTCTCCTCGATGGGCCGGGGTGGTGTCCGGCGGAGGCCATTCTACGCGGGGCGGGGGAGCGGGTCAAAAACCGGCCGCTGGTCATGTGACAAAATGGCGTCGCCGCACCGTCTATCAGGTGGGAGGATGAGGCGTCCTCCCCTTGCCCCGGCGGTACCGAGCATCGTGGGGGGGTCATGTCCGGCGAGGGAGTTTTGGCCGAGGCGCTTGCCGCCCTGGCCCGGGGCGAAAAGGAGGCGATGGCGGTGCTTTATGACGAAGCGGGCCGTGATCTCTACGGGCTGGCCCTCTGGCGGACCGGCAACGCGCAGGACGCGGCGGACGTGGTTCAGGAGGTCTTCGTCCGGCTGGCGCAAACCCGGGCTTCCCTGGGCGGCGTCTCCAACCCCAAGGCCTACCTCATGAGCATGGCCCACCGGGCGGCCGTGGACCTGTTTCGCGGCCGGCGGGGAACCGTCCCCCTGGAGGAGGCCATGGTCCTGGACGGCGGTTCCGGTCCCGGGGAGCGCCTGGCGGAGCGGGAAGCATCCCTGGCCGTGGCGAAACTCACGCCGGAGCAGCGTGAGGTCGTCTACCTGCGGCATAGCTGCGATCTCACCTTCGCCGAGATCGGAACGGCGCTGGACATTTCTCTTTTCACCGCCGCCAGCCGCTACCGGCTGGCCTTGAGGCGCCTTCGGAAGGCGCTCGGGGTGACCCCATGAAGCGCGAAAGGCCTCCGCTAGACAAGTTCTTGCCGCCCCGGCCGCCCGAAGGTTTGCGAGGACGGGTGCTCGGCGCGGCCGAGGGCGCCTGGGCTTCGGCGCCCCTCCCCCCTCCCGGGCGCCGGGCCCGCTTCGG
>JBBIKI010000021.1:15586-37732 GCA_037445535.1 Acidobacteriota bacterium | reverse complement strand
GCTACCGCCTCACCCCACTGGACATTCCGCCCCAGCCGTGGTATCATCCCAATTCGCCTTCTTGCTCCTTCCATAGGGGAAGGGGCCTTTGGCCGTGAGGAGGTTTCCATGAAGCAGTACGAAACCATCATCGTGTCTCCGCCCAACTTGAGCGAGACGGACCTGGAGGCCCTGGTGACGGGCGTTCAGAGCGAGCTCGCCGAGCGGTTCGGCGGGACCAGCATCGTCGTGACGCGCTGGGGCAAGAAGACCCTCGCCTATCCCATCCGCAAGTTCACCGAAGGGTATTACGTCCTCTACGAGTACGAATCCCTGGCGGAGGACTGCGTGGCCAAGATCGAGGCGCGCCTGCGCATCAATGAAAACGTCATGCGGTATCTCACCATCCGCAGGGACGAGGAGCGCAAGTCCGAGGCCCGCATGAAGGAGCGCTACGCCAAACGCAAGAAGCACGCGTCGGACGAAGGCGACTCGGAGATCTACAGCGACGATTTCGAGATGGAAGAGTAGGGGAAGGCCATGGCATTCGGAAAACGCGGCGCGAAAGACGGCAAGAAGAAGTCCTTTTACAAGAAGGACTACTTGTTCAAGCGCAAAAAATACTGCAAGTTCTGCGACACGGGCGTGGCCTTCATCGACTACAAGGACATCAAGCTCCTCGGCGGCTACCTCCGCGAGCGGGCTAAGATCGTCCCCCGGCGCATCTCGGGCACCTGCTCCATCCACCAGCGCCAGCTCACGGCGGCGATCAAGCGGGCGCGCCACCTGGCCCTTCTGCCGTTCACGCAGGACTAGGAGGGAGGCCCCCATGAAGATCATCCTCAAAGAAGAAGTAGATAACCTCGGGGCCCGCGGGGCGGTGGTCAACGTGAAGGACGGCTACGCCCGCAACTACCTCCTGCCCAAGGGCCTTGCCATGCGGTTCACCCCAGGTACGCAGAAGGTCTTGGAGCAGGAGCGGCGCATGTATGATCTGCGCCAGCTCAAGGCCAAGGAGGAGGCGCAGGCCCTGGCGGAGAAGTTCTCCGCCGTGGATCTGACCATCGCCAAGAGGGCCGGTGACCAGGAGGTTCTCTACGGCTCCGTGACGCCCACGGACATCGCGGAACTGCTGGCCGGCGCTGGCTTCGCCGTGGAGAAACGCAAGATCCTCCTGCGCGAGCCCATCAAGAAGCTCGGCGACTACGAGATCCCCATCCGGCTGCATCACGAGGTAGCCCCCAAGGTTCGCCTGCACGTGGTAAAGGAAGAGTAGGGTCCAAGACATGACGGAGTCCTTCCCCCGCTGGAAGGCGTACGGTGTCTCCCTTCTGACGCTGCTCGTCCCGGGCCTCTCCCACTGGTTCATCGGCAGGAGAGCCCGGGCGGGGGCGTTCTTCGCCCTCGTGTCGGGGACCTTTCTGGCCGGGGTGCTCCTGCACGGAGGCCTTTTCCCGTTTTCTTCCATGAACTGGCTGTTCCGTCTGGGCTCCGTGGCGGAGATGGGCATGGGAGCGCCTTACGTGCTGGGGCGCGCCCTGGGATGGGGCCGCCTGGACCTGCTCGACACGGCGGACATGATGTTCGGCTACGGCAACACGTTTCTGGTGACGGCGGGCCTCATGAATATGCTTCTGATCATGGATGCCTTCGACATCGCCGTAGGGAGGAAGGAATGAGGCCGGCGAGATCGGGCTTCCGTGGAAGCCAGCCATGATCCAAGACCACTTCCTCACGCTCTTCCTCTTCTCCGTCCTCGTGGCATTGTTCTTCGCCACCCTGAACCATAGGGACCGCAGAGGGTTCTGGATCTCCGCCGGCAAGACATTGGGGTGGATGGTTCTGGGCTCTCTTGCTCTGGCCTACCTCATGTTTTGGACAGGCCGGTGACGAAAAGGGCATTCACTCTCTATTGGGTTCCCGTTTTGGGATACACCCTTCTCATCTTCGCCCTCTCCAGCATGTCCCAGCCCCCCGTGCCGAGTTTCGTCTCGGGCGATTCGCTCCACTATCCCGAATACGCCGTCCTCGCGCTCCTTCTGGCCCGGGCCTTTCACGGGGCCCGCCCAGGACCCGCCTTGCCCAAGCATCTGCTGTGGGCCGTGGCCCTGGCCCTGGCCTTCGGCGCCACGGACGAATTCCATCAGGCCTTCGTTCCGGACCGCCTCCCCGACGTCGGCGACTGGATTCATGACGGCCTTGGAGCAGCGATCGGCGCGCTGGCGTGGGGGCTATGGCGATGGACGCGCCGCTAGGGGTTCTGGGCGCCGCTTTGGGGGTGCTCCTGATCCTCGGCGCGGCCGTCTTCCTGTCGCTCAGGCCCAGAAAACCCAAAGCTCGCAAGGAGGACGATGCGCCGCCCTGGGCCCCTGATCCTTCCCTTGCGGACGGCCACAAGCCGCCCGACGCGGCCGCCCTCTCGATCCAACTCCTGGGACTCACCCGCCAGCTTTTGGGCGCCAAGGGCGCGGTGATCCTGGTTCCCGCGGAAGGAGGGTGGAAGGTGGCCCTCGTGAGCCCCGGGCTCATGGCATCCTTCTCGAGGGTTCTCCCCTTGAAGGAGGGCATTTTGGGCCTGGCTTACGATGGAGAGAAGGAGATCGCCGCCGATCCTGTCCAGCCGCAGGCCGTGGGGTACCTCCCAGGGCAGCAGAGCCCCGTGAGCCTGGCCGTGGCGCCCCTCACTCACCGGGGACACATCCGGGGCCTCCTGGCCTGCCACCGGGAGTCGGGCCGGGCCTTCGAGGAAAAAGACATGGCCATCCTCAGGCGCTGCAGTACCCTCCTGGACGGCTGGGAGACGTACGCCGCCCAGATGGGCGCGGTGGGGGCCGCGAGGGACCAGCAGGAGCGGTTGGCCCGGGGGCTGGAGGCCATGCTTTCGGAGGGCAAGCCCGAGGAACTTCCGGGCCACATGCTCGACGCCCTCTTCGATCTCTTCCCCGCGACCTACGGCTTCTGCATCGTCCAGGATCCCGCGCTCAACTTCTTCTGTTTCTCCACCAAGCGGATTCCGGAGGACTTCCCCTTCCGCTACCTGGGCGAGAACACCTGGGCCTACTACGTGCTGGCCAAGGGAAAGGCGCCGCTGTACCTGGACGGGTCGGCCTCGCTCAACACGGCCATGCCCATCCTGTGCGAGGGAGAACCCTTCCCCGCGGGGGCCACGGCCTTCTTGTGCCCCCTGGCGACGGGGGAGCAGTTTTTCGGCGTCGCGGGCATCCTCGGCAAGCCTGAAGAGGCCTTCGCCGAAGAAGACCGGCGGGCGGCGGAGCACTTCATTCGCCAGGCGGCCGCCCTGGTCAAACTCTCGGCGCTCAATACCTTCAACGAAGCCAATTCCATCAAGGACGGGCTCACGGGCCTCTTCAACCGGAAGTATTTCGAGGAGCAGATCGGGAAGGAGATGGCGCGGAGCCAGCGGGAAAGCGTTCCCCTGGGCCTTCTCATGCTCGACGTGGACCACTTCAAGAAGGTCAATGACACCTTCGGCCATCCCGCTGGTGACCTGGTTCTTCGGGCCGTGGCCGACGCGGCCCGCGCGGCCGTGAGGAAGGTGGACATCGTCTGCCGCTACGGCGGGGAGGAGTTCGTGGTCATCCTTCCCGTGTGCCCCGTGGCCGAGGCAAGAGAGGTCGCCGAGAGGGTGAGAATGGCCGTGGAATCCCTGCCCGGTGGCCCTGGCAGCCTGCCCGCGCCCGTGACCGTAAGCGTAGGCGTGGCCGCTTACCCCCACCCTTTTTCCAGTCCCACGGGCCTCACGAAGGGGGCCGACGCCGCCCTCTATTCGGCCAAGAGCAAGGGCCGCAACCGGGTAGAAGTGGCCACGAGGTAGGGGCGGGTGGGCTCACCCACCCCGCCGAATCCAGCCTCCAGGCATTGACCAGAAATGCCTATCTCCCTTACAATGAATGGCTTCGGAGGCGGGATGCGGGTTCTACTCGTGGGGTCGGGGGGGCGCGAGCACGCGCTGGCATGGAAGCTTCGGCAGTCGCCGCGGCTCAGCCACCTCTTCTGGGCGCCGGGCAACGGCGGGGCGTGCACGGACGATGAGGTGGTGCCCGTGAAAGGGGAGGACGTGGCGGGGCTCGTGTCCTTCGCCAGGGACCACGCCGTAGGGCTCATCGTGGCCGGCCCAGAAGTGCCGCTGGCCATGGGTTTGACGGACGCATCCACGGCGGCGGGCATCCCCTGTTTCGGTCCCACGGGGGCGGCCGCGCGGCTCGAATCCTCCAAGGTGTTTTCGAAGCAGTTCTGCGACCGCCATCACATCCCGCAGGCTCCTTACACCGTCTGGACCGATGCCAAGGCCGCCTCGGACTACCTGCGAAGGTACGGCGGTCCGTTCCCCTTGGTTCTGAAGGCCGACGGCCTGGCGGCGGGAAAGGGCGTGCTCATCTGCCAGAACCGGGAGGAAGCCCTGGAGGGAACACACCGCATCCTAGGCTTGAAGGAATTCGGCGCCGCGGGCGACACCATGCTCGTAGAAGCGTTCCTTTCTGGCGAGGAAGCCTCCCTGCTGGTGTTTTGCGACGGGGAACGGGCGGTGCCCATGCCCCCCGCCAGAGATTTCAAGCGTGCCTTGGACGGGGACCAAGGTCCCAATACGGGCGGCATGGGTGCCTACTGCCCGGCCACCCGCATGAGCGAGGATCTCATCCAAGCCGCCATGGGTTCCGTGATCTGGCCTACCCTTGCGGGCATGACCCTTGAGGGGAGTCCCTTTCGCGGCGTCCTCTACGCGGGGCTCATGCTCACAGGCGAGGGACCCAAGGTGCTGGAGTTCAACTGCCGTTTCGGGGACCCGGAGACGCAGGTGGTCCTCCCCAGGCTCGACGGTGATCTCGTGGAGATCTGCCTGGCTTGTGCCGAGGGAAGGCTTGAACCAGCCATGGTGGCTTGGAAGGAGAATGCCGCCGTAACGGTGGTCCTGGCCTCCGGAGGCTACCCGGGCTCCTGTGAAACGGGCAAGGCCGTCACGGGACTAGGCGAAGCCGCGGCGCTCCCCGGGGTCACGGTGTTTCACGCGGGGACGAAGCGGCAGGGCGGGACGACCGTCACCTCGGGCGGACGGGTGCTGGACGTGACCGCCACGGGCGCCACGCGCGAGGAAGCCAGGGCCAGGGCCTACCAAGCCGTTTCAACCATCCACTTTGACGGTATGCATTATCGGAAGGACATTGCCGCGGCCACGTGATCCATGAGAGGGTGCGACCGGGTGATTGAGAGGCCCTCGCATTCATGCCGTCCTTGATCACGCGATCGCTTGATCACCCAATCACTACCGAATAGAGAGGACAGCCATGACTCCCAACTTTCCCAAGTTGCCGCAGATCAGCACGGAACTTCCAGGACCCAAGGCGAAGGCCCTCATCGCCCGTGATCACAAGTACGTCTCCACCTCCTACACCCGCGGCTACCCCCTGGTGGCGGAGGAGGCCTTCGGCGCCATCGTGAAGGACCCTGACGGTAACTACTTCCTTGACTTCGCGGCGGGCATCGCCGTAGTCTCCACGGGCCACTGCCACCCCGAGGTGGTGCAAGCCATCAAGGACCAGGCCGACAAGCTCATCCACATCAGCGGCACGGATTTCTACTACACGAGCCAGGTGCAGGCCGCCGAGCGGGTGGCGCGGCACGTCCACGGGAAAGGCACGAAGCGGGTTTTCTTCGGCAACTCGGGGGCCGAGGCCATCGAATGCGCCATCAAACTGGCCAAGTACCACACGGGGCGCAAGCGGTTCATCGCCTTCTACGGCGCCTTCCACGGCCGCACGACAGGGGCCCTGGCCCTCACCGCAAGCAAGGCGGCTCAGAAGGAGCGCTTCTTCCCCTTCATGGACGGCGTCACCCACGTTCCCTACGGTTACTGTTACCGTTGCCCCTACGGCCAAACCTACGGCTCCTGCAAGATGGAATGCGTCTCCTTCATCGAGGATACGGTCTTCAAGACCACCGTCCCGCCAGGCGAGGTGGCCGCCATCTTCGTGGAGCCCATCCAGGGAGAAGGCGGCTACGTGGTGCCCCCCGCGGAGTTCATCCAAGGGCTGCGAAAGATCTGCGACAAGCATGGGATACTCCTGGTGGCCGACGAGGTGCAGTGCGGCGTGGGCAGGACGGGTAAGTTCTCGGCCATGGCCCACTTCGGCGTCTCCGCCGACATCACCTGCCTGGCCAAAGGCATCGCCTCCGGCCTGCCCCTGTCGGCCTGCGTAGCTTCCGACCACATCATGAACTGGCCGCCCGGGAGCCACGCCAGCACCTTCGGCGGCAACCCCCTCTCCTGCGCCGCCGCCGAGGTAACCCTCCGGCTGGTGGACGAGCAACTCGCGGCCAACGCGGCGAGCCAAGGCGAGTTCATCATGGGCAAGCTCAAGGACATGATGGGGCGCTATGAAGTCATTGGTGACGTTCGGGGGAAGGGCCTCATGATCGGTGTGGAGATCGTGAAGGACCGCATCGGCCGGGAGAAGAACAAAGAGCTGCGCGACGAAGTGGTGGAAGAGTGCTTCAGGTCGGGGCTTCTCCTCTTGGGAGCCGGGTCCAACACCCTCCGGGTTTGCCCTCCGCTCATCATCGACCGAGAGCAGGCCATGGCCTTCCTGGACATCCTCGAATCCTCCCTGAAAAAGGCCATGAACCGGCTGGGCTATGCAGGGTTTCCTTTCTAGGCCTATGGGCCCTGCCGGCGGCGCGCAGAAGGCGCGTGTGATCCGGCTCACATTCCGCACCGTTGGACGAATCTGGAACCGGCCCTCGCGTAGACACGGGGGCCGGTTTCGTGATTCACTTGCCCGCAAGAGGACCCATGGACATCACCTTCTGGGGCGTGCGCGGCAGTACTCCTTGCTTCTCCCGGGACAAGGTCCACTTCGGGACCAACACGTCCTGCCTCGGCATTTGGGAGGACGGAGGGGACCGCCTCATTTTCGACGCGGGCACGGGGATCGTAGCCTTGGGCGACCAGTTGGAACAGGCCCGGTTCCCCAATTGCGACTCGATCCACCTGTTTTTATCGCACTTTCACTGGGACCACATTCAGGGCCTGCCCTTTTTTAAACCCGTGTACCGCAAGGGGACGCGCCTCGTGATCTATGGGCGGCCCGGCGTGCAGGCCGTCCTGAGCAACCAGCTCGTGCCGCCCTTTTGCCCCATCCCCCTCGATGCCGTGGCGGCCGACTTGGACTTTGTGGTCATGGACGGTCCCGTGGAGATTGGCCCCTTGGTTGTATCCCCTTTCGACCTGAACCACCCTCAGGGTTCCAACGGCTACGTGGTGGCATCGGAGCACAGGAGAGCGGTGTACGCCACGGACACGGAGCCCGACGGCGGTGCCATGGACCGCCTCCTGCGTGACCGGGCCAGGGGTGCCCACCTCCTGGTCATGGATTCCAACAACAGCCTGGAGGAGGCGGAGCGGCGGAAAGGCTGGGGCCATTCCACGTGGAGAGACTGCATCGACGCGGCCCGGGAGGCGGGCGTCTCCAGGCTCGTCCTCAACCACCACGATGCGTTCCAGAACGACGATACCATCCGGGCCAAGGAGTCCATGGCCCGCGCCGAATTTCCCCAAGCCCTCTGCGCTTACGAGGGCCTCAATCTCACTCTCTGAGCCCCGCCGTGATCCGGGCCCCCGCCACCTCCGCGCGCTGCCTTACGGCCCTTGCCCTGGGGAGCAACGTGGGCAGGCGGGAATCCTTCCTGGCCATGGCCCGAACCTACCTCTGCGCGGGGAGGCTCGTTCGCATCTTGAACGCCTCCTCCCTCTACGAGACCGAGCCCGTAGAATGCCGCCCGCAGAGGTGGTTCATCAACCAGGCCCTTTGGGTGGACACGGAGCTTCCTCCGCCCCTCCTCCTGAGCCATTGCCAGCGGGTGGAAACTCTCCTCGGGCGCCGGAGGGCCGAACGCCATGGCCCCAGGACACTGGATATCGACATCCTCTTCTGCGGGTCCCTCGTGATCCAAACGCCCGTCCTGACCCTGCCCCATCCGGCACTGCCGAACCGGCGAAGCATCCTCCAGCCCCTCGCTGAGCTCGCGATGCCCTGGCGCCATCCCATCCTTGGCGCGGACATTCCCGCCCTCCTAAACACCTGCCGCGACCGCGGACGCGTTCGGCTCATCCTGCCAGAGCTGGAGTCTTCGCGGGGCTGACCCCGCCATCCACCGATCCTGTGGCAACAAGGCCGCGGCCGGCGCCAGGGAACAGGCGTGGGTAGGTGTTGCATCCTGATATTGAACATGTGCATACTTAAGCCAGGTTAGGGTGAGGGTGGCTTCCCCGTAGGGAGGGGGACTTCTCGTAAGACCGCGAAAACACAGGCGTAACGCGTGCCCCAAGGGTGCGGGATCGGGCCCGTTGCCCTATGTCACAGAGCCGCCATGTATGGGAAGGGACCTCAGCGCGGCCGCGAGGGCATCGTCGGGAGTATCGGGAAGAGGTGTCTGCCAAATGAAGTGACGTACCTGAAGAGGGGGAACACAGATGAAATGGCATTGGGCGGCATTGGCGTGCTTGCTCGCCGCGTCGCTGGCGGTTCCGTCGGCGGCTCAGAGGGTCAAGAACGGGCATGATTCGTTAGACGATCTGGTCTTTGCCAGCCCTGAGACACGGGTGGTGGTCCAACAGGCCGATCTGAACGAACTGAGACCTCTTAAATTAGCGGCGGTGGACAAGACCGCCGCCGCGTTCGACGGGTTCCTGACGCGGTCGGGCGGCACCTGGTCCATGATCTACGACCGCGTGACGGGCAACCCCAGCCTCGTGGAAGGCCGGGGCATCGCCTGGCTCGGTGGCAAGGCCTACGCGGCCGACATGAACGGCCTCGATGCCAAGGCGCGGGCGTTCCTCTCGGCCAACAACGGGCTTCTCACTACGGCGCCCGGTACGCTGGTCCTCGATCAGGCGGCCAGCGGTGCCGCAGCCGGCTACCTCTACTTCCTGGAGTACAACTGGACCTATGGCGGCATACCCGTGGACAAGGCGCGGGTCGTGTTTAGGCTCAATCATGGCAATTTGGTTCAATTCGGAGCTGAATACATCGACCCCAGCCTGAGCCGGCTGGACCCGAATCCCTCCTTGTCACCTGAGGCCGCCCAGGACATGGTATTCGGCTATTTGGGCGGGCGCTCGTCCATGGACACCATCGTGGATAAGGGGCGGCTCCTGATCATCCCCGTTTCCACTCCCGAGGCTCTTTCAGGCGCGCTCGTCGAACCCGGAACCGGGGTCTCCTACCGCCTGGTGTACGTCATCATCCTCCGTAGGGCGGGCGTCATGGGCACGTGGGAGTCACGTGTGGACGCCCACACGGGGCAGGTTCTCTCCTTTACGGATATCAACGATTACGGCAGCGTGCATGGGGGAGTGTTTCCTGGGGACCGTCCGGCGCCCGAGGCCGACCGCCCCATGCCCTTCGCGGACCTGGGCGGAGGCCTTTACGCTGATGCGGGCGGCATCTTTTCCGGCAATGACGCCACCTCCGCGCTGAATGGCAAGTACGTCAAAATCACCGACCAGGGTTGCGGCGGCGGGGCCATCAGCCTCTCTACCACCACCGGCGACCTGAACTTCGGCACGAGTTCAGGAACGGACTGCGTCACGCCCGGCTTTGGCGGCGAGGGCAACACCCACGCGGCACGCACCCAGTATTACGCCATCAACCTCATCAAGATGAAGGCCCTGACCTACATGCCCGGAAACGCGTGGCTGAACGGGCAGGTGAACGACAACGTCAATCTCAACCAGGTCTGCAACGCATACTGGGACGGCACTTCGCTGAACTTCTTCAAATCGGGCACCTATATGTCCTGGGTGTGCTCCAACACGGGCGAGATCCCCGGCGTGGCGCTCCACGAGTGGGGCCACGGGATGGACACCAACGACGGCAACGGCTCCAGCCCCGACAACGGAACGGGAGAAACCTACGGCGACTGGTCTGCGGCTCTACAGTCCCATACTTCTTGCGGCGGCAACGGCTTCTTCATCGGGTCCAACTGCGACGGCTACGGCAACCCGTGCAGCGACTGCACCGGCATCCGCGACCTCGATTGGGCCAAGCACACCGACAATACCCCGGCCATCCCCACGATGCTCAACGCTAGCTCCGGCTTCGCGTGCTGGCTAAAGCCCAGCTATGCCGGCCCTTGCGGGTATGAAGGCCACTGCGAATCGGCCATCTCCTCTCAGGCTCTGTGGGACCTGTCCGCGAGGGACCTGGTGAACGCCGCCAAACCCTACGGACTCGACCAGAACTCGGCGTGGATTTTGGCGGACAAGCTCTGGTACCGAAGCCGTTCCACAGCCACGGCGGCGTATGCATGCCCCAGTCTTGCCACCACCAATGGGTGCGGCGCCGGGAACCTCTTTACGGTGTTCCGGGTCGTCGACGACGATGATGGCGACCTCAGCAACGGGACGCCCCATGCGAGCGCCATTTACGACGCGTTCAACCGGCACGCCATCGCCTGCACCACCGTCAACAACACCGATCACACGGGCTGTACCGCTATCACCGCCCCCACGCTAGGCGGAAGCTCCGGGAGCAATTCGAACTCGCTCTCCTGGAACACCGTAGCGGGCGCAGCCACCTACGACCTTTACCGCAACGAGAGCGGCTGCGACGCCGGTTACACCAAGATCTACAGCGGGGCCACGGCGTCCTATGTGGACAACCAGGCCATCGATGGCATGGTGTACTACTACCGGGTGCAGGCTATTGGAAGCAACATCGTTTGCACGGGCCTCATGTCCAACTGCGTGGCGCTCAGCCCCTCGACGCCTTCAGGCGTGATGACCGGGACCGTGCGGGATTCGGTCACCAGCACCCCGCTCGCCGGCGTGGCCGTCCAGGCCGTCTCGGGGAGCTACAACTACGTGGCTACCACCAACGCCTCGGGCGTGTTTACCATGCCGCTGGTGGCGGTGGGCACCTACGACATGACCGCCACGGTGTTCGGGTACCTTCCCGGTTCCGCCACAGGCGTCAGCGTCACCCTGGGGAACACGACCACCCAGGACTTCGTGCTGGCCGCGGCGCCCAACTATGCGGTGACGGGCACGGTCACCGACGCAAACACGGGTTGGGGACTCTATGCCTCCATCCACATCACGACACCCGGCTGGGCCGGCATGACCACCTTCACCGACCTCGCCACGGGCGCGTATTCCGTCACCCTCACGGCCGGATCCACCTATACCTTCACGGTGACCTCCCGCGTCCCCGGATACAACACCGGCACGGCCTCCGTGGGACCGGTGGCGGGGCCCACGACGCAGAACTTCGCCCTGGACGTCAACAACTGCGGCGCACCTGGGTACACCCAGAGCGGCTTCGTGGAGACCTGGGACTCGGTCACGGCTCCGGCCCTTCCCGCGGGCTGGGCGACGACGACCGTGTCCGGCTCGCCCACGTGGTTCACGAACGCCGGGACGCGCCACCCCAGCGGCGGCGGAACGATTTCATCGCCCAACGTGGCCGTCTTCAACTCCTTCTCGGCAAGCTCGGGCCAGGCCCGTCTTTACCGCACGGCCGGCGTCGACCTTTCGGCCATCCCTTCCCCGTCCGTGAGCTTCTACATGTACCATGACACGGGGTACACTTCGGACGACGACAACGTGCAAATGCAGGTCTCCACGGACGGCGGGACCACCTGGCAGAACGTGGGGAGCCCGGTCTCGCGCTATGACGGCACCAGCGGGTGGGCGTCCTATTCCATCCCGCTCACCGGCTTCACCGGCCCCGTCACCGATGTGCTCGTGGGCTTCCTGGGCACCACTGCCTATGGAAATGACTGCCACCTGGATAACGTGATCATCGGTGCCTCATGCAGCGCCCCCGCCGGCGGCCTCATCGTCGGCTTCGTCTCCGATGCCGCCACCTCCAATGCCATCGCCGGCGCCTCCGTGGTCAATGCGACCACGGCCTTCACCGGCACCTCCGACACGGAGGGTTTCTACGCGGTCTACGCCGCGGCGGGTGCCAACGCCCTCACGGCCAGCAAGGCCACTTACGCCGACGGCACTGCCGCTCCCACCGGTGTGGCGCACGCCACGGTCCGCCAGGATTTCAACCTGTCCACCGCGGGCCAGGTCACGGTGACGGGCACGGTGACGGATGCAGTGACGGGTTGGCCGCTCTACGCGACCCTCGCGTTTTCCTCTTCCGGCTTACCGACCCAGACGGTCTACACCAACCCGCTCACCGGTGCCTACAGCGTTACCCTTTTCAGCGCCATGGTGTACAACGTGGGCGGGACGGCCTACATGGCCGGATACACCCCCTTGGCCACGACCATTGGGCCCCTCGCGAGCACGACCACTCAGAACTACACCATGGCCGCCGCCGGCTCATGCACGGCGCCGGGCTACACGGCACCCATCCTGCTGTCCGAGAACTTTGACGGCGTCACCGCGCCGGCACTTCCCGCGGGCTGGGCCATGACCCGCACCGCAGGGACGGACACCTCCACGGCATGGACCACCAACGCGGGGACGACGCACCCCTCCGGAGGTGGCACCCACAGCGGACCCAACGTGGCGCGCTTCAACTCCTATTCGGCTAGCTCCGGGAACGCCGCCCGCCTGTATCGAAGTGATGCGGGCGTGAACCTGACAGGTATCGCCGGCCCCAGCCTCTCCTTTTGGATGTACCACGACACCGGCTACACTAGCCTCGACCTGGTCCAGGTCCAGGTCTCCACGGACGCGGGCTCGACCTGGCAGAACATGGGGACGGCCATCCAGCGCTACACGGGCGCCACGGGATGGGCCCAGCACAGCGTGATCCTCGCCGGAATCTCAGGCGACCTCACGGACGTGCGCCTGGGCTTCAACGCCATCAGTGCCTATGGCAACGATTGCTATATCGACGACGTGGTGCTTCTCGGCGCATGCTCGCCACCCGCGGGCGGCGGCCTCATCTTCGGAAATACCTACGACGCCAGCAGCCTCGCTCCTGTCGCCGGAACAACGGTGACCGACACGACCTCCGGCACCAGCGCGGTGACGGCCGCCACGCCGGATCCGGCCGTGGACGACGCGTTCTACTGCATCTACGGCGCCGATGGCGCCAACGCCATGACGGCCTATAAGGCCAACTACGGGTCCGATGCGCAAACCGCGACGGTGCCCCACTATGGAGCGGTGCAGAGGGACTTCCACCTGGCCACGGGCCGCTTGGCTGCTTCTCCCGCCACGCTCGAAATCACCCTGCCGACGAACAGCACCGGCACGCAGCCGCTGACCCTTCAGAATGTTGGCGGAGCGGATGTGCACTGGAGCGTGTTCGAACTTCTAGGCCACGTCAGCGCCCCCTCCGGCAACCTCTTCGCAAAGGGCCTTACTCGGCCCAGCCTCACCAAGGCCCAAATGATGACACGAGCCTTCATGAGCGAAATGGCGGAGGAAAGGCAGGAGAAGAAAGGCGAGAACGGCAAGGAAGCTGAAGAAGCAGGCCGAGAGACCGCCGCGGCGCAAGTGAGCAGCATTGGCCTGGCGCCTGTGTCCAGCCATCCGGGTTCCGGCAGCCCCGCAGCCAAGCCCCTCCAGCAACTTCTGCCTTCAGGCGTCACCGCTTACGCCATCAATCTTTCGGCCAGCGGCGCTTTGGTCTCCTTCGACCCCGCCACGCCGGGTACGTTCACTACCATTGGGACCACGGGCCTGAACCTCTTCGGCGGCCATTTCTACATGGGCGACTTCAGCAAGATGTACTGCCTGGACTACACCAACAACCACTTGGTCACTGTAAACACCACGACGGCGGCCGTCACGGTGATCGGGTCGGCTCTGCCAGTGAGCGGGGACAGTTGGACGGGACTTACCTGCTCGAACACGGGCACCATGTATGCCAGCTCGACCAACATCACCACATCGACGCTCTACACGCTGAACCCCGCCACGGGCGCGGCCACGACCGTCGGCCAGATCACCAACGCGCCGGGCATCATTGACATCGCCATCAACCCCGCGGGACAGTTGTACGGCCTCGACATCGTGAACGACGTGCTCGTGAGCATCAACCCGGCCACAGGCGCCGGCACTGTCGTCGGTCCACTTGGGTACAACGCGAACTACGCCCAGGGCATGTCCTTCGAGGAAGTCTCCGGCACCCTCTATATCGCTGCCTACGGAACCAGCGGCGAGCTGCGTACCTGCAATACAAGCACCGGAGCGACGACGCTCGTTGGAGCCTTCTCCGGCGGCGCTGAGGTGGACTGCCTCTCCTTCGCGACCTTCGTGCCCGCCGACATCCCGTGGCTTGATGAAAGCATCAAGAGCGGGACTGTCCCTGCCTCGGGCAGCCAGCCCATCACGGTCAGCTACAACACGGCGGGACTGGCGCAGGGGGATTACCTGGCCACCCTCTCCTTCAACAACGACACGCCTTACGGGCACTTGAACGTCCCCGTGACCCTCCACGTGGTCAACTGCCCGGCATTGATCACCTTCTTGCCGACGGCTTTGCCCGCGGGAAACACGCGAACGGCCTACAACCAGACCATCACCGCGACTTCAACGCCGGCAGGCGACACGTTTACCTTCACCTTGACCGCGGGGGCGCTGCCTCCTGGGCTAGCTTTCTCTGCGGCTGGAGCACTTACTGGAACACCGACGCTGGTGGGGACCTACACGTTCACGGTGACCGCCACGGACCCCGTGGGGTGCGTGGGGAACCATCAGTACACGCTGGTCGTCAGCGGCTACGACATGTCCTTCAAGGATGACAACGGGCGCTCCTCGGCATGCGTGGACAGCAAGACGGGAGACTGGATGTACAACGTGCTGTCAGGTGCTGGAAGAGGCGTGTACACCGGCAAGGGGACCGTCTCGAAGACGTCAGACCGGTGGACCTTCAGATCGGCAGCCGGTTCGACCCGGCTCATGCTTCTGACCTACTACCCCAAAATGTTCATGGCGACGGGTTCATACGGGGGCAGCGATTTCGTTTCCCAGCTTTCCGACCGGAACACGAAGGACACGCCCTTCAACTGTTCGGGGCACTGAGACCCTTCAATGGGAAGCACTTTGGGGGCGGCCTTCGGGCCGCCCCTTTTCTCTTTCGGGCGCATAGGCGGCGCGTGGAAGCTCTCCCGGGCGCCGCTGAATAGAACGCCGCAGACTCCAGCTTTGGCGCGCGCTTTACATTGATCGAAAAATCGTGCATTATTCCACCGGGTAGGGTGATGAGAAATCCTCCGTTCTGGGGGGTTTAGCAGGGCCGCGAAAAGTACAACTTCTGAAGTGTGTCTGCGACCAAGGGTGCGGAGTTAGGTCCGTCGCCTTGCGTCAGCGGGGTGCCATGTGGCATTGAGCGGTTGAGTGTGCCTGCGGAGGCTCGGACAAAGGAATTGGGTCAAAAGCAATGCTGGGGAACTGGTTGAATTGGAGGGACACGGCGATAGGGCATCTGGGCAGCATGGGACGCCGCGGCGCTGGCGGCCGCGCCTGTGGCCCGGAGGGCAAAGCCCTTCTGGTCACACGTTCGGCAAGCCGTTAAGTTAAGCGGGGCGCGGCGACTCCAAGGGCCAATGAGGAAATGATCATCGTGTCCAGAACGCATATCAAACCCTGGAGGGGGTGATACGGGGGGCTTCGGAACTGATTCCAGCTATAAGCTGCTGGCCTGTTCCGCAATTTCGCCGGAGAGGAACGGCGAGCTGAGCCCACGGTTGCTGGTCCTGATGGGGCATTTTTATGGGCAGAACAGCAGGAGGTGTGAAATGAAGTGGAGAGACGGAGTGATGGTGTGTCTGGCCTCGGCCCTGATGGCGCTCCCCGCCTTGGCAGCGCCGCCTCAAGCCAGTCCGAAGAAGGCCGAAGTCCTGCTTCCCGTGGGCACGGCAGTTTCGCCAGCCCTTCGGAGCATAGCTCCGGATACCTGCAAAAGTGAGCCGGCAACTCACCGCGTCATCCCCAACCAAGCCATCACCAAGAACATGGGACCGGCCGCCAATGAGGGCGGACCGCTGGATCCGCTGGTCAAGGAGACGCAGCCGGCCGCCGCAATGCCGGGCCCGCTCCTAAATATGGACGGCATCACCAATTTGGACGGCGTCGTGCCTCCAGACACGGAGGGCGACATCGGCCCCAACGGATACGTCCAGTGGATCAACTCCCACATCCAGGGCTGGACCGTCAACCGCAGCACCTGGACGGCGACGACGTCCTTCGGGCCCGTGGCGGCCAACACGTTGTGGGCGCCGCTAGGCGGCACGTGCGCGGCGGACAACTGGGGGGATCCCATCGTTCTATGGGACCGATTCCGGAGCCGTTGGCTGATCAGCCAGTTCGACCTGGGCTCCAGTGGCAGCGGCCCCTTCAAGATTGCCATAGCCGTCTCCCAGACCGCCGACCCCGCGGGCGCCTGGAACCTATACTGCTACAACTATAGCGCGTCCGTGATGAACGACTACCCGAAATTCGGCGTCTGGCCGGACGGCTATTACATGACGTGTAACCAGTTCGCCGGAAGTAGCTGGGATGGTGCCGGTGTGGTGGTCTTTGAGGCCAGCAAGATGATCAGCGGCGATCCAACGGCCCGCATGCTGAAGATGGACCTCGGAACCATTAGTACAAACTACGGCAACCTTCTGCCTGGCCATTTCGAGGGAATGAACAACCCCCCAGCGGGATCTCCTGACTGCCTCATCGAGGTGGATGACAGCACGTGGTGGACTCCCAACCTGACCAGCGACATGATCAGCCTCTGGAAGGTCGCCGTAGATTGGACCGCCGGCACGATGACCGTCGGCTCCAGCGGCGCCCCAAGCCTACAAATTCCCATCGCGGACTTTACTCCTCTTTGCATTGGTACACGATCCTGCATCCCCCAGCCGACGGGCGGCGAAAACTTGGATGCGCTGGGCGATCGAGCGATGTACCGCTGCCAGTACCGGAACTTCGGAAGCTACGAATCGATGGTCTTCAACATTACCGTAAACGCGGGAGGCGGACAGGCCGGCATCCGGTGGTTCGAACTGAGGAAGGACGGCGGTCATACCGACTGGTACCTTTACCAGGAGGGGACCTACGCTCCGGCGGACTCCATCAACCGGTGGCTGGCCAGCGCGGCGCAGGACCACATGGGCAACATGGCCGTGGGCTACAGCTTGTCCAACAGCACGACCAAGCCATCGATTGGCTACGTCGGGCGCCTCGCGGGCGATCCCACGGGTTCCTTGCCTCAATCGGAGGTCATTCTCTACAACGGTCCTGGTGTCCAGAACACGGGCTACAGCCGCTGGGGCGACTACAGCACCATGAGCGTGGACCCCACGGACGACTGCACCCTGTGGTATACGCAGGAATACGCTCAGGCTTCCGGTGGATGGAACTGGGCCACGCGCATTGGCGCCTTCAAGTTCCCCAACTGCTCTATCGGGCCCACGGGAATCATGACCGGAACCGTTACCGCCTCGGCGGGCGGCGCGGCCATCACGGGCGCGACGGTCTCGGCCACCGACGGCGTCACAACGATTCAGACCCAGACGGGCGCGGGCGGCATCTACACGATGACCCTTCCGGTCTCCACCTACAACGTCACCGCGTCCGCCTTCGGCTATGTGGCCAACACGGCCAACGGCGTGGCTGTGACCAACGGCGGAACCGCCACCCAGAACTTCTCCCTCACATCGTCCGGCTCCAACGTGGTTTCGGGTACCGTTTCGGATGCGGCGACCTCATGGCCTCTCTACGCCGCGATCCACATCATGGGAGACATGGGCTATCCCGGGACCACGATCTATACCAACCCCTCCGACGGGTCCTACAGCATCACGCTGGTGGACGGAGTGACCTATGCCTTCACCGTGACGCCCTGGGTCAACGGCTACACCGCCGGCAGTGCGAGCGTGGGCCCGCTTTCGGTGGACACCACCCAGAACTTCCCGCTCGCCGCCGCAACTATTCCTTGTACGGCTCCGGGCTATACTACTCCAGCGGTGGTAGAGAACTTCGATTCAGTTGCGCCTCCCGCCCTTCCGAGCGGCTGGGCCATGGCTGTGGTTTCCGGTACCTCGCCCGCTTGGGCGACTAACGTGGGCACCCATTACCCGAGTGGAGTATCCGCGCACTCCACGCCCAACCTCGTCTATTTCAATTCTTTTAGCGCATCCACCGGCGACGAGGCTAGGCTCTACCGCACCAGCGGAATGGACTTGGGCGTCACCGGCACGAGTCTTTCTTTCTGGATGTACCACGACACGGGCTACTCGGCAGACGCCGACGGCGTGCAGGTGCAGGTCTCCACCGACGGCGGCGCGACGTGGCAGAACGTGGGCTCCTTCATTCCACGCTACGATGGCACCGTCCAGTGGACCCAGCATGCGGTGGCTCTCACGGGCTTCACGGGGCCAACCAATGACGTGCGCCTGGGCTTCCTCGGCGTCAGCGCCTATGGCAACGACGTTCACCTGGACGATATTGTAGTAGGAACCCCATCGTGCAACCCGCCGGCCGGCGGCGGCCTCATCTATGGCATCACTTATGATGCCAACACGGGCAATCCTCTCGCGGGAGCCGCCGTCACCAACACCACCGCCGGCACCAGCGCGGTCACCGCCACCACGCCCGATCCGGCCGTGGCTGACGCCTTCTACTGCTTGTACGGTGCCGATGGCGCCAACGCCATGACGGCCACCAAGGCCACATACGGTACCGATGCACAAACCGCGACGGTGCCCCACTACGGAGCGGTGCAGAGGGACTTCCACCTGGCCACGGGCCGCTTGGCTGCTTCTCCCGCCACGCTCGAAATCACCCTGCCGACGAACAGCACCGGCACGCAGCCGCTGACCCTTCAGAATGTTGGCGGAGCGGATGTGCACTGGAGCGTGTTCGAACTTCTAGGCCACGTCAGCGCCCCCTCCGGCAACCTCTTCGCAAAGGGCCTTACTCGGCCCAGCCTCACCAAGGCCCAAATGATGACACGAGCCTTCATGAGCGAAATGGCGGAGGAAAGGCAGGAGAAGAAAGGCGAGAACGGCAAGGAAGCTGAAGAAGCAGGCCGAGAGACCGCCGCGGCGCAAGTGAGCAGCATTGGCCTGGCGCCTGTGTCCAGCCATCCGGGTTCCGGCAGCCCCGCAGCCAAGCCCCTCCAGCAACTTCTGCCTTCAGGCGTCACCGCTTACGCCATCAATCTTTCGGCCAGCGGCGCTTTGGTCTCCTTCGACCCCGCCACGCCGGGTACGTTCACTACCATTGGGACCACGGGCCTGAACCTCTTCGGCGGCCATTTCTACATGGGCGACTTCAGCAAGATGTACTGCCTGGACTACACCAACAACCACTTGGTCACTGTAAACACCACGACGGCGGCCGTCACGGTGATCGGGTCGGCTCTGCCAGTGAGCGGGGACAGTTGGACGGGACTTACCTGCTCGAACACGGGCACCATGTATGCCAGCTCGACCAACATCACCACATCGACGCTCTACACGCTGAACCCCGCCACGGGCGCGGCCACGACCGTCGGCCAGATCACCAACGCGCCGGGCATCATTGACATCGCCATCAACCCCGCGGGACAGTTGTACGGCCTCGACATCGTGAACGACGTGCTCGTGAGCATCAACCCGGCCACAGGCGCCGGCACTGTCGTCGGTCCACTTGGGTACAACGCGAACTACGCCCAGGGCATGTCCTTCGAGGAAGTCTCCGGCACCCTCTATATCGCTGCCTACGGAACCAGCGGCGAGCTGCGTACCTGCAATACAAGCACCGGAGCGACGACGCTCGTTGGAGCCTTCTCCGGCGGCGCTGAGGTGGACTGCCTCTCCTTCGCGACCTTCGTGCCCGCCGACATCCCGTGGCTTGATGAAAGCATCAAGAGCGGGACTGTCCCTGCCTCGGGCAGCCAGCCCATCACGGTCAGCTACAACACGGCGGGACTGGCGCAGGGGGATTACCTGGCCACCCTCTCCTTCAACAACGACACGCCTTACGGGCACTTGAACGTCCCCGTGACCCTCCACGTGGTCAACTGCCCGGCATTGATCACCTTCTTGCCGACGGCTTTGCCCGCGGGAAACACGCGAACGGCCTACAACCAGACCATCACCGCGACTTCAACGCCGGCAGGCGACACGTTTACCTTCACCTTGACCGCGGGGGCGCTGCCTCCTGGGCTAGCTTTCTCTGCGGCTGGAGCACTTACTGGAACACCGACGCTGGTGGGGACCTACACGTTCACGGTGACCGCCACGGACCCCGTGGGGTGCGTGGGGAACCATCAGTACACGCTGGTCGTCAGCGGCTACGACATGTCCTTCAAGGATGACAACGGGCGCTCCTCGGCATGCGTGGACAGCAAGACGGGAGACTGGATGTACAACGTGCTGTCAGGTGCTGGAAGAGGCGTGTACACCGGCAAGGGGACCGTCTCGAAGACGTCAGACCGGTGGACCTTCAGATCGGCAGCCGGTTCGACCCGGCTCATGCTTCTGACCTACTACCCCAAAATGTTCATGGCGACGGGTTCATACGGGGGCAGCGATTTCGTTTCCCAGCTTTCCGACCGGAACACGAAGGACACGCCCTTCAACTGTTCGGGGCACTGAGACCCTTCAATGGGAAGCACTTTGGGGGCGGCCTTCGGGCCGCCCCTTTTTTGCTGTGGAGGACACGTCAACGACAAGATCTCGCGGCTCTCATACGGACGTGCCGTCCTTTGTTTGCGTCCCGCAGGCCAGTATCCCTATCCTCGACCCGGCCGGGATGCGTATCCCGGCCTCCAGGAAAGTGGGATCCTTCCAGCATGGATGGCCAGTTGCGATCAAAGCTGGGAGAAGGTGCCTATTCTTTCCTGAATTTGAGGATGAGGGGGGAGCCTTCGAGATGGTAGGCCTGTCTGAGTTGGTTCTTGAGGTAGCGGGCGTAGGTGTGCGGGGGCGGGATCTTGGAGTTGGTGAAGATGGTGAGGATGGGCGGGGCCTGGCCCGTCTGGGTGGCGTAGCGGATCTTCAGTTCCTTCCCCTGGATCGTGGGAGGGGAAACCTTGGCGACGATCTGGGCGAGGGCTTTGTTAAGCGCCGCCGTGGGCATGGCCTGGGCGAAATTACGGTGGGCCCTGGCCACCGCGGGGAGGATCTTATCGGTCCCCCGGCCCGTGTTCGCCGAGATTCTCACCATGGGGAAGTAGTCCATGAAGACCAGCTTCTCCTGGAACGCCTCCTCCGCCTCATGGGCGGCCGCCTCGCCCTTCACGAGGTCCCACTTGTTGAGCACGAGCACGGTTCCCCGGCGGGCCGCTTCGATGAGGCCCGCGATGTGGGCGTCCTGGTGGCCCGGCGGCTGGGAAGCATCCACCACGAGCAGGGCGATGTGGCACTGTTCCAGGCTCCGCCGGGCCAGAACCACGGAGAGAATCTCGGCGCCTGGACCCGTCTTGCTGTGGCGGCGGATGCCCGCCGTGTCCACCAACAGAAAATCCTTCCCGTGGGCGGTGATAGGGGAGTCCACCGGATCCCGCGTGGTGCCGGGGATGGCAGAAACAACGGCGCGCTCCTCTCCCAGAAGGCGGTTGAGGAGGGATGATTTTCCCACGTTGGGGCGGCCCACGATGGCCACCCTGATGGCGCCCCCTTCTTCAGGAGGTTTGGGAGGGGCATCGGCCTCCTCATCCGCGTCCTCGATGGGGAGGCCCTCCAGGAGGTAGTCCCAGAGCGGTTCGAAGCCTCCGCCGTGCTCGGAGGAGACGGTGAAGACGGGCGAGATCCCCAGGGCGTGGAACTCTGCCGCGCGGGGTTCGTGGCCTTCCACGTCCACCTTGTTCACCACCAGGGCCACGGGTTTGCCGAGTTTCCTGAGCCTGGCCGCCAGATCCCGTTCCAGGGGAATGAGGCCCTCTTTGGCGTCCACCACAAAAAGGACCTTATCGCCTCCCTCGATGGCAACGGCCACTTGGTCTTCCACGAGGGAAATGAGGGGATCCTCGGTGGCGCCCAGAAGGCCGCCCGTATCCACGAGCTGAAAGGTCCTGCCCTCGTGGCGCACCATCGCCACGTTTCGGTCCCGCGTGACCCCTGGAAGGTCGTGCACTAGAGCTTTGCGCCGGCCGAGGAGCCGGTTGAAAAAGGTGGACTTGCCCACGTTCGGGCGTCCCACGATGACCACGGTGGCAAGGCTGGACACGCGCACCTCCACGAGGGAATGGTAGCATGAAT